>CP028150.1:672102-1008153 GCA_003028315.1 Neisseria mucosa | reverse complement strand
CAAACAACCGCTTTGGCTGCAGATGTATCAATTCCGAATTTATGACCTAAAAAGTAGAGTAAGACTGCACTGACGATGCTTAGAATAATAACCACTATGCCAGTAAAAATTGGCTTCATAATAACTTCCGAAAAATAAACTTAAAATCTAAAAACTTAATCTGTATTTTGAATATCAGAACTTTTGAATTATTAAGATGAAAGGCTTTTTGCCAAACCTGCCCCGAATCAGGCATGCGCCCCTAAAAACCTGTGACACTAAAAGGATTATGCAATTTTGTATCTTATTTCAGACAACCCGGCACTTTAACTCCGTGCAGATTCCATTCCCCTTAGTCGCTTCCGACAGTCGGCATACTGCTGATCAAAGCGCAGCCGCATGCAGTTTTACAACCGTCCACAGCGACATCGCGCCCTTTAAACGACATATATTGACTGCCTTCGATAATCGGATTGGTTCCATGCCCAGGTATGGGGCAAGAAACCAAATCGCCTACCAGAGCGGCAGGCTTTCCTTCAATGACCATATCCGAAGACGCTTGAACCACAACGCCTCCATGAGTAGTCGAATCTCCCAGCCTGATAATATAGTGGATTAACTTTAAACCAGTACGGCGTTGCCTCGCCTTGCCGTACTATCTGTACTGTCTGCGGCTTCGTCGCCTTGTCCTGATTTAAATTTAATCCACTATACCTTTCATAGTTTTTACCTTTTTAAAAAATTTACTTATCATATCAAAAAATAAATAAATTAGTAACTACCATTAAATATCAAATTCATACCGCTTATCAAAATGGTTATACAACGGGCAAAATTACGATGGTTTGAGTGCTAATCGATTTTTTAAAATAATAAATAAAACCTCTTTTATTCAAATATTTACAACAAATTAACTTCATACTGAATCAAGACAGGACAACGCCCGACCGGTTTTAAAATTAATCCACTATAAGAGACCTTTGCAAAATTTCCCAAAATCCCCTAAATTCCTACTCAGACATTTAGGGGCTTTCTCATGAGCACCTTCTTCCGGCAAACCGCCCAAGCCATGATTGCCAAACACATCGACCGCTTCCCACGATTGAAGTTAGATCAGGTGATTGATTGGCACCCGATCGAACAATACCTGAACCGTCAAAGAACCCGTTACCTTAGAGACCACCGCGGCCGTCCCGCCTATCCCCTGTTGTCCATGTTCAAAGCCGTCCTGCCCGGACAATGGCACAGCCTCTCCGATCCCGAACTCGAACACAGCCTCATCACCCGCATCGATTTCAACCTGTTTTGCCGTTTTGACGAACTGAGCATCCCCGATTACAGCACCTTATGCCGCTACCGTAACTGGCTGGCGCAAGACGACACCCTGTCCGAATTGCTGGAACTGATTAACCGACAACTGGCCGAAAAAAACCTAAAAGTAGAGAAGGCATCCGCTGCCGTCATTGATGCCACCATTATTCAGACTGCCGGCGGCAAACAGCGTCAGGCCATAGAAGTTGATGAGAAAGGACAAGTCAGCGGCCAAACCACACCGAGTAAAGATAAAGATGCCCGTTGGACAAAGAAAAACGGCCTCTACAAACTCGGTTACAAACAACATACCCGTACCGATGAGGAAGGCTATAGTCAATTAAAATCAAAATAGGACAGTAGCGCATCGTCAAATCGGGCGTAATCAGACAAAACGGTTCGCAGATACCGCTTAATATTCGCCCACACCTTCTCAATCGGGTTGAGCTCAGGCGAATAAGGTGCAAGAGGCAATACCTTATGTCCCAATTTTCCCGCCATTTTCCGTAAGACACCCATACGGTGAAATCGTGCATTATCTAAAATAATCACCGATTTTTGAGTCAATGCGGGCAGTAGGCATTGCTGAAACCACGCTTCAAAAAAGACTCCGGTCATCGTATTTTGATAAACCATCGGAGCAATCAGCCGGTTGCCGACTTGTGCGGACACCAGAGATAAGCGTCGGTATCTTTTTCCACTTATCTGCGCTTTCACTATTTGCCCTTTCAGGCCGCGGGCATAGGGACGGAACAGGTAGCGGTCAAATCCTGTTTCATCTAAATAAACGCGTTGGTAGTCAGAAAATTCGGCCGGCTGTGTCAAATAATGCGTCACTTTGGCCGGATCTTGTTCTTTGTAAGTGGTGGTCTTTTTTTGCGCATCATCCCCATCTGTTTGAGTGCATAGCAAACGGCGGCTGGCGTACAATCAAAATGTTTGGCGATTTTATGCAGATAGGCATCCGGGTGTTGCCCAACATATTGAGCCAGTTTTTGCCTATCCAATTTGACGGCATTTAGACCGGTAACTTGATGTTTTAGGCTGCCTGTTTGTTTTTTAAGGCGAATCCACAGGTAAAGCGTGTTTCTTGACAAGTTAAATGTTGCTGCGGTTTGGCTGATGTTTTTGCATTGTTCGTAATAGTTTAAAGCTTTGTTTCTCAAGTCCGCAGAGTATGCCATGGTTAGACCTTCAAAGTTGAGTATTGTGCTATTTTGTTTTTAATTAGCTATATATCGAGAAACTGCACATCACTCCTGCCAATACCCATGAGTGCAACCATCTGTCCCCTTTGTTGGAAGGCATTGCCGAAGGTACGACCGTCTATGCCGACAAAGGCTACGACAGTAAGGAAAACCGGCAACATCTGAAAGAGCATCAGTTGTTAGACGGCATTATGCGCAAAGCCTGCCGCAACCGTCCGCTGACGGAAGCGCAAACCAAACGCAACCGATATTTGTCGAAGACCCGTTATGTGGTCGAACAAAGCTTCGGTACGCTGCACCGTAAATTCCGCTACGCCCGGGCAGCCTATTTTGGTCTGTGTAAAGTGAGTGCGCAAAGCCATCTGAAGGCGATGTGTTTGAACCTGTTGAAAGCGGCTAACAGGCTAAGTGTGCCTGTTGCCGCCTAAAAGGCGGCCCGGATGCCTGATTATCGGGTATCCGGGGAGGATTAAGGGGGTATTTGGGTAAAATCAGGAGCAATTAGGGGCGGAAATAGACGAAAACCTGTGTTTGGGTTTCGGCTGTTGGGGGAAAGGCTTTTTTGCAAAGGTCTCAACCTACCTGTTCACAGCCTGTATTGCCGTTTTTGCTTGTTAACTTGGCTTTAGCCGATTCTGCATCAGTACATTTATAGGCATTGCCCAAACTATCCATCCAAACGGAAAGTTTGTAATCAGTACCGGTTTTTGGAGTGGCAAAAAGATAATAAGCCCTGCTATTTTTAGCGTCCTTATTTTTCATTTCACCGCTGAAGTCGTATTTGGCAGCAACCTCGGGCGCAGCTTTGTAGGTCTTAACCAATCCCGTATCTCCCTCAATTTCATCTTTTATTTTAAGGGTAGGATTTTTGACTAATTCGGTTTTTAAGGCATTGTTAATAGCAAGCAGTTCCGTATGTGCTTGGGATTGGTAGCCACGTTCGATGTATCGGATATAGGAAGGGTAAGCGATGGTACTGAGGATGCCAATAATGGCAACAACAATCAGCATCTCAACCAGCGTAAACCCTTGAGATTTAGTGATAGACGTATTCATGATTTTATCTATTTATTTTATTCGTTGGCCACATAAGATTGTAGTATAACCACCGTATTTTCGTTTTTTCCCCATGCTTTGGCGGTAACGCGGTAAATGGTACGGTTGTCGGTAGGATTGGTGCTTAGGTATTCGATGATATAACGCGCATCTTTTTTCGCACCACTATTTACACCTGGATATTTTATTCCATTCACATCAATGCATTTTGTTTTCTTTCTATTTTCAGAATTAAAGCACTTATCATCCTCTCGAATCCATGCCTCAACGCTTGAAGTACCGTTGACAGTAATTGTTCCTGCTGCAGTCGCGTAGGTATTTTTACTAACCTGCGCCGCTTTACATAGACCATCAGCACAATCATCAGTAAATGGTTTTTTACCGTCTTCGATTTCATAAATGTGGTTCTCACCTTCACGCAATGCTGCTTCCGCAAGTGTGGTAGCAAATTTATGGTCGGCGTCATTTGTACTGATACGCTGCTCGGTATTATAGGACTGGGTTGCGGTAACGACGAGCAAGGCGATGACGATCATGATCATCAGGACAATGAATAATGCGAAGCCTGTTTGTGCAGAGGCTTTAGCAGGATGGTTTAAAGTAATCGGTCTGCGCATTTGTTTCCTCCGCGTACAGTCGCGTTAATTCGATAGATTTGGACTTCATTTTTATCATTGTTTTTGCCTACATTGATACTGTTACCTCCGTTCAACAGGATCTCGATGGAGGCAGGTGTTTCTTTATTGGAAAATTCTTTAGTATATTTGAATTTTTCGTCTTTTTCCTGACTTGTTCCCTGATTTTGTGCATTTCCAGCAGTGGTGGGGGTAGGGGCTGATGCGGCTTCACTTCCTTCAAAGGTCTCAGGGCATTCTTCAGTATAAAAGTAATGGATGTCCATATTTTTTATTCCCTTAATCAGCAACTGCGGATTACTCCATGTACCGTTGTCAGCCAGTTGGAAACGGTACAAACCTTCTTGCCCATCTACTGTACCAACAGCGTAAGCATTTACCTCATGTTTCATGATTGAGATATTGCCTGCTTGGGAACTATCTGACTTTAAAGCTGCTTTACCATCGGTGATTTTCGTTCCTGGCTTGGTAATGTTAGTACAATTGCTGGCAACTGCAGTTTCTGCAGGCGGATCTTGGGCATCTATGCCGTATTGGAAAATCAGTGCTTTTCCACTCGGTGTAAAGTCCTTTAAGCCTAAAGAGTCTGTTTCTCTGACAGCGGGAAGTATTGATCCAGTACCCTTGAGTTTGAATAAATCTGCGGAACCGAAATCTTGAATAACGACTTGGTCATCGAAGCCTGACATATTGAAACAGCCAAAGTTACCAGCCATACGGGCATCACGCACGATTTGGTTAGATGCATTGCGCAAATCCTGTTGGACGTTTAGACGGGAGGTTGCAGCGGTGTTCAGGCTGCGGGCGGTAAAATAGCCCGAGCTGACGGCTAGCAGGACTATCATGCTCAATGCGCTTGCCACAAGGAATTCAATCAGGCTGAAGCCTTGCATACCTGCTTTTACCGGAATGTGTGGGCGGTTTTTATTATTCATTATCTTTCCCTTACGCGTACTTGGTAGGTGTAAACAATAGAGTCTTCGTGTCTTTTTATGCCGCTTGCTGCTTTGTCGCTTTCTGCATCTTTAAGCCATAACACTTTAATAACAGTATCAGCATCTGCCTTTTTGTCACAATGAGAATTAAATGATCCATCATAAGTAGGTTCTTTATTAGAACTGTCTTGGCAGATTTCATAATGAAATTCGGATTCAGGTAAAGCAGCACGCAAGGCTTGATCGAATTGTGCGATTTGTGCTTTTGCTAAACTTTTTTTGCTCATGCTGGTTGTGGGATCTAATTTTTCGTTTTTAGGATTATCACTAGAACCGGCAGTAATGTAGTCATCAATGTATGTTTTACAAAATCCACGCTGACCATTGTTACGAGTGCATTCTTCCAGCCTTGGATTAATCAGCATACCTTCAACTAAGTTTTGAGTGAGTTGGGATACGATGGTTTGCCCTTCCGCTTCGCGTACGCTGGAAACGGTACGCAGTTGGATGGCGAGCAGGGCGAGTACGCCGATTGCGAGAACGAACATGGCCACCAAGACTTCAATTAAAGTCATACCTGCTTGGTTGGGTTTGGAAAAACTTACCGAGCTCGTTTTGGTGAATCTCGATTCACGCGTTTTCAGACGACCTTTTGTACGTAATGTCATGGGTTTCATAGAGCTATATTTTATTGTTAGGGTTGTTTATTGGATTCTGGTTTAGATTCCGCATATTTACAGAGATCGCGTGAATCTGACTTGGCGCAGATTTCTACTCGTCCGCTACTGTCAACTAACACAATGCTGGCACGAGATTTTTTGGTGCTTTCTGTGTTTGCGGCGGAATCGGTCATGCTGATTTTGATATAGCCGTCCGAGTAGGTAAAATCAGTTTTTTTAGTGGGTTTATTGACAGAATAGCCGAAAGTACCATTCGGCTGGAATGCAAAGAAAACAGGCTGTGAATCAGAATTTTTGCCACCGAATTTGACATGGTCAAATTGATAGGCAACCTTATCAACACCCTTATGGTTATCAATATCCTTAGGGTTTAAGAGGGCAGCACGCAGGGAAATATCCACTTTGTCTTTGTATTCAATATCGTTATCTTTATCAGCGTAGGCAAGCAGGCCCTTCTGTTTGAAATCGGCGTTACACTTACCATCATGAACCCCATTTTTTTTGAATTGCACGGGACAGACATAGACAGGGAGATTGAGGCGGACTGCTTCGGCTCGTGCAAAACGCAAGAGATTTGCCACCTGCTCTGCCTGACTGGCTGCGCGGCGGGAGGCAATCCATTCGCTCATATTGGGAAGGGCGATAGTGGCCATGATGGCGGTAATAGCAATCACGACCAACAATTCGATTAAGGTAAAACCTTTTTGTTGTGCGTACATGAGTAGTAAAAACGTCTAGAGTTAAGTAATGTGTTTTATTATCCGACTTAGAATATTTTTATCGCCGGTAATTATGCGGTTTGGCTCATTCTAAACGATATTGGGATGAATTGCCTAATAAAATATGAAATTTGCTTGGTTTTTAGACTGATTTGTCTCAATCTTCCATCAATGCCGATTCGGGAATGTAGGCTGCATTGTCGAATTTGGTAAATTGTCCCATCCAAGTGAGGAATACTTTCCCGACAGGACCGTTACGGTGTTTGCCGATAATACATTCCGCGAGACCTTTCATGGGCGATTCTTGGTTATAGTATTCGTCTCGGTACATAAACATAATCAGGTCGGCATCCTGCTCGATGGCACCGGATTCCCGCAAGTCGGACATCATTGGGCGCTTGTCGGTACGCTGCTCTACGGTACGGCTCAACTGCGACAAAGCAATAACAGGAACTTGCAACTCCTTCGCCAAGGCTTTGAGGGAGCGCGAAATTTCGCCGAGTTCTGAGGCGCGGTTGTCCGAGCGGCCTGAACCTGCCATTAATTGCAGGTAGTCGATAACGATTAAGCCCAATTTTCCGTTGAACTGGCGCGCAAGACGACGGGCGCGGGCGCGCAATTCGAGTGCGGTCAAGCCCGGTGTTTCATCAATATACATAGGCGCATCGGAAAGCTTGACCACAGCTTCATTCAGACGACCCCAGTGTTCATCTTCCAATCTGCCCGTTTTCAAAACGCTCTGATCAAGCCTGCCCACCGAACCCAGCATACGCATCACCAGTTGCGCGCCGCCCATCTCCATCGAAAATACGGCGACAGGCAGCTTGCCCTCTACGGCAACATGTTCCGCGATATTGATGGAAAAGGCAGTTTTACCCATAGAGGGACGACCTGCCACAATAATCAAATCACCGGGCTGGAGACCTGAGGTTTTTTTATCCAAGTCGATAAACCCTGTTGACACACCGGTAACTTCATCCGGATTATCGCGTGAATAAAGCATGTCGATGCGCTCGACTACTTCCTTCAAAAGCGCAGGCATTTCGAGAAAGCCCTGTTTGGATTTAGCCGTACTTTCTGCAATTTGGAACACCTTGTTTTCCGCTTCATCTAAAAGCTGCCCGGCATCCCTGCCTTGAGGATTGTAGGCACTACGGGCAATTTCAGTACCGACTTCGGCAAGTTGGCGCATGATAGAACGCTCGCGCACGATTTCGGCATAGCGGCGTATATTCGCAGCGGACGGCGTGTTTTGCGCCAAAGTAATCAGGTAATTGAATCCGCCCGCCGCCTCTAGTTCCTCATTGCGCTCCAAACTTTCCTGAACGGTAATCACGTCGGCAGGACGGCTTTCATTAATCAGATTGGCGATGGTGCGGAAAATCAGGCGGTGTTCGTGTCGGTAGAAGTCTTCACCGGTAACTACATCGGCGATTCTGTCCCAAGCCGAATTCTCAAGCAAAAGACCGCCCAAAACGGATTGCTCCGCCTCCATAGAATGCGGCGGCAGCGACAACGCGCTGACTTCGCGGTCTTCAGACGACGTATCGGGATAATCGTTCATGGCGGCAATCCTAAATGAATGGAAATTGGAATCTGCTATTATAGCGCAGCGCAAGTTTAATTGGTTTTCCTGATTTAAAGCAGGTAAAATAACGATGCTGTCCGGTTTATCCCGAGCAGCGGACACTACCAAAATACAATCATATAAAATAATTTAGGAGCACTAAAATGGAACATAAGCTGCCACAACTGCCTTATGAACTGGACGCATTGTCCCCGCATCTGAGCAAAGAGACTTTGGAGTTCCACTACGGCAAACACCATCAAACCTACATCACCAATCTGAACAATCAAATCAAAGGTACCGAATTTGAAAACCTGCCTTTGGAAGAGATTGTGAAAAAATCTTCAGGCGGTGTGTTCAACAACGCAGCGCAAACTTGGAACCATACCTTCTACTGGCTGGGTTTCACGCCTAAAGGTCAAGGCAAACCTTCCGGCGAACTGGCCGCCGCCATCGACGCCAAATGGGGCAGCTTCGAGAAATTCCAAGAAGCATTCTCCGCTTGCGTGGCAGGTACTTTCGGCTCCGGTTGGGCATGGCTGGTGAAAACCCCTGCCGGCGAATTGGATTTGGTTTCCACTTCCAACGCGGCCACTCCGCTGACCACTGAAAACACTCCGCTGCTGACCTGTGACGTATGGGAACACGCCTACTACATCGACTACCGCAACAGCCGCCCCAACTACCTGAAAGGTTTCTGGGAAATCGTCAACTGGGACGAAGTCGCCAAACGCTTTGCTGCTTAAATAATCGGTTGATATGAAAAGGTCGTCTGAAAACTTGGATTTGGGTTTTCAGGCGACCTTTTGTTGTTGCTTATGATTTCTCTGATATTTTAGAAATATTGGAAATGGCTGAAACTTCAGAAACTTGGATTAGTTCCTGGCAATAAGATGAATGGCAGCGCAAGTTTGGTAACACGATATATGCCTGCTTATTTCCATCATAGGCAACCGAAGTAGATGCAACTTGTTTAAACATTTTATAAACGGATTTTAAAAAATAAACGTCGTCTGAAAGATACAGTCTTTCAGACGACGTTGGTGTTTCAGACATTGATTAAAACGGCGTAATTAAGCCAAGCCTTTTTTCTCCAGATAGCTTTCGTAATCGCCCAGATAGTGTTCGTAACCGCCCTTGCCGTCCAGCTCGATAATCTGGGTGGCGAGCGAGGAGACGAATTGGCGATCGTGCGACACGAAAATCAGCGTGCCGTTGTATTTCTCCAGCGCCATGTTCAGCGATTCGATGCTTTCCATGTCCATGTGGTTGGTGGGTTCGTCCATAATCAGCACATTGGGTTTCAGCAACAGGAGTTTGCCGTAGAGCATACGGCCTTTTTCACCGCCGGAGAGAACCTGCACTTTTTTCACCACGTCGTTGCTGCCGAAGAGCAAACGCCCCAAAGTGCCGCGGATGACCTGTTCGTCGTCGCCTTCTTGGCCCCATTGGCGCATCCATTCGCTCAGGTTCATATCGACATCGAAGTCGTTTTCATGGTCTTGAGGGTAATAGCCGACGTTGGCTTTTTCCGCCCATTTGATGGTGCCTGCGTCGGGGGTGAGGCCGTCTGAATATTCGGGGTTGAACGCGCCGGCAAGGAGTTTCAGCAGGGTGGATTTACCCGCGCCGTTGGGGCCAATGATGGCGAGGCGCTGGCCGGCTTCGAGGATGAAGCTCAGTTTTTTAAACAACTGGGTTTCAAAGCGTTTGGCCAGATTTTCTACTTCCACCGCCTGACGGTGCAGCTTGGCTTTTTCATCGGCTTCAAAGCGGATATACGGGTTTTGGCGGGTAGAAGGTTTGACTTCGACCATCTCGGCTTTGATTTTGTCTGCCTGTTTCAGACGGCTGGTTGCCTGACGGGCTTTGGATTTGTTGGCGGAGAAGCGGGCGACGAACTCTTGCAGCTCTTGTAGTTTCTCTTTTGCCTTGGCGTTGTCTTTCAGGGCGCGTTCGCGCGATTGGGCGGAGGCGAGCATGTAGTCGTCGTAGTTGCCCGGATAAATGGTGATGGTGTTGTAGTCCAAATCCGCCATGTGGGTGCAGACTTCGTTCAAGAAGTGACGGTCGTGCGAGATGATAATCATGGTGGAGTCGTATTGGTTCAACACGCCCTCCAGCCAGCGGATGGTATTGATGTCCAAGTTGTTGGTCGGCTCGTCAAGCAAGAGAACATCAGGTTTGGAGAACAGGGCTTGCGCCAGCAATACGCGCAGCTTGAAGCCCGGGGCGACTTCCGCCATGGTCGCATTGTGCAAATCTTCGGAAATGCCCACGCCGCTCAACAGTTCGGCGGCGCGTGCTTCGGCGGTGTAGCCGTCGTATTCGGCGAACTTGGCTTCCAGTTCGGCGGCTTTCATGTAATCGTCTTCGGTGGCTTCGGGGTTGGCGTAAATCGCATCACGTTCGGTCATCGCCGCCCACATTTCGGTGTGCCCCATCATCACCACGTCCAGCACGCGCATGTCTTCGTAGGCAAACTGGTCTTGGCGCAGCTTACCCAAGCGTACGCCGTTTTCAATCGCCACTTCGCCCGCAGTCTGTTCCAAATCGCCGCCGAGGATTTTCATGAAGGTGGATTTGCCCGAACCGTTCGCGCCGATCAAGCCGTAGCGGTTGCCTTCGCCGAACTTGACGGATACGTTTTCAAACAGCGGCTTCGCGCCGAACTGCATGGTAATGCCGTTGGTAGAAATCATTATTGGTAAAACCTTTATAAATATAGATAAACAGGGTGTTATAATCGCCGGCGATTGTAGCATATTTTGTATAGGTCGTCTGAAACGGGGGCGGAGGAAATGGAAACTGAAAAAATCTATTACGCCGTGATTATTCTGTTGTGTGCCGCATCCATGCTGCTCAGTCCGTTTCTCTACATCCGCCGCACACGTTCAGGCGCAGAATTACGTCACGCACCTCGGCAATGGAAGCCGATTATTATTGCGAATTTGGTGATGATCATTGCTTTGGTGGCATGGTGGATATGGTTTTGATGATTTGATGAAAGGTATAAGAATGAATAAATTGATTTTAAGCACATTACTGCTCGCATTTTCCGTCGTAGCAACGGCATCCCCCGTATTTGAATGTATCGACAAATCAGGGCGTAAAACCTATACGCAGACCGGCGGCAAAAACTGCAAACCGGGCAATATCGGCAGACCTTCGGTTTATACCTCCGCCGCACCGTCCGCACACTCGGCATCAGCAAACGCTGCTTCAGGAAAAGCTCCATCCGAACAAATGCCACCTCCACCAGCCAGCGCAATACCCGGCTCATCTTCAGCGCAAAACGAATTGGCTCAGGCACAGAAAAATCTGGAAGAGGGCAAACAGGTCCGTTATGGCAACGAGCGAAACTACGCCCGCTATCAAGAACGGATTAAAGGTTTGGAGAATCAAGTGAAAGCCGCGCAGGAACGGGTTAATGCGGCAAACAGTATGGGTGGTGAAGGTGAGATGATGCCCGAGTATTGATAGAGAAAAAGATGTCAATAAAAAGGTCGTCTGAAAAACCGTTTCGTTTATTTTCAGACGACCTTTCAATCGGAGGGGCAGGCGCAGCTTTCCGAGTATCGCGGTTAACTGTGCTATTATGTCGATATAAATATTCCGTCCGAAACGCTTATGAACGATGCAGACGATTATTTGGGCAAGATGCCTTTTTTTATTGTATTCCTCGACCCGCTGCACACGGATTTCCACAGCAGCGGCAAGCCTCTGAACGAATACATCGCCCGTCATCCGCTGATGCACGACAAGTTGCACCGCCCCGCTTTTGCCGCCAAAGTGTTGGAAATGGCGGCAAACAGCAGCAATATGCGTGTTTTTGTCCGCAAAGCAGATGCGCTGATTAAGCATCCGCTGCATTATATTGTCCGTAACGGCGTTTTCCGAACCGAAGAGCAGATGTGGGCGTTTATCAATTCGCCCGAAAACATCGCCGCCGTCAAACAACCCTAAAAGGCCGTACCCCCATGCTTTTGTTTATTGATAACTATGACAGTTTCACCTACAACATCGTCCAATATTTTGCCGAACTCGGTCAGGAAGTCGTCGTCCGCCGCAACGACGATATTACGCTCGAAGAAATCGAAGCTTTGAAACCGCAATATCTCGTTATCGGGCCGGGTCCTTGTTCGCCGAAAGAGGCGGGCATTTCGGTCGCTGCCATGCGCCATTTCGCCGGTAAGCTGCCGATTATGGGCGTGTGCCTCGGGCATCAGACGATAGGCGAAGCGTTCGGCGGGGATGTGGTGCGGGCAAAAACGCTGATGCATGGAAAAGTTTCGCCCGTGTTCCATTTGAACAAAGGCATGTTTAAAGATTTGCCCGATCCCATTACCTGCACGCGTTATCACAGCCTTGTCATCGCCCGCGATACGCTGCCCGATTGCTTGGAAGTAACCGCATGGACGGAGGATCAGGAAATCATGGGCGTGCGGCACAAGGAATACGCCATTGAAGGCGTGCAGTTCCACCCCGAAGCCCTGTTGACCGAACACGGACACGATATGTTGAAAAACTTTTTGGAAGAATTTAAAGACTTCCAAGCGTCCGCTGCTTAAACCAAACGTCGTCTGAAAACTTTCAGACGACGTTTGACGTAAAAATACCCGTAAAAAGGATTGAACCATGATTACACCGCAACAAGCCATCGAACGCTTAATCAGCAACAACGAATTGTTTTACGACGAAATGACCGACCTGATGCGCCAGATTATGAGCGGACAGGTGCCGCCCGAACAAATCGCCGCCATCTTGACCGGATTGCGGATTAAAGTCGAGACCGTATCGGAAATCACCGCCGCCGCCGCCGTCATGCGCGAATTTGCCGCCAAAGTGCCGCTGGAAAATTCAGACGACCTCGTCGATATTGTTGGTACGGGCGGGGACGGTGCAAAAACCTTCAATATTTCCACGACTTCCATGTTTGTCGCCGCTGCGGCAGGCGCGAAAGTCGCCAAACACGGCGGGCGCTCTGTTTCTTCGTCCAGCGGCGCGGCAGACGTGATGGAGCAGATGGGCGCGGTGTTGAACATTACACCGGAGCAAGTCGCCGAAAGCATCCGTCAAACAGGCTTGGGCTTTATGTTTGCCCAAAACCACCACAGCGCGATGCGCCACGTCGCGCCCGTGCGCCGTTCGCTCGGGTTTAGAAGCATTTTCAATATCTTGGGCCCGCTGACCAACCCTGCCGGCGCGCCAAACCAGCTCTTGGGCGTGTTCCACATTGATTTATGCGGCATCCTGTCGCGCGTATTGAAACAGCTTGGTTCCAAACACGTTTTGGTCGTGTGCGGCGAAGGCGGTTTGGACGAAATCACGCTGACGGGCAAAACCCGCGTTGCCGAGCTGAAAGACGGAGAAATCCGCGAATACGACATCAGCCCTGCAGATTTCGGCATTGAAATCCGCCGCGATTTGGACGAAATCAAAGTCGTCAACGCGCAAGAGTCTTTGGAAAAAATGGATGAAGTGTTGAGCGGCAAACATGGCGCGGCACGCGACATCGTCCTGCTCAACGCCGCCGCCGCGCTCTATGCCGGCAATGTCGTGCCTTCGTTGGCGGACGGTGTCAAAGCCGCCGAAGCAGCCATCGATTCAGGCAAGGCAAAAGCGAAAAAAGAAGAATTTGTCCGCTTTACGCAGCAATTTGCCAAAGAGTAAGCAAAGGTCGTCTGAAAACGGGAAGCCAGTTTTCAGACGATTTTTTATAGCAACTCTCGAATATTCGGATATTGATAAGGCGTTTATTTATGTTGATGCTTCCCTTCAAATCGTCTGAAACCGTTTTTTCAGACGACCCATATCCTCTTAAATCAGATTTAACTATCGGATTTTAATGATAATTGGGAATGTGGTTGCATTGAAGGCGGGGGCGGTTTGTTATATAGTGAAATAAAAAAACAGACCGGATGATTGAGTCGGGGCGTTTTGCGTGCTTTATATAGTGGATTAACTTTAAACCAGTACGGCGTTGCCTCTCCTTGCCGTACTATCTGTACTGTCTGCGGCTTCGTCGCCTTGTCCTGATTTAAAGTTAATCCACTATAAAATAAGAGTTGGTTGGCATTTGTATCGGGCAGGGTTGGGATGATGCGTTGACGGTTGACGGCAGCGTCCGCAGACAGCCTGATATTTCAGAAGATTTTTGTTTCATTTGGGTCTTGGATATTTGTCCTATGACAACAATACAGGCAGATGAGGTGAAGATAATGAACGGTGTAACCAGTGCGCAATTTATTTCCGCAGGCATTCATTTTTATCCCAGATGCGGCTACAAGCGGCTGTCCGAGCAGGCGATCGCGGAGCATTTGAATTCGAATTTGGAAACGTTCAACAGGATGTTTGCCGATAAAGACGAATTTGTGAAGGCGATGTTGATTGAGTACAGCAATCGGGCTTTGGGGCGGGTGTCGTTCGATTTTGCCCAAAATATCGAAGATACGGAGCGGCTGTATCAGATTGTCTGGCGGCTGGCGGTAACGATACGCGAGCATTTGGCGTGGATACACAGGATGCTGCTGGACAGCGAAGAAGGCGTGGATTTGATTACCAAAGCGTTGAAAAAGCAGCATAAGATGCTTGCCTACGGGATGATCCGGCATATCAAGAAGTGCAACGGTAGGGAGGGTGTGTCGGAATTGGAATTGTTGAATCAGTTTGAGTTCCTCAATGGCGCGGTTATCTCGCCGATGATTATGAACACGCGCTACCGTATGTTGGGGATACTGACCGATGAGATGAACGGGCGGCATGAGGATTTGCTGACCGATTCGTCCATCCACCAAAGGATAGATTGGGCGTTTGCCGCGCTGTTTCCGCATTACCGCTCTAAGGCGCGTCCGTTTTGACGATTAAGGTGTAACGCAACATGAAAAAAGCTGTTATTGCTTCTCTTGCCGTCGCGCTGGCTGCGGGCGGTGTGTGGTATGTCCTTCAAAACCAAAAAGAAACCCTGCCGACATGGATCGCGCAATCCAACGGGCGGCTGGAACTGAACCGCATCGATGTCGCCAGCCTGTATCCGGGGCGGGTGAAGGCGGTACTGGTGGAAGAGGGCGCAGACGTGAAAGAGGGCGATATTCTGGCGGAACTGTCGTCTGAAACCAGCAACAGCCGTTTGGAAGAAGCGCGGGCGGCGGAATTGCGGCAAGAAGAGGCGGTCGGGCGCGCCAAAGCTGCCGAAGCGCAGATGAAACAGACGGTTGCGCGCGCGCAGGCGAATGTGGACGCGAACAGGCAGCAGCTGCGCGTGGCGAAAATGGAGCTGGACAATGCCCGTAAATTGCTTGCCGACCAGCTGGTGTCGCAATCGGAAGTTACCAAGCGTCAGGCAGATTATGAGCGCGCTGTTGCAGCAGTCAAAGCAGCCGAAGCGGCACGGGACGAAGCGCAGGCGACGGTAGCGCAAAGTGCCGCCGCGCAAGCGGAAGCGCGCGCCGGTGTCGAACAGGCGAGGGCGGCAGTCAAATCGGCCACATCCGCCAACGATGATATGAACATCCGCGCGCCGATAGCCGGCAGGGTGGAATACACCATTGCGGAAGCAGGCAACGTGGTCGCGGCGGGTTCGAAAGTGGTCAGCCTGCTTGATCCTGCCGATGTTTCGATGAATATTTTCCTGCCGACCGACAGCATGAGCCGTCTGAAAGTCAATGATGATGCGCGTATCCGTTTGGACGGCATTGACGCGGTGTTCCCCGCCAAAATCAAATTTATCGCGACGGACGCCCAGTTTACGCCCAAGTCGGTGGAAACGGTCGATGAACGCGCGAAGCTGATGTTTAAAGTGAAATTGCAAGTGCCGCGCGAAACGGCGGTGAAATACAACCGCCTGCTGAAAGGCGGGCTGACGGGCAATGGTTTCGTAAAAACCGACGCCAAGGCAGCATGGCCTGCCGAGTTGGCGGTGAGGTTGCCGAATTGATAGCGCTCAAATTCGGACGGCCTCAAGTTAAAACAAAGGTTTATGGCTAAAAGAGGTCGTCTGAAAACGGGATTTTGCTTTTCAGACGACCTCTTTCCATTCAAGCATCACCACTATATAGTGAATTAAATTTAAATCAGGACAAGGCGACGAAGCCGCAGATAGTACAGATAGTACGGAACCGATTCACTTGGTGCTTCAGCACCTTAGAGAATCGTTCTCTTTGAGCTAAGGCGAGGCAATGCCGTACTGGTTTAAAGTTAATCCACTATAAAAAGAACATCTATCCGGAAGCGCAGCCCGAAGCGTCTCCATCAAATCAGGACAAACAAAATGAAAACCAAAACATGGCGCATTGAAGAAGGTGCGCCTTATCCGATGGGCGTGTCGCTGACTGAGGAAGGGGCGAATTTTGCGCTGTTTTCCATCCATGCCGAAAAAGTCGAGCTGTGCCTCTTTGACAAGGGAAAGGAAACCCGTTTGGAAATGCCTTCGCGGCGCGGGTCGGTGTTTTATGGTTTTGTGCCGGAGGTCGGGGCAGGGCAGCGGTATGGTTTTCGTGTTTACGGGCGTGCTGATGCGCCGGGCGGCTCGTGTTTCAATCCGAACAAATTGTTGATTGACCCGTATTCCAAAAAAATCGACGGCAAACCGAGTTATCGGGACGATGAGGAAATGGCGTGGTTCCGTCCGGAAGACAGGCGGGACAATGCGGCGGTGGCACCCAAAAGCGTGGTGGTGGGCGACGATGATTTCGATTGGGGCGACGACCGCCGCCCGAACCATCCGTGGGGCAGGACGATAGTGTACGAAGCCCATGTGAAAGGCTTTACCAAGCAATTCCCCGATTTGGAACACGCGGGAACGTATCAAGCGCTGACCGATCCGCGCGTGGTTGATTATTTGAAAACTTTGGGCGTTACCGCCGTCGAGCTGCTGCCGGTACACCAGCATTTGGACGAATACCACCTGCAAAAAATGGGCTTGAGCAATTATTGGGGCTACAACACTTATTCCCATTTTGCCGTCGAGCCGTCTTATGCCGCCGATGCCGAATGCGCAGCGGAAGAGTTGAAGCAGGCGGTCAAAGCCTTGCATCAAGCAGGTTTGGAAGTGATATTGGATGTCGTGTACAACCATACCGCCGAGCAGGATGAAAAAGGCCCGATGCTTTGCCAGCGCGGCATAGACAATGCTTTGTGGTATTGGCTGAAGCCCGACGGCAGCTATGAAAACTGGTCGGGCTGCGGCAATACGTTGAACATCGTCCGCCGCGACGTAACCCGTTGGGCGGCGGACAGCCTGCGTTATTGGGCGGAAACATTTCATGTGGACGGTTTCCGTTTCGACTTGGGAACGGTATTGGGGCGGGAACCCGATTTTCAGGCTTACGGACGCTTTTTTCAGGTGGTTTACCAAGACCCCGTGTTGGCATGCTGCAAACTGATTGTCGAGGCGTGGGACATCGGCGAAGGAGGCTATCACTTGGGCAATTTCCCGCAGCCTTTTGCTGAGTGGAACGGACGTTTCCGCGACGATATGCGCGCGTTTTGGGTGTGGGAAAGCGGCAATTTGGGCGCGTTTGCCGAACGTCTGGCGGGGTCGTCTGATATTTTCAACCACAGCGGCCGTCATCCTTCCGCCAGCATCAATTTCATCACCGCACACGATGGTTTTACGCTGCGCGATTTGGTCAGCTACAACGAAAAACACAACCATGCCAACGGCGAAGACAACCGCGACGGGCATAACGAAAACATCAGCTACAACCACGGCATCGAGGGCGAAACCGAAGATGCGGCAATTTTGGAAGACCGCTCCTACACCGTCAAAGCCTTGCTTGCTTCGCTGTTCCTTGCCAACGGCACGCCCATGCTGCTGGCGGGTGACGAGTTCGGCAACAGCCAACAGGGGAACAACAATAGTTATTGTCAGGACAACCCGATTACTTGGCTGGATTGGCAGCAGGCGGACGAAGCGTTGCAAGGCTATACGCGCGATTTAATCCGCCTGCGCCAAGAAATCAAATTATTGGGCGATGATGTCTGGTGGAAACAAGAGCGCGTCCGCTGGCTCAATATTCAAGGCGAACCGATGAGCGAGCTTTGTTGGCACAACCGCGGCGCAAAAGCCATGCAGATCGTTTTGGATGATGAATGGCTGCTGTTGATCAACGCCAAACGTAGTCAACAAATATTTAACCTGCCTCAAGGAAGTTGGCAGATTTCTTGCGTACCATCCGAGAAGTTTAATTACAATGCAGACGGCAAGCTGACAGTCGAACATATGGGTATTTGGATTTTGCAGCGTAAGAATACATCGCCGAATATATGACATATGTCATTAATAGGATGTTTTTAAAAGAAAACCCTATTATTTACACTGCCTCGGTTATAATGCCGAAGATGAGTAATAAATTTACCTGATTAACTTTGCTTGACGGAACATAAAGGCATACGGCTTTTCAGACGACCTCAGACTGCCAAAAGATACAAATTCCCCGCTTCATCATCCCATCCCCAACAGAGAAAGGCTATCATGGCTAAGAAAAAACAACCCATTTCAGGTTTTGATTATGTCATGCCGAAACCGGATGCCGAAACCATCCGCAAGTCCATCGTCTATAAATTGATTTTCATTTTGGGCGTCGATCCGAAAGAGGCGACCGAACACCAATGGCTCAACGCCGCCATGCTCGCCGCGCGCGACCTGATTGCGGAAGACTTCCTTAAAACCCGCCGCGCCCACATTGACAACGGCAAACGCATGGTTTACTACCTCTCCATGGAATTCCTATTGGGACGCGCCTTCGTCAACGCTTTGATTAACGAAGGCGTGTATGCCGAATTTGAAGAGGCGTTCAAACAATTGGGTAAAGAGTTCGCCGACATCTGCGAACAAGAACAAGACCCCGGTTTGGGCAACGGCGGTTTGGGCCGCTTGGCCGCCTGCTTCCTCGACTCGCTCGCCACCTTGCGCATTCCTGCCATGGGCTACGGCATACGCTATCAATACGGTATGTTCAAACAAGAAATCGTGGACGGCCAGCAGGTCGAAAAACCCGATTTGTGGCTCGACCAAGATTTGGCATGGCAAATCGGCCGTCCGAACAAACAATACGCCGTCAGCTTCGGCGGACAGGTCATCAATATGGGTGACAAAAAAGAATGGCATCCGAGCGAAGAAATTTCCGCGATGGCATACGATGAAATCATTCCCGGCTACGGCGGCGACGTTGCTAATCCGTTGCGCCTGTGGACGGCTCACGCCGGCAACCGCTTCGATTTGGCAGACTTCAACCGCGGCGATTACGCTTCCGCCGTCCGTGCGCAAAACAGCGATGAAAACATCTCGCGCGTCCTCTATCCGAACGACTCCACCGACAGCGGCCGCGAACTGCGCCTGAAACAGGAATATTTCCTGGTTTCCGCATCCGTACAAGACATCGTGGCGCGCCACAAATGCCGTTTCCCCAGCATCAAAAACCTAGCCGATAAAGTCGCCATCCACCTGAACGATACCCACCCCGTGCTGGCGATTCCCGAGCTGATGCGCATCCTGATTGACGAAGAAGGCATTGCATGGACCGAAGCATGGAATATGTGTTGTAAGATTTTCTCTTACACCAACCACACCCTGATGAGTGAAGCCTTGGAAACTTGGCCGGTCGATTTGATGGGGCGCCTGCTGCCGCGCCATTTGGACATCATCTTTGAAATCAACGCCTACTTCTTGAACGCCCTGCGCGCCATCGGCAACTTCGACGACGACTTCGTCCGCCGCGTGTCCATCATCGATGAGAACAACGGCCGCCGTGTCCGCATGGCATGGCTGGCAGTCATCGGTTCGCACAAAGTCAACGGCGTGGCGAAAATCCACTCCGACCTGATGACCACTTCCATCTTCGCCGACTTTGCCAAAGTGTTCCCAGAACGCTTCACCAACGTAACCAACGGCGTAACCCCACGCCGCTGGATCAACATCGCCAACCCCGAGCTGACCCGTTTCCTCGACAAACACTTGGGCGAACAAGACTGGCGCCTGCATTTGGACAATCTGACCAAGCTCAACGAAAAAGTTGACGATGCAAGCGTGCAGGCAGAATTCGGCGCAGTGAAAAAAGCCGCCAAAGAACGCCTCGCCAAATACATCGAAACCGAATTGGGCATCAAGGTTAACACGGACGCGCTGTTTGACATTCAAATCAAACGCATCCACGAATACAAACGTCAGGCGTTGAACGTGATGCACATCGTCGACCGCTACAACAAAATCTTGGAAAACCCAGATTTCGACTGGCAGCCGCGCGTTTTCATCTTTGCCGGTAAAGCCGCATCCGCCTACTACATGGCGAAAAAAATCATCCGCCTGATTAACGACGTAGCGAAAACCATCAACAACGACGAACGCATCCGCGACCTGATTAAAGTCGTCTATATCCCGAATTACAGCGTCAGCCTCGCCCAAATCATCATCCCCGCCGCCGATTTGCACGAACAAATCTCATTGGCAGGCACAGAGGCATCCGGCACCAGCAACATGAAGTTCGCCCTCAATGGTGCGCTCTGTATGGGTACGCTGGACGGCGCGAACGTTGAAATTCTGGAAAAAGTCGGCGCGGACAACTGCTTTATCTTCGGCAACACCGTTGAACAAGTGGAAGAACTCCGCCGCAACGGCTACGACCCGCTGGGCTACATCGAACGCGATCACGACCTGCGCCGCGTCGTCAACCAAATCAGCAGCGGCACGTTCTCCCCCGAAGAGCCGAACCGCTACAACGACGTCCTGCAACCTTACGGCGATTTCTATCAACTGATGGCGGATTTCCGCAGCTACATTGACACGCAATACAAAGCGGACGAACACTACCGCAATGTTGCCGCATGGCGTAGATCCGCGTTGATCAACATCGCCAATATGGGCTTCTTCTCGTCCGACCGTTCCATCGCCGACTACTGCCGCGATATTTGGTACATCAAGCCGCTGACTTTGAAAGAGCTGCCTAAACACCAATAAAGTGGATATCGATTAAGCAGTAAACAGGAACAGCCGATATGGGAAAATATCGGCTGTTTTTTATTGTGTAATATTTTAAGAGAGGCTCATAATATTATTCTTTTCCAGGAGGATAGGTGAGGATAGGTATTTAGATATAAAATAATTATAAATAAATTGATGTGTTATCCCAAAAGCCTTGATTTGTCCACTCTTTTGACGAACGGCTATTTTTTTGGATTAACGTTAGTTGTATAAATTCAAACACTTATTTACAATACGCAGTTTTGGTTTAAACTGCTAAACCTATATTTCGAAATATCCGAACAATAAAAATTTCAAGGAACACTTATGCCGTTGCTGTCGATTGAATTCGCGGTATTTTTTATTGCTTTTCTACCTCTTTATTGGGCATTTTTCCGTATGCCGTCAGTGCAGAATGTTTTGCTTCTGCTGGCGGGGATGGGCTGGCTGTATCACTTGAATCCCATCTTTGCCGCCATAATTGCCTGCTATTCGTCCTGCGTGCATTTGCTCGGCCTGTTGATGTCGTCTGAAAAGGAAAACGTACGGAAATTCTGGCTGGGCTTCGGCGTAGCGGCTGCTTTGGCAGTATTGTGTTTCTTCAAATATTTCGACTTTTTCCGCCCGTTTATCCGCCAATACACGGGGCAGAGCGAGATTGTCGATATCTTGATGCCTTTGGGGCTGTCTTATTACACATTTCAATCTTTGGCTTATTTGGTGTACTGCTGCCGTCATCCGATGGGCGACCGCTTTGCGTGGCATGAATTGCTGCTGCATTTGAGCTTTTTCCCAACGATTACTTCCGGGCCGATTATCCGTGCCGCGGCGTTTAAAAGCATAGATGGCGAACAGGCGGGGGCTTTGGAACAGATTCGGACGGCAGAACCGCGCGCATTGGTGCGCCCCGCGCTGGCGGTGTGCTTGATTTTGCTGGGCATTGCTAAAAAATGGTGGCTGGCGGGTGCGCTGGGAGACGGCTGGGTATCGCCCGTTTTCGAGAATCCCGCCCAATTTGACGGCTGGGGCGTGTTGTCGGGGGTGTACGGCTATACTTTCCAGCTTTTCTTCGATTTTTCAGGCTATTCGGATTTGGTAATCGGGATGGCGATGCTGCTCGGTTTCCGCCTGCCGAAAAACTTTGCGGCACCGCTGCGCGCGTTCAATATCCGCGACTTCTGGAACCGTTGGCACATCAGCCTTTCCACTTGGATACGCGACTATATTTATATTCCCTTGGGCGGCAGCAAACACGGCTTCGTCCTGACGCAGTTCAACTTGCTGCTGGCGATGGTGTTGTCGGGCGTTTGGCACGGCTACGGCTGGAATTTCCTGCTGTGGGGCGCGCTGCACGGCGTGGCATTAATTTTGCTCAACTGCGGCGACAAAATATTCGGGCGGGACGGTTCACGTCGTCTGAAAATCTTGCGTCCGCTTGCCTGGTTCGTCACTTTCCATTTCGTCTGCTTCACTTTCGTCGTGTTCAACACCGGCAGCCTCGCCGATACGCAGATGGTATTTGATGCCTTATTCGCCAACGAAGCAGGTTGGGCTGCACCGAAACAGGCGGATGTCCTGCTGCTTGCCGCGTTTGGCCTGATGATTTTGCTCTACCCGTATTTGCTTCGCCTGTTTGACGGCGCAGTGGCGGCATTGGAAAAAATGCCGATGTGGCTGTGGTTTATACCGCTGACGCTGGTGTTGGTGTTGATTATCGTATTGGCGCCGTCGGGCATCCCGGGCTTTATTTACGCCGATTTTTAAAAGGACAATCAGAATATGAAACGTTTTATTTCCCTGTTTGCCTCCCTTTTGGTTTGCGCCTTTGGCGCGGCGTGGTTCAGTCAAGATTCCATCAATGCCTATTGGCAGCAAACCTATCATCAGGCTTCGCCGCTGGAGCCTTTGTCCGAATACGAATGGTGGCGCACGGGCGCGAAGCTGCAACAAGACGCATACGCCTTTTCAGACGACCTCAAAGCACGTTTGGCAGGACAGCCTGTGATTGCCGAACCGGAACCTCAAATTGCTGAAAACGACGGGTCGTCTGAACAAAATGCGCAGCTTAATGCGTCCGAACCGCACGAAAAAAACCGTCCCGCCGACGGACGTCAACCACAAACGGCACAAAACGGCGGACAACCCGAAGCACATCGTCTCCCCATTACCCCACCTGCCAATATCGTTCTCGGACAAGGCGACAAAGTCTTTTTTGCCGGCGACTCGATGATGCAGGGCGTTGCACCTTTTGTTGAAAGAAGCCTGAAAAAACAATACGGCATCCAGTCGGTGAACCTAAGCAAACAAAGCACCGGATTGTCCTATCCCAAGTTTTTCGACTGGCCGAACACCATTGAGCAAACGCTGAAACAACAAACCGACATCCGCCTTCTGGTCGTTTTCCTCGGCCCCAACGACCCGTGGGACTTCCCGAAAGGCAAAAAATACCTGAAATTCGCCTCGCCCGAATGGTCGGAAGAATACCTCAGCCGCGTCAACCGCATCCTGGCCGCCGCCGAACAACACCATGTGCAAGTCATTTGGATGGGCATCCCTTATATGAAACAGGCAAAACTTAACAAGCAAATGCGATATCTCGACAAACTTTTAGCAGACGAGATCAGTCCAAAAGCCCTGTGGATACCGACCGACAAACTCCTCAGCAACGGCTCGGACACCTACGCCGACTCCGTCAACATCAATGGAAAAATCATCCGCTACCGCAGCAAAGACGGCATCCACTTCTCTGCTGAAGGACAAAAACTGCTCGCGGATAAAATCATGGAAAAAATCGTTTTTCAGACGACCCCTGAAATGAACGGCGAAGAACGCACGGAACAATTATCCGCACGTTAAGCCCGTATCGGCAGCAAAAGGACGGCGTTTAGTTTATCCAATGCCGTCTTTTTCGTTACAATAGCCCTCCGCCGCGTCAAAAGACGTCGTCTGAAACCACACACAGGAAACTCATGAACATCAAAACCCTGTCCGTATCCCTTACCGCATTGTGCCTGTCTGCCGCTGCCCCCGCCGCCGATATGCTGCTGGAAAACTACGGCAGCAGCCGTCCCACATGGCTCTCCAAGCTCAAAAAACTCGACCGCAGCTCGGACGGCAAATTCCGCATCCTTCAAATCGGCGATTCACACACCGCCGGCGACCTTTTCACCGAACAACTGCGCCTGCGCCTCCAACAAAAATGGGGCGACGGCGGCATAGGCTGGGTTTATCCTTCGAGCGTCAAAGGACAGCGCAGCGCAGCCGTCCGCTATGACGGCTCATGGCAAACCGTCAGCAGCCGCAGCGTTTCAGACGACTTCCCCTTAGGCGGCATCATCGCCAAAGCCAACGGCAGCAGCGTTACCATCAGCGCCAAAGACGGCAGCAGCGGCGAGAAGCAGATTTCCGTCTTCGCCAAACCCGTCCTGCCCGAACAAACCCTGTCATTCAACGGACGCGAAGTTCCCGCCGGAAGCAGCGGCTGGCAAATCATCCGCAGCAACGGCCGCCTGCCCCTGACCCTCAGCAGCTCCATGCCTTGGGACATCGGCTACATCAATATCGAAAATCCTGGACGCGGCGTAACTGTTTCCGCACTCGGCATCAACGGCGCGCAACTGACCCACTGGTCCAAATGGCGTCCCTCTTGGCAGGATGACCTTGCCCAAACCCGCGCCGACCTCGTTATCATCGCCTACGGCACCAACGAAGCCTTCGCCCGCGATTTGGACATTACAGCCACCGAACAAAGCTGGCGCAGCTACATCCGCCAAATCAAACAAAGCCTGCCCGACGCAGGCATCCTGATTCTCGGCGCGCCCGAATCCCTGAAAAGCACTTCAGGAAGCTGCGGCACACGCCCCGCCACCTTAAGCAGCATCCAACAAATGCAGCAACGCATTGCCCGCGATGAAAAAATCATGTATTGGTCGTGGCAGAACGCGATGGGCGGCGAATGCAGCATGAAAAGCTGGATGAGCCAAGGCCTCGCCGCTAAAGACGGCGTCCACTTCTCAGGCAAAGGCTACCGCCAAGCCGCCGACCGCCTCGCCGACAGCTTGATACAAATGGCGGATTAAACAATAAAGGTCGTCTGAAAATTTTCAGACGACCTTTTGCTATGTTCGGGTTATCTCTACGCTTTCGTTTAAGGTTGCAAAGCGCAGGCAAAACAGAACGCAGCTCCCTTTGAATCTTAAATATCAAGCCGAATCATGATGCGGACGATAAAGAGGGTCGTCTGAAAGTGGGAAAAGGGGCTTATTCACATTTTCAGACGACCTTTGCTTGATGGATGGAGGTTTTACGGCTTCCTTTATCCGTTTCGGAATAAGCAATATAAAAAAGTATTCTTTGTGTTTGCCGCAATTTCACTTAGAATGCGGCTCTTGCACACTTTTTCTTCAGGAGAGGATTATGTTGAAAAAATTCGTACTCGGCGGCATGACCGCATTGGTTTTGGCAGCCTGCGGCGGAGAGGGCGGCAGCGCGTCTTCTTCTGCTCCCGCCCAATCTGCCAACGCTTCCGGTTCTTTAATCGAGCGTATCAACAATAAAGGTACGATTACCGTCGGTACCGAAGGCACTTACGCGCCGTTTACCTACCACGACAAAGACGGCAAGCTGACCGGCTACGATGTGGAAGTTACCCGCGCCGTTGCCGACAAACTGGGCGTGAAAGTCGAATTTAAAGAAACGCAATGGGATTCGATGATGGCGGGTTTGAAAGCGGGACGTTTCGACGTGGTGGCAAACCAAGTCGGTTTGACCAGCCCCGAACGCCAAGCGACATTCGACAAATCCGAGCCGTATAGCTGGAGCGGTGCGGTCTTGGTTGCGCGCAAAGACAGCAACATCAAATCCATTGACGACATCAAAGGCGTCAAAACTGCGCAATCCCTGACCAGCAATTACGGCGAAAAAGCCAAAGCGGCAGGAGCGGAACTCGTACCGGTGGACGGTTTGGCGCAATCGCTGACCCTGATTGAACAAAAACGCGCCGATGCGACTTTGAACGATGAGTTGGCAGTTTTAGACTATCTGAAGAAAAACCCGAATGCGGGCGTGAAAATCGTTTGGTCTGCTCCTGCCGATGAAAAAGTCGGTTCCGGCTTGATTGTCAATAAAGGCAATGATGAAGTCGTAGCGAAATTCAGCACGGCAATCAACGAGCTGAAAGCTGACGGCACGCTGAAAAAACTGGGTGAACAATTCTTCGGAAAAGACATCAGTGTTAAATAATTTTCTTGCTTCGCTGCCGTTTATGACGGAAACACGCGCCGACATGATTGTCAGCGCGTTTTTGCCTATGGTCAAAGCCGGTTTTATGGTGTCGCTGCCGTTGGCGGTGGCGTCGTTCCTGATCGGGATGGTGATTGCCATCGCCGTGGCTTTGGTGCGGATTATGCCTTCGGGCGGCATTGTACGGAAAATCCTGCTGAAACTGGTGGAAACTTATATTTCCATCATCAGGGGGACGCCGCTGTTGGTGCAGCTTGTGATTGTGTTTTACGGACTGCCGTCCGTCGGTATTTTCATTGATCCGATTCCCGCCGCCATCATCGGTTTCTCGCTCAATGTCGGCGCATATGCTTCCGAAACCATACGTGCAGCGATTTTGTCCGTGCCTAAAGGGCAGTGGGAGGCAGGTTTCTCCATCGGCATGACCTATATGCAGACTTTTCGCCGCATCGTCGCGCCGCAGGCATTCCGCGTCGCCGTGCCGCCTTTGAGCAACGAGTTTATCGGCTTGTTCAAAAACACCTCGCTCGCGGCGGTGGTAACGGTAACGGAACTGTTCCGCGTCGCGCAGGAAACGGCAAACCGTACCTACGACTTCCTGCCCGTCTATATCGAAGCCGCTTTGGTTTACTGGTGTTTCTGCAAAGTGCTGTTCCTGATTCAGGCGCGCCTGGAAAAACGCTTCGACCGCTATGTCGCCAAATAAGGGGAAGCCATGATTAAAATCCGCAATATCCGCAAAACCTTCGGCGAAAACACCATTTTGCGCGGCATCGATTTGGATGTGGGCAAAGGGCAGGTGGTCGTCATCCTCGGGCCTTCCGGTTCGGGTAAAACGACGTTTCTGCGCTGCTTAAACGCGCTGGAAATGCCCGAAGACGGACAAATCGAGTTCGACAACGAGCGACCGCTGAAAATCGATTTTTCTAAAAAACCATCGAAGCATGACATCTTGGCGCTGCGCCGCAAATCCGGCATGGTGTTCCAACAATACAATCTCTTCCCGCACAAAACCGCGTTGGAAAACGTAATGGAAGGTCCGGTTGCCGTACAAGGCAAGCCTGCCGCCCAAGCGCGCGAAGAAGCTTTGAAATTGCTGGAAAAAGTCGGCTTGGGCGACAAGGTTAACCTTTATCCCTACCAGCTTTCCGGCGGTCAGCAACAGCGCGTCGGTATCGCCCGCGCATTGGCGATTCAGCCCGAGCTGATGTTGTTTGACGAACCCACTTCCGCGCTGGATCCCGAATTGGTGCAAGACGTATTGAACGCCATGAAGGAATTGGCGCAGGAAGGCTGGACGATGGTTGTCGTGACCCACGAAATCAAGTTTGCGCTGGAAGTTGCCACTACCGTCGTCGTCATGGACGGCGGCGTCATCGTAGAGCAGGGCAGTCCGAAAGAGTTGTTCGACCACCCTAAACATGAGCGCACGCGGAAATTTCTGCAACAAATCCGTAAGGATTCGGCAGATTATCGACATTAAGCCGTTTCGTTACATCAAAGGTCGTCTGAAAACGGATATAGCGGGTTTTGCTAAAACATCCGCCGTTTTCAGACGACCTTTTTTCACTATGGATTCACATTGAAACACTACGGCATCAACGAACGGCGACATCACGCTGTTTTCGCTATAAAATACCGCCTTTCCCATTTTTCCGCCCGTCCATTATTACATCATGATTGAAATCAAAAACCTCACCCTGCAACGCGGTTTGAAAGTCCTGCTCGACAAAGCCAACGCCACCGTCAATCCCGGTCAGCGCGTCGGTTTGATCGGTAAAAACGGGACGGGCAAATCCAGCCTGTTTGCCTTAATCAAGGGTGAAATCACTCAGGACGGCGGCGATATCTCGATTCCGAAAAATTGGCGGATGGCTTCCGTTTCCCAAGAAACACCCGACTTGGACATCTCCGCGTTGGACTACGTTTTGCAGGGCGATGCCGAGTTGCAGGCTTTTCAGACGACCTTGGCGCAGGCGGAAGCGCAAAATGACGGCATGAAGCAGGCGGAATACCATGCCAAATTGGAGGAAATCGACGCTTATACCGCGCCGGCCCGTGCAGCGAAATTGTTGAACGGACTGGGTTTTTCGCAAGAAGAACACAGCCGTCCCGTTAAATCCTTTTCCGGCGGCTGGCGTATGCGCCTGAATCTTGCGCAAGCCCTGATTTGCCGCGCCGATTTGCTCTTGCTCGACGAACCGACCAACCACTTGGATCTGGAAACCGTCTTGTGGCTGGAAAACCACCTTGCCTCTTTACCCTGCACGCAAATCATCATTTCCCACGACCGTGATTTCCTCAATGCGGCCACCACCCAAACCATTGAATTGTCCCAGCAAAAGCTCACGCAATACGGCGGCAATTACGATTTTTACCAAAACGAACGCGCGCAACGCCTGGCGCAGCAACAAGCCGCCTATGTCAAACAGCAGGCGCAAATCAAACATCTGCAATCCTTTATCGACCGCTTCAAAGCCAAAGCCACCAAAGCCGTTCAAGCGCAAAGCCGAATGAAGGCGTTGGCGAAGCTCGAGCGCATCGCTCCCGCGCATTTGGACAGCGAGTTTTCCTTTGAGTTTTACAATCCCGACCATCTGCCCAATCCCTTGCTGAAGTTGGAACACGCTGATTTGGGTTACGAAGGCAAAACCGTCCTGCACGACATTACCCTATCGCTGGAGAGCGGCGCACGTTACGGGCTATTGGGTGTCAACGGCAGCGGTAAATCTACGTTTATCAAAGCGTTGGCAGGAAAAATCAATTTGCTCTCCGGCAGCATCGTCCGTTCCGAAAAACTCAATATCGGCTATTTTGCCCAACACCAGCTCGATACCATCCGCGCCGACCAAAGCCCTGTTTGGCACATTCAGCAGCTTTCTCCCGAAGTGCGCGAACAAGAAATCCGAAATTTCCTCGGCGGCTTCAACTTTGTCGGCGATATGGCGTTGCAGAAAACCGAACCTTTTTCCGGTGGAGAAAAAGCCCGCCTCGCCCTTGCCATGATTATCTGGCAAAAACCGAATTTGCTGCTGCTTGACGAGCCGACCAACCATTTGGACTTGGATATGCGCCACGCTCTGACGCTCGCGCTGCAAAGTTTCCAAGGTGCCTTAATCGTCGTATCACACGACCGCAGCCTGCTTGAAGCCACTACCGACAGCTTCCTCCTGATTGACAAAGGTCGTCTGAAAAACTTTGACGGCGATTTAAACGATTATCGTCAATGGAGGTTGGCGCAGGAAAACGCCACCGCCGCACCTGCCGCTTCCGCACAAAGCCAAAACCGCAAAGACACCAAGCGTATCGAAGCACAAATCCGTCAAGAAAAAGCCCGACGCGGCAAGCCGATACAGCAGAAAATCGACAAAGCCGAAAAAGAAATGGCGCAGCTTTCCGAAATTCAAACGGCATGTGAAACATTTTTGGCACAAGAGGAAGCCTATTCGGACGAAAATAAAACAAAATTACAACAAACCCTCGCACAATTAACAGAAATTAAAGTAAAATTAACACAAATAGAAGAAAACTGGCTTTTGTGGCAGGAAGAGCTAGAGCAAATCCTGACGGAAATCGACGCAGAATTTACACAACTATAAATACTTCGCTGCGATGGTTTCCGTACTTGCCTTCAGAAGCCGCCAAAAAATACAGTTCGGCATGGTCATTTCAGACCGTCGGACTGTATATAGTGGATTAAATTTAAATCAGTACAAGGTGACGAAGCCGCAGACAGTACAGATAGTACGGAACCGATTCACTTGGTGCTTCAGCACCTTAGAGAATCGTTCTCTTTGAGCTAAAGCGAGGCAACGCCGTACTGGTTTAAAGTTAATCCACTATAAAAACAAAAATAGGTCGTCTGAAAACTCAAACTACGGAAAACTCATGCGTTCACGAATCAAGCAAGGAGCACTTATCGTCGCATCCTCCCTCATTTTGGGCTTATCCCTCCACACCGCAGCAGCCGTCTTCAGCTGCCATTCCGGCAACAGCAAAACCTATACATCCGAACCTTCGGGAAACTGCACAGGCACAGACCTGCCCAAAATCAGCAGCCATCAAGGCGATGCATACCGTCTGAAAATCAACAAATTAAGCAGTGATACCGAAGAAAAGGCAGCCAAGCTCAAGAGGGCGCGTTCAAAAGAAAAATCGCGGGAAAAGGCGCAAGAGCAAGAGACAAAGAGCAAAAACGCCAAATCACGCGCCAAAAAATCGGATAAAGCCGCAAAAACGTCGTCTGAAAACGAGTGAGGCAATTTTCGCTAAAACGAATAAGACGGTTTGGTTTGAAATTAAAAAAGTCAGCCGTCCTATTTGAGAGAATATGCTGGCATTGTTATACTATTACAGTTAAATGCAATATCTATCGAACAATTACTTATTTCACATTACGACCTTACCATGAAACAATCACTTCACGCATTGGCAGCTTCATTGCTAATGTTTGCCACCGCATCAGGCGCACAAGCTTCCTCTAAAATCTATACCTGCACAGTCAACGGCGAAGTTGTCTATACTTCGCGCCCATCCGGAAACTGCCATTCGGCAGATTTACCGACCATCGGCAAATACAGCAGCACGCGCTACGATGCTCCCGCTTTAGAAATGCCCGAGCCTGCTGCCGAAGCTCCGTCAAAACGAGCCGGCAACGCAAAACCTGCCCCTAAAAATACCGCTAAGGTAAATCCTGCACCTGCGCCCATCCGTCCGGCCCCTGAAGTCGCAGCAACGCCTGCACCCAAATCTTCCGGCAGCGCTAGCCGCCGTTCGATTTTGGAAACAGAGTTGAGCAACGAGCGTAAAGCGCTGGGCGAAGCGCAAAAATCTCTGGCGCAAGCCCGTGTAGCCAAAGGCGGTCATGTCAACCAACAGGAAATCAACAGCCTGCAAAGCGCGGTACTCGACCGCCAACAAAACATCCAAGCCCTGCAAAGGGAATTGGGGCGAATGTGATAATTTAGATAACCGGGTAGAAGCTTTAAACTATAGTGGATTAAATTTAAACCAGTACGGCGTTGCCTCGCCTTGCCGTACTATTTGTAATGTCTGAGGCTTCATCGCCTTGTCCTGATTTAAATTTAATCCACTATAAATATAAGAAGGACATTACACTTGTCCTAAATGAAGTTCTATGAAATAAATCCACGAACACAAAAGGTCGTCTGAAAACGGATTTTTCGGTTTTCAGACGACCTTTTCGATTTTTTGCTTGTTTAAGGATAAGCAATATAGGCGTAAGCCGAGTGGTTGTGTATCGACTCGAAGTTTTCGCTTTCGACGATGAAGCTTTCGATGCGCCCGTCCGCAATCAGCGCAGTGGCTACGTCGCGCACCATGTCTTCCACGAATTTCGGGTTTTCATAGGCTTTTTCGGTAACGTATTTTTCGTCGGGGCGTTTGAGCAGGCCGTAAAGCTGGCAGCTTGCCTGCGCTTCCACGCAGTCGATGATTTCCTCGATACCGACTTCGGCGTTGGCGGTCAGGCTGATGGTAACGTGCGAACGTTGGTTGTGCGCGCCGTATTGGGAAATTTCTTTGGAACACGGGCACAACGAGGTTACGGGTACCATGACTTTCAAATTATGGCTGTATGCGCCGTTTTTGATTTCGCCCGTCAGGGTAACGTCATAGTCGAGCAGGGATTGGATGCCGGAAACAGGTGCGGATTTTTTGCGGAAGAAGGGGAAGGAAACGCTGATTTTGCCGGAATGAGAGTTTAAAAGGGCAACCATTTCGGCGGTCAGTTTGTGCAGCCTGTCGAAATCCAAAGCCTCGGTTTGTTGTTCCATCAACGCCACGAAGCGCGACATATGCGTGCCTTTTTGGTCGGCGGGCAGGAAAACCGTCATGGTCAGGCGGGCGACGGTGGATTGGCTGCCTTCGGCGGTATTCAAAGTAATCGGAAAGCGCAGGTCTTTGATACCGACCTGGTTAATCGGCAGATTGCGTAAATCTCGGCTGGATTGCACGTCTGCAATGGCGTTCATGCGTTGTTTGTCCTTAATTGTCGGATTGTTGGGGTGTGTGTCGTTTGGAAACGGATTCATGCCGTCCGTTTTGCAAATGCGAGATTATATCACTTGCAAACCGTGTCCGCATTGATTGTTTCTATTTTTCGGATAGTGATAAAATCCTGAATTATTCATATCTTTATAAGGTTGAACCGAGATGAAATTCGCCACCAAAGCCATCCATTCCAGCTACGATTGCGACGAACACAACCGCGCGCTGATGCCGCCGATTTATCAGAACAGTATGTTCGCGCTGCACGAAATCGGCGAGCAGGTTCCCTACCGCTATTCGCGCCTGAGCAATCCGACCCGTCAGGTTTTGGAAGACACGGTTGCTGATTTGGAACGCGGGGCGGCGGGTTTTGCCTTTTCCAGCGGTATGGCGGGCATTGATGCCGTGTGGCGTACCTTCCTGCGTCCGGGCGATACCATCGTCGCCGTAGCCGATATTTACGGCGGCGCGTATGACTTGCTGGTTGACGTATATAAAGAGTGGGGCGTGAACGTCGTCTTTGCCGATTTGGGCACCCCCGACAGCTTGGACGAACTGCTTGCCGCGCACAATGTGAAACTGGTTTGGCTGGAAACCCCGTCCAATCCGCTTTTGCGGCTGGTGGACATCAAAGCGCTTGCCGCCAAAGCCCACGCAGCCGGCGCACTGGTCGGCATCGACAACACCTTCGCTACGCCGTATCTGCAACAGCCGTTGGAGATGGGCTGCGACATCGTGTTCCACTCCGCCACTAAATACCTTTGCGGCCACTCCGACGTATTGATGGGCATCGTTGCGGTTAAAACCAAAGAACTGGCGAAACCGCTGCACGACATGATGGTGCATACCGGCGCGATTGCCGGCCCGATGGACTGCTGGCTGGTGTTGCGTGGCATCAAAACGCTCGCCTTGCGCATGGAAGCGCACTGCAAAAACGCGCTCGACATCGCCCGCCGCCTCGAAGCCCATCCCGCCGTAGAAAAAGTGTTCTACCCCGGCCTGCCGTCGCACGAACACTACGAACTGGCGAAAACCCAAATGCCCAAAGGCATAGGCGGCGTGGTAACGGTTTATTTGAAAAACGACACGCGCGAAGCGGCAAACAGCGTGATTAAAAACATGAAACTGGTCAAAATGGCGTCCAGCCTAGGTGGTGTCGAAAGTTTGGTCAACCATTGCTATTCCCAGTCCCACAGCGGCGTACCGCATGATGTGAAAATGGAGATGGGCATCAAAGTCGGCCTGCTGCGCTTCTCCATCGGTATTGAAGACGCGGACGATATTTGGAACGATATTTCCAAGGCTTTGGATTCGACGTTGTAAAGATCAAGAGGTCGTCTGAAAAGTGCGTAGCGGGTTTTGCTGAAGCGGTTTCAGACGACCTTTTAGCTGACCTCACGTTAGAAAGGCAAAATCATGAAAACCCTGATCCCCACCCTTATGACTGCAATCATTCTGACCGCCTGTACTTCGCCTGCTGAAAAACCGCAGCCGTCCCAACCTGTCACGTCGTCTGAAAAACCATCCGAACCGCGTCAAGCGTCAACGCCGGCTTTGGCAGCGAAATGGTTTGTGGTTTCTTTCGACAAATTCACCGAAAAAGATTTGGCGGGCAGAACGGCTTTTTTGGATTTGAGCAAAATGCCCAAGGCGCATGGCAAGATGGGTTGCAATCATTTGACGCTTCAAGCGCAGGAAGCCGGAGCGGGCAAAATTGATTTTGGTCCGATTGCCACGACGATGATGCTGTGTGAAGACATGAAGCTGGAAGAGGCTTTCTTGAACATGAAAAGCGTGTGGAACTATCGTTTCGACGGCAATGATTTGATTTTGGAGCAAAACGGCAAGACCATGCGCCTGCGCCGTCAGCCGTAAAATTTGAGTTTCAGTTCCGCTTCAAGGTCGTCTGAAAACCGGACAATCAGGTTTTCAGACGACCTTTCGTCAAGCGAACGGGTATAATATAGTGGATTAAATTTAAATCAGGACAAGGCGACGAAGCCGCAGACAGTACAGATAGTACGGAACCGATTCACTTGGTGCTTCAGCACCTTAGAGAATCGTTCTCTTTGAGCTAAGGCGAGGTAACGCCGTACTGGTTTAAAGTTAATCTACTATACCTTCCATTTTCCATCCCGCACACACAAGGAATCCCATTATGGCAGCCTCGCCCGAAGCCAAGTTCACCGAAGAAAAAGTCTTGTGGATTAAACACCATACGCCCAAGCTGATGACTTTTGCCATCAGCCGCCCCGAATCCTACCGCTTCTCGGCGGGGCAGTTTTCGCGGCTCGGTTTTCGCGACGGCGAAGGCTTTATCTGGCGCGCGTATTCCGTCGTGTCCGCCGAATACGCCGACACGCTCGAATATTTTGCCGTTTTGATCGAAGGCGGCCCCATGTCCGCGCGGTTTGCCGCCATGAAAGAGGGCGACACCATACTGCTTGATAAAACCGCTACCGGTTTCCTCTTGCCCGAGCGATTCCCCGACGGCAAGGATTTGGTCATGCTCTCCACCGGTTCGGGCATCGCGCCTTTTCTTTCCATCATCGAGCAGCCCGAAATCTGGCAGCGTTTCGACCGCTTGATTTTGGCGCACTCAGTTTCTTTCGCCGATGAACTGATTTTCAGACGACGTGTTGAAGCATTGAAAGACCATCCGCTGATTGGCGAGTATTTCCACAAATTCCGCTTCGTCCCCATTACCACGCGCGAGGAAACCGAAGGCGCGTTGAGCGGCAAGCGCATTCCCGAGCTGCTGAAAGACGGCAGCCTCGAAACATACGCGGGATTCAAGTTCACCAAAGCGGACACGCGCTTTATGGTCTGCGGCAATCCCGCCATGGTCAAAGACACGTTCCAAGCCCTGATGGACTTGGGCTTCGCCATGCACCGCAACCGCATCCCCGGCGAAATCATGATGGAAAACGGGTTTTAAGCCCTTTGAAAAAGAAAGGATTTTCCTTGTCCAAACGCAACATTTTCCCCGTCGACAAATCTTTGGAGCAACCCGAACGCGTGATGCTGGTCGGGGTGATGTTGAGTGCGGATTATTCGGGCGCGAACGAAGTGCGCGAGCGGACTTTTCAGACGACCTTGGACGAGGCGGCGGAATTGGTCGCGGCGGCAGGCGGCGAGCTGGTGTTGCGGGAAACCGCCAAGCGCGACAAGGCGCATACGGCTTATTTCGTCGGCACGGGTAAGGCGGAAGAGCTGGCGGCGGCGGTGAAGCTGCACGACATCGGCTTGGCGGTGTTCAACCATGAATTGACGCCGACGCAGGAGCGCAATTTGGAAAAAATCCTGCAATGCCGCGTCCTCGACCGTGTGGGTCTGATTTTGGCGATTTTTGCCAAACGCGCCCAATCGCAGGAGGGTAAATTGCAGGTGGAGCTGGCGCAGTTGAACCATTTGAGCGGGCGGCTGGTGCGCGGCTACGGGCATTTGCAGAGTCAGAAGGGCGGTATCGGCTTGAAAGGGCCGGGCGAGACGCAGTTGGAAACCGACCGCCGCTTAATCGGGCAGAAAATCACGGCGTTGAAAAAACAGTTGGCGCAAGTGAAAAAACAACGTGCCACGCGCCGAAAATCGCGGATGGAAGGTCGTCTGAAAACCTTTGCCATCGTCGGTTATACCAACGCGGGCAAATCCAGCCTGTTCAACCGTCTGACCAAGGCGGACGTGTTGGCGAAAGACCAGCTTTTTGCCACGCTGGATACGACGGCGCGGCGTTTGTTCCTGTCGCACGAGGCGGGCGTGATTCTGACGGATACGGTCGGTTTCGTCCGCGATTTGCCGCACAAGCTGGTGTCAGCGTTTTCGGCGACGTTGGAGGAAACGGCTTTGGCGGATGTGCTGCTGCACGTCGTTGATGCGTCCAATCCCGATTTCGAGCGGCAGATGGACGATGTGAATGTGGTTTTGGAGGAAATCGGCGCGCATGAAGTGCCGCAGCTTGTCGTGTACAACAAAATCGACCTGCTGCCGGAAGGCGCGCGCGATGCGGGCGTGTTACGGGACAATTCGGGACGCGCCGTCGGCGTGAATATTTCGGTTACGAAAAGTCTGGGCTTGGATGCTTTGCGCGAGGCGATGATTGAACGGGCGTTGGAAAACGGCGGCAAGAGGTCGTCTGAAAACTGCGAAGCAGAATAAAAACAAGATGTTTTGACTGCCGTTGTTTCTCAATGGGAAGGGAGGCGGGGTGGATTTCGATTTCAATCCATTGTTTGCCGCCGCGTGTTTCAAAAGGTCGTCTGAAAAATAAAGGCCGTTTGGAAAACAAAGATAAATCAGGGAGGGTTTATCTTTATTTCCAAACGGCCGTTTAAAGGGTTTACCGCTTAGAAAGGAAGGAGGCGGCGTTTTTTCATAACGTTTTCGTAAATCATCCATGCCGCCAAGCTTAGGTAGGCGAAGCTGGACAGGATGCCGATAACGGCAAAAATAGGTAGCAGGCGGTCAATCATGATGTTTTCCCGAGTAAGTAGTTAATGGAAATTTTTGTGTAAAAGCGTAATGTTTTGTATTTTTTACCGCACTGTTTGTACGGAATATGCGCATAGTATGCAGCTTCAAATTGAGTCGGTCAACAAAAATGTAGTGCGTTTTTTCAAAAAAGTTCCATTTTTACATTAAAATAATCGGTAAATTCGCACGATATGCGGTATCAGAACGTAACCGTTCGTCTGTTGATGAGCGGTTATATTATTGAAAAATATAAATAAAAGTAATAAAAATATGCAAATTGTTTTAAAATAAACGTTTTGTAAAATATTTTTAAAAATCTGCTAAAAAGCGACACTTTAATAAAGTTTACATTTCTAAACATTTTAAATCCAAGTTTGAAACGGCAAACCATCTGCCGGCACACCATTAGGCACATATTATGAATCAAACGGAAAGAACCTGTTTCCATTGCGGTCTGGAAGTCCCCGAACACCTCCATTTGACCGTCCGCTACGAAAATGAAGACCATGAAACCTGCTGCGCGGGTTGTCAGGCGGTGGCGCAGAGCATTATTGATGCAGGTTTGGGCAATTATTACAAACAGCGTACCGCCGACGCGGAAAAATCCGAACTGCCGCCGCCGGAAGTGTTGTCGCAACTGAAATTGTACGATTTGCCCGAAGTGCAGGCGGATTTTGTCGAGGTCGGGGAAGGGGATGAACGCGAGGCGGTGTTGATGCTGGGCGGCATTACCTGCGCGGCGTGCGTATGGCTGATTGAGCAGCAGCTTTTACGGACGGCGGGCGTGGTGCGCGTGGATTTGAATTACAGTACGCACCGCTGCCGCGTGGTGTGGGACGAGGGCAAAATCGCGCTGTCGGACATTCTTTTGAAAATCCGCAAAACAGGTTATACCGCCGCGCCTTACGATGCGCAAAAAGTCGAGGCGCAGGCGCAGAAAGAGCGCAAACAGTTTATCGTCAGGCTGGCGGTGGCGGGTTTGGGCATGATGCAGACGATGATGTTTGCTGTGCCGACTTATCTTTACGGCGGCGACATTGAGCCGCTGTTTTTAGAAATTCTGCACTGGGGCGGTTTTTTGATGGTGCTGCCCGTTGTGTTTTACAGCGCGTTGCCGTTTTACCGCGGCGCATGGCGCGATTGGAAAAACCGCCGCGTCGGCATGGATACGCCGATTGCGATTGCCGTCGTGATGACTTTTGTCGCGGGCATTTACAGCCTTGCCGTCAATGCGGGGCAGGGGATGTATTTCGAGTCCATCGCCATGTTGCTGTTTTTCCTGCTGGGCGGGCGGTTTATGGAACAAATCGCAAGGCGCAGGGCGGGGGATGCGGCAGAACGGCTGGTGAAACTCGTCCCCGCGTTCTGCCACCGCCTTCCGTCTTATCCCGACAGCGAGGAAATCGAAGAAGCGGCGGTTGTACAGCTTCAGGCGGGCGACGTGATCGTCGTCAAACCCGGCGAAGTCATTCCTGTGGACGGCACGGTGTTGTCCGGCGAGAGCGAAGTGGACGAAGCCATGCTGACGGGCGAGAGCCTGCCCGTCGTCAAAAGGTCGTCTGAAAACGTTACCGCAGGCACGCTCAATACGGGCAGCCCGCTTGTTATCCGAACCGACCGCACCGGCAACAACACGCGCCTGTCGCACATCGTCAAACTGCTCGACCGCGCGCTCGCCCAAAAACCGCGCGCCGCCGAGCTTGCCGAGAAATACGCTTCCAGCTTCGTGTTTGGCGAGCTGCTGCTTGCCATCCCCGTTTTCATCGGCTGGGCATGGTATGCCGACGCGCAAACCGCCTTGTGGATTACCGTAGCGCTGCTGGTTATTACCTGCCCGTGCGCACTTTCGCTTGCCACGCCGACCGCGCTTGCCGCCTCCACAGGCGCGCTTGCCGACGACGGCGTGTTAATCAGCGGCAAACAAAGCCTCGAAACGCTCGCGCAAATCGACGATGTCGTGTTCGACAAAACCGGCACGCTGACCAAAGGACAACTGTCCGTCAGCCGAATCATCCCCTTAGGTCGTCTGAAAACAGCAGAAGCGCTTGCCGCCGCACAAGCCTTGGAACATCAATCCGAACACCCCATCGCCCGCGCCATCTTGAACCACACGCTTTCAGACGACCCCGCCCATGCGCCCGAATACACAGTTTCCCAACGCGTCAACCGCATCGGACAAGGAGTCAGCGCGCAAATGACTTATAAAGACGAAACCCAAGTTTGGGCATTGGGACGCGCCGATTTCGTCGCCGGAATAGCCGGCGTGTTGCCTGGCCAAGCCGCCAACATCGAATACGCAGGCAGCATGGTGTTCCTCGGCAACCAAAGCGGCTTCCAAGCAATCTTCCTACTCGAAGACCAAATCAAAGACAGCGCCGCCGCCATGCTCGACATCCTCAAACAACAAGGCATCCGCACCCACCTGCTCAGCGGCGACCGCACCAATGCCGTCGCACAAGTCGCGCAGGAGCTCGGTTTGGACACCTACCGCGCCGAAGCCACGCCCGAAGACAAACTCGCCTATGTTGAAGACTTGCAGAAACAGGGCAGAAAAGTTTTGATGGTCGGCGACGGCATCAACGATGCCCCTGTCCTCGCCCAAGCCGACGTATCCGCCGCCGTTGCAGCAGGCGCCGATGTCGCACGCGACGGCGCCGATCTGGTCTTGCTCAACGACGATTTGAACATCCTGCCCGCCACCATTGCCCAAGCCCGCCGCACACGCGAAATCATCCGCCAAAACCTCGCCTGGGCAAGCGCATACAACATCATCGCCGTCCCACTTGCCGTACTAGGCTACGTCAAACCCTGGATCGCCGCATTGGGCATGAGCCTCAGCTCGCTGTTTGTAGTGGGCAATGCGTTGAGGCTGTTGAAGAAGAGGAAATAGGTGGTTTGGAGAGGAAGGTCGTCTGAAAAACCGGATTTGGGGTTTTCAGACGACCTTGGTTGCAACTTATTCAAACAAAACTTATTCCGCCAATTCGGTTTGCTGGTGCGACATGAGTTCTTGTCCGACATCGGTCAGGAGGTTGAGGTAACGCTCGTACTGCTTGAGGATGTCGGCGATGAGTTCGCGGCGGTTCATGTATTGCACGTCGTAGCCGCTGCGGCCGTCGAAGAAGTAGGTGTAGGGCTCGTAGGTGACGTTGTGGCGGATGTGCGGGAGGTGGCCGTCTTTGATAAGCTGTTCGGACACTTCGCGCTTGATGGTTTTAATGCCGTACATGAAGTCGCGCAGGGACTCTTTGTGGATGGTGAATTCGACAGCGGGCTCTTCGCGGTCGAAGTGGGTTTGGATGTCGACGCTCAGGCTGTATTTGTCGGACAACTCTTCGCTCAGTTCGCGCATGGCGGGCAGGGCGGTGGTTTTGAGGAATTTGAGGATGTCTTGTTCCTGCGTTTGGTTCAGCATACGCTCGAGCCTGTCCTGCCAGTTGTCGCCGCTCCAATAGACGCTGGAGGGGGTGACGGCGGTCGTGAAGTATTTGTGGTCGGCGTTTAATCCGCGCCATAGGCTGAAACACATGATCAGCATGAGCAGGGCGAAAGGCAGGGCGACGATGAGGGTCATGGTTTGCAGGGTGGGCAGTCCGCCGAAGCGCAAAAGGACGATGGCAGCGGCAGACATCAACAGCCCCCACATCACTGCCTGCCAGCGCGGGGCGGCCACGCTTTTGTCGCGGGAGGCGATGTTGTTGAGGACGTAAATGCCGGAGTCGGCGGAGGTGATGAAGAAGAGGGCGATCACCATGAGGCTGACAAGCCCTGTGAGGGTCGGCAGGGGGAGGTATTCGAGGAAGCGGAAGAGGAGTTTTTCGGGTGTGCCGGTCAATTCGCCCAATGCGCCTGCTGCGGTGTGGTCGTTAATCCAGATGGCGGTGTCGCCGAAAATGGTGAACCAGATGACGCAGAATAGGGAGGGAACCGCCAAAACGCCGAAAATGAATTCGCGTATGGTGCGTCCGCGCGAGATGCGGGCGATGAAGAGTCCGACGAAAGGCGCCCAAGAACACCACCATGCCCAGTATAAGATGGTCCAGCCGCCGAACCATTCGGTATGGTTTTGTTCGTAGCTGTATGTTTTGAAACTGAGTTGTACGAGGTTGCTCAGGTAAGTGCCGAGGTTGTCGTTGAAGGCGGAGAGCAGGTGGAGGGTCGGGCCGGTGGCGAGGACGAAAACCATCAGTACGAAGGCAAGGGTCAAGTTCATCTCGCTCAACATTTTGACGCCTTTGCCTATGCCGGAGGCGGCGGAGGCGACCGCCAAACCCATGACGGCGAAAATCACGATGGTTTGTACGGAAAAGGTGTTTTCGCTTATCCAGCCGATTTGTGCCAAGCCCGCACCCAACTGCGCCGCGCCGAAACCAAGCGTGGTAATGATGCCGAACAGGGTGGCGACCAGCGCAAGTATGTCGATGATGTCGCCTGCCTTACCGTCGATTTTCTCTTTCAACAGCGGATAAAAGCAGGAACGCAGAGAAAGCGGGAGTTTGTAGCGGAAAGCGAAATAGGCGAGCGCCAACGCCATGGCGGCGTAAACCGACCAGGCATGTACGCCCCAGTGGAAGAGGGTGTGGAGCAACGCGTCCTGCTGCCTTGCGCCGCTGCCGCCTTCGGTGATGGGGGACAGATAATGGGTGAGCGGTTCGGCGACACCGAAAAACATCAATCCGACGCCCATACCCGCCGCGAACAGCATGGCGAGCCAAGACCAAAAGCTAAATTCAGGCTCTTCTTCGTTGCTGCCCAGCTTGATGTTGCCGAAGCTGCTGACCGAAAGTGCGAGCAGGAAGAAGAAGAAGGCTGAAAACGCCAAGATGTAAAACCAACTGAAGTTTTTGAAAATGCCCGTTTTGGCGGCATTGAGGACGGTTTCTGCCTGCTGCGGAATCAAAAGCGCGATGCCGATGACCAGCAGCACGAAGGACAGCGTAACGGAAACGACGAAGGGATTGAACGAAGAGCGGTTGCGTAAGAAATGAAATAAAGACAAACCTTGACCTCCTTTGGGATGGTGAGGCAGGCGGATACGGGCGCAAGGCTGTATATGGTTGATTAACAAAAACTAGGAATAAAACATGGTCTGTTGGACAGGGTCCGAGACTTTCCCGATTTTTGGTAATCCACTATAAAACGCAGACAAAAAACGAATGGCGTTTAAACCGTCCTGCCGGATGAAAAACAAGGGAAAAAGAGAGTAAAAACGCACAGATGAATCGGTCGTAATGGGGGGCGGGTGAGACAAATTGGATGATGATTATTTCTTTGTTTGAAGGAATAATAACAAAATCAGGAAATTGTTTCAAATTGGGAAAGATTGTGCGAAATTTCAGCAGGATTTTATTGCTGATGAAAACAGGGGGAAAGTCGTCTGAAAGCTGCGAAACCGATTTTCAGACGACCTGTCCGGTCCATATGCCGCAGCCTCTCAAAATCGGGTATGATTCCCCCTTTCAAATCAGGAGCCTGACTATGCAGACGCAAGCCGTTATCCGCCATATTGCCGACTGGCTGAAAAACTATGCCGCCGCCGCACACGCCAAGGGATTTGTCGTCGGCGTTTCCGGCGGTATCGATTCCGCAGTCGTTTCTGCCATCGCGGCACGGACGGGGCTGAAGGTTCTGCTGCTTGAAATGCCCATCCGCCAAAAAGCCGACCAAGTCAGCCGCGCGCAGGAGCACATCCGCCGGTTGGAACAGGCGTTTTCCAACGTCAGCGGGATGCGCGTGGATTTGACGCCGACTTTCGATACCTTTGCCGCCGATGTCGAGGTCGATGAAACCGAGTTCCCCGCCAAACAGCTTGCGCTTGCCAACGCCCGCAGCCGCCTGCGGATGCTGACGCTTTATTATTACGGTCAGCTAAACGGTTTGCTGGTTACCGGTACGGGCAACAAAATCGAAGATTTCGGCGTGGGCTTTTTCACCAAATACGGTGACGGCGGCGTGGACATCAGCCCGATTGCCGATTTGACCAAAACGCAGATTTATCAAATTGCCGCCGAACTGGACATTGCCGAGTCCATCCAAAAAGCCGTGCCGACCGACGGGCTTTGGGATACCGAGCGTACGGACGAAGAACAGATGGGCGCAAGCTATCCCGAACTCGAATGGGCGATGAGCGTTTACGGCACGCACCGTCCTGAAGATTTTGAAGGCAGGCAGCGCGAAGTCTTGGAAATCTACACCCGCCTGCACAAAGCCATGCAACACAAAGTCAATCCGATTCCCGTCTGCAAAATTCCCGAAGAGTTGCTGAAATAAACAAGGGGTCGTCTGAAAACGGTTTTCAGACGACCTTTTCAAAACAAAGAGGGTTGAAATCGTCAAACATTGCTCCAAAATATCGAATGTGCTTACAGCAGGTTGCATAAATTACCCGAACTTATCAAACCCGCCGTTTTGTGTAAAAATACCGCAATGGAAAAAATTACTCACCAAAATCTACATCCTTTACTTTCCAAAAGCCTGACCGACACCGATTTCGTCCTTATCCTCAACGCCTTAATCAAATTCCTGCGGCGCGACGGCAAAAAACAGGCGGCAGAACGCTTCGACCTGATTATCGCCACGCTCAAACAAGACGAAGAACTCGCAAAAAATTTCAGCGGACGCTTCTACCACTGGCTCTCGCAAGTCCACATCTATCCCGCGCTGATCAAACTCGGCATCTTCTCGCGCCACAGCTTTACCCGCGAGATGGGCATACGCATATACGAACGCTTCAGCCCGTCCTACAAAGACTTTGCCAACCTGCGCGAAGTGTTCCTCTACCTTTTCCACTCCGAAAACGACGACAAATGGCTGCAAACCCTCAGCATCCGCCAATGGTTGAGCCTGTACGACCTGATCCGCACCAGCGCCGATCCCGCCTTGCTGCAAAACGCCTGCCGCCAGTTGGTTGACGCTCGTCTGCGCGCCATCGAAATGCTGGCCATTTGGATTGCCTCCGAAGCCATCGAACCCGACCTCATCCGCATCGCCCCGCGCCTGCTCGAAGCCGATTCGCCCTTCGTCGCCCTCCAGCGCGAAACCGCCAAACTGGTCGAACACTACCGTAACGACACCACCCCTTACGACACCGCCCACCTCGAAGTCATGTTCGACCAGTGCAGCAAGCAAATTGACTATCTGCGTCGCAAAGGAACGGGCGCAGGCTCAGGCTCGTCCGTCAAAGTCGCCCACCTGCTTGAACGGCTCCAGCAGACCATAGGTCGTCTGAAATTGCTCACCGACATCCAAACCGATGCCGGCAACCGCAACCGCCTGACCATTACCCTGATGAACTCCCTCATCTACGCTGCGGTCGAGCAATACAGTACCCGCCACCTGCGCCGCAGCAGCATACGCATGCTCGCCCGCAGCATTACCGAAAACAAAAGCCACCACGGTGAGCATTACATCACCCGCAACCGCAAAGAATATTTCAAAATGTTCTACTCCGCGGCGGGTGGCGGCGTCATCATCGCCCTGATGGCATTGCACAAAATCCACATCGGCACACTCGGCTTCAGCCCCTTCGTTACCTCCTTGCTGTCAGGGCTCAACTACGGCATAGGCTTCATGCTCATCCATATGCTGCACTGCACCGTCGCCACCAAGCAGCCCGCCATGACCGCCGCCAGCTTCGCCGAACAAGTCGATCTCAACGAAGGCGGCAAAGCGGTGGACAACAAGCTCGCCAAGCTCCTTATCGACGTATGCCGCTCCCAAAGCGTCGCCGTCTTCGGCAACGTTTCCATCGCCATCCTCTTGGCGTGCGCCATATCGTTCGGCTATGCCCATCTGCACCAACAGCCCATACTCGATGCACATACCACCGCCTACCAGTTCAAATCCATAGACATTATCGGTCATCCAACGCTATGGTATGCCGCCATCGCAGGCTTGTGGCTGTTCTGTTCCGGCATCATCGCAGGCTTCTTCGACAACCGTGCCGACTACCTCAACCTGCGCCAACGCCTGCCCTTCAATCCCTTGTTGCGCAAAATCATGCGCCCCAAACCCCGCCGCGTCCTCGCCGCCTACATTCACAAACACTACGGCTCGCTGGTCGGCAACTTCATCTTCGGTATGCTCTTGGGCATGACCGGCTACTTCGGACACCTCCTCGGTCTGCCGCTGGACATCCGCCATGTTGCCTTCTCATCCGCCAACCTAGGCTACGCCGCCGTCAGCGGCAACGTCGGCTTTGGTACATTCATGCTCGGCATTTGCAGCGTCCTCGCCATCGGCTTGGTCAACCTCATCGTCAGCTTCACCCTCGCCCTCTTCGTCGCCCTGCGCTCGCGCGGCACGAAAATCGGCAGCGTCGGCAATTTGTGCAAAAGCTTCTGGCAGCAGATTAAGGCAAACCCGCTGATCTTGTTTTTCCCGGTTACGCCGGTTCAGACAGATAAAGACGGCGGGAAAGATACTGCCAAAGAGGGTGAGGACAAACACTAGCTTACGAGAAAAGCACTTGCCTTTATCCTGACTCAAGTCTTCCATTCGAATGGATACAAAAAGGTCGTCTGAAAACCAAAAATCCGGTTTCAGACGACCTTTCTTCATTTCAATACGCTTATTTTTCCATTTTCAAGCCGAAGTGCAGGTAGGCGCGTTCGGTGGCCATTCTGCCGCGCGGGGTACGTTGCAGGAAGCCTTGTTGGATGAGGTAGGGTTCGATAACGTCCTCGATGGTGTCCGTGGATTCGCCGATGGCGGCGGCAACGTTATCAAGACCGACGGGACCGCCGCTGAATTTGTGCAGGATGGCTTCGAGGAATTTTCTGTCCATGACGTCCAAACCTTGCGCGTCCACATCCAGCATGCTTAAAGCGGCATCGGCGATGGCGGCATCGATGACGCCGTTGTTTTTCACATCGGCAAAATCGCGGACGCGGCGCAGCAGGCGGTTGGCGATGCGGGGTGTGCCGCGGCTACGCTTGGCGACTTCCATTGCGCCTTCTTCGCCCATGTCGAGTTGCAGTAATTGTGCGGAACGGCTGACGATGGTGGCAAGGTCTTGATTTTGATAAAACTCCAAGCGGGCAACGATGCCGAAGCGGTCGCGCAGTGGGTTGGTCAGCATACCTGCGCGGGTGGTCGCGCCGACGAGGGTGAAGGGCGGCAGGTCGATTTTGACGGAACGGGCGGCAGGGCCTTCGCCTATCATGATGTCGAGTTGGTAGTCTTCGAGCGCGGGGTAGAGGATTTCTTCGACGACGGGGCTGAGGCGGTGGATTTCGTCGATGAACAATACGTCGTGCGGCTCGAGGTTGGTCAGAAGGGCGGCAAGGTCGCCGGCGCGTTCGAGGACGGGGCCGCTGGTTTGGCGCAGGTTGACGCCCAGCTCTTTGGCGATGATGTGCGCCAGCGTGGTTTTGCCCAGTCCGGGCGGGCCGAAGAGCAGGGTGTGGTCTAGGGCTTCGCCGCGTTTTTTGGCGGCTTGGATAAAGATGGCGAGCTGTTCTTTGGCTTTGTCCTGCCCGATATAGTCGTCCAGCGTTTTAGGGCGCAGGGCGCGCTCAAGCAACTCTTCCTGCGAGGAGATGCTTTGGGCGGTGATGATGCGCTGGGGTTGGGCGGCGGTCAGGTTGTCGGTTTGCAGCATGGGTTTTCCGATGGGTTCGGGGTCGTCTGAAAAGCGGTTTGCCGTTTTCAGACGACCTTTTTGAAAGGGGTTTAGCCGCGTGTTTCGCGCCAAACAAGGTAATCGCGCAGGGGCGGCATGGGCGGGTTGATGCAGTGGGGGCAGATGCCTGTGGTGTCTTCGTCGTCGCTGTCGATGTGGTAGGCGTTGGGGTCAAAGCGCACCTGCTGCATCACCGCCTGCGCCAATGCCTGCGCCTGAACGACGTCGAAGGTGAATTTTTCGAGGATTTCGTTCAGCAGGCGGATTTCGCCTTCGCTGAATTCTACGCTGTGTTTGAGGATGAGGCGTTGGTAATCTTCGTTGTTGATTTTGGGCAATAAATCGGTCTGAATAGTCATGATTTTTATGGGTGTAACGAAATAGCTGAGAGGCAGATTATAGCGGATATGGCGGCGGCTGTTTCAAAGCTTGGGTTGGGTATCGTCCTCAAAACTTTAAAAGTCGCTGCATTGGGCGTTTTAATGTCTTTCTGTTTTGTCTTGCGCCGCCTGATATGTTTTTTGCAAAGGAGCAATTTCTGTCAACCGCGCCCGGTCGATTTCTTCGGCGATAAGGTGGGCTTTTCCCTGTGCGCGGCATTCGGCGGCGATTTTGCCTGAATCCACTTGGTTGGCGGCTCCGAGCAGGGCGAGCCAGTGCGCGCGTTGCGGGTAGGGCGTATTTTCGCGGTTCAGACGACCTTGCGTATCGGCAATACAGACGTTTAAGGCGGCGGCGAAGCGTTCGGGTCGTCTGAAAGCGTCGGTTTTTTTCAAAACGTTCAGAATGGTTTGGCTTTTAAGCTGTCCGACTTGGTGGAAAATAATGTGCCAGCGGCAGACCAGCTCGGCAAGCTCGGCGCAATGCTTCGGCGCGCGCAGCCGCTGATTGACTTCGCGTACGGGTTCGACGCCGGCGAGGTCGTGTCCGTGGTGGCGCGGCAGGATGTCGGGCGGGGTTTTGGCTTTGCCCAAGTCGTGCAGCAGGGCGGCGTAGCGTTCAGGCAGGCTCAGCCCCATATCGGCGGCGCGTTGCAGCGTCATCAGGGTATGGATGCCGCTGTCGATTTCGGGATGATAGTCGGCGCGTTGCGGCACGCCGAAGAGGGCATCGACTTCGGGCAGCAAGACTTCGAGCGCGCCGCATTCGCGCAATACTTCAATCATCCTGCGGGGATTTTTTTCCATCAAACCTTTAGCCAACTCCTGCCAGACGCGTTCGGCAACCAAAGCGTCCGCTTCGCCGTTTTCCACCATCTGCCGCATCAGTTTCATGGTTTCTTCGGCGATTTCAAACCCGTAGCGCGCAGCAAAGCGGGCGGTGCGCAGGATGCGGACGGGGTCTTCGGCAAAGGCGGGGGAAACATGGCGCAAAATGCCCGCTGCCAAATCCTGTTGTCCGCCGAAGGGGTCGATGATGAGGTCGTCTGAATCCTGCGCCATCGCGTTGATGGTCAGGTCGCGGCGCATCAAATCCTGCTCCAGCGTAACGTCTTTGTCGGCGTGGAAACTGAAACCGGCATAGCCCTTGGCGGTTTTGCGTTCGGTACGGGCGAGGGCGTATTCTTCGTGGGTGTCGGGGTGGAGGAACACGGGAAAATCTTTGCCGACCGGCTGGAAGCCTCGCGCCAGCATGGTTTGTGCGTCAGCGCCGACGACCACCCAGTCGCGGTCTTTAACGGGCAAACCTAAAAGATAATCGCGGACGGCGCCGCCGACGAGGTAGGTTTTGATGGTGTGTGTTTTCTGAGTCATTGAATTGGTCTTGGGTAACAATCAGAATGTCTTGAAGCTTGGTCAGATGGGCATCCTGTCTGCCATCATGTGAATAAAGGTCGTCTGAAAAACGGTTTGGCGAAATCCGCTGTTTATGGTAGCGAAACGCGTTGCACTCGTTTTCAGACGACCTTGTGGCAAAACGTAAGGTTTATTTTGCCGCTTTGTTGCCGTCCACAATCTTCAGTCCGGCTGAAACCAGGCTGCCGATGTCGGCGACGTTGGCAGGCATAATCAGCGTGTTGCTTTCTTTTGCCAAATTGCTGAAGGCGGCGACATATTGCTCGGCAACTTTCAGGTTGACAGCTTCTGAGCCGCCCTCTGAGCGGACTGCCTCGGCGATTTTGCGAATGGCGTCGGCGTTGGCTTCGGCAACCAGGCGCAGGGCTTCGGCTTCACCTTGTGCGCGGTTGATGCGGGCGATTTTTTCACCGTTTGACGCGTTGATGGCGGCTTGCGCTTCACCTTCGGACTGTTGGATTTCCGCTTCACGCTGACCGCTGGCAAGGTTGATTTGCTCGATTTTGCGGCCTTCGGATTCGGCGATGCGGGCGCGTTTTTCACGCTCGGCGGTAATTTGCGCCTGCATAGAACGCAGGATTTCTTGTGGCGGAACCAAGTCTTTGATTTCGTAACGCAATACTTTCACACCCCATGCGCCTGCCGCTTCATCAAGCGCGGAAACGACGATGCTGTTGATTTCGTCGCGTTCTTCAAACGTTTTGTCCAATTCCATGCGGCCGATAACCGAACGCAGCGTGGTTTGGGCAAGTTGGGTAATCGCCATGATATAGTTGCTGGAGCCGTAAGAAGCGAGTTTCGGATCGGTTACTTGGAAGTAGATGATGCCGTCCACGGTAAGCTGGGTATTGTCGCGGGTGATGCAGACTTGGCTGGGAACGTCCAAAGGCACTTCTTTGAGCGAGTGGCGGTAGGCGACGCGGTCAACGAAAGGAATCAGGATGTTCAGACCGGCGGTCAGCGCGTTGTGAAATCTGCCGAGGCGTTCAACGACGTAAACTTCCTGTTGCGGCACGACGATAAAGGCTTTGAAGCCGAAAATTACAACGACAAGCAACAGGATGACGGGAAAGCTGTATAAAAATTCCATTGTTTTTTCCTTATGCGGTGAGAGCAAAGATTAATATTTTATAGTGGATTAAATTTAAATCAGGACAAGGCGACGAAGCCGCAGACAGTACAAATAGTACGGCAAGGCGAGGCAACGCCGTACTGGTTTAAATTTAATCCACTATAATAGGTGAATATTTTTAGGAAGGGTAATCAATTCGCCCATGATGCTCCTTTTGATTTTATTAATCAATTGAAACGAATGAGTAAAACATTACCGTTTTTACCGGTAATCACGGCGGTAGAGGTCGTCTGAACGGCATCGGCATTTTCAGCCTGCGCCTGCCAGTACGTTCCCCGATACGAAACTTCATAGCAATCGCCGTGAAGGCGGCGGAGGATTTGAACGGTCTGTCCGATGTCCAAATCATCGTTCAATTCTTGGCGGGGCGTAGTTTTTTTGAATTTACTGTGTACCACCCAGATACCGACGGCGGACAAAACGGCTGCCGCAGCGACGGCAATCGAAGTATTACCGGTCAGCCCATACACCAATCCTGCGCCAAACAAAGCCGCACTGACAACCAAGAGATATACAGTACCGACAAACAGCTCGACAATCAGGACGGCGGCAGCGGCAATAAACCAAGTGGTCATGCGGGATTCCTTTCATTATCAATGTAAATGTATAGGGACAGGCTTCATCATAGCCGTATCGCAGGTAATATTCAAACGGCTTTGACTCGGGAAAGGTCGTCTGAAAACGGGGAAGGCCGCTTTCAGACGACCTTTACTTCATACGAACCTCAATCCTCTTTTTTCTCCAACGCGGCAAAGGCGGCCTTCATGGTCGGGTTTTTGCGCACTAATTTTTTGACGGTCAGGTCGGTTGCTTTGTTGTTGGCGAGGCGCAGGTTGTTTTCTGAAGAGAGTAGGGCTTCTTTGGTTTTTTGCAGGTGGCTGATGGTTTTGTCGATTTCGTCGATGGCGGTTTGGAACTTGCGGCTGGCGAGTTCGTAATTGCGGGCGAAATCGGTTTTGAACTTGTCCAAGTCTTCTTCAAAGTGTGTGATGTCGATGTTTTGCGCGCGCATTTGTGCCAATTCCTGTTTGTATTTCAATGAATTGAGCGCGGCATTGCGCAACAGGGAGACGATGGGGATAAAGAATTGCGGGCGCACGACGTACATTTTCGGGTAGGTGTAGGATACGTCGACGATGCCGTTGTTGTAGAGGTCGCTGTCGGCTTCCAAGAGTGAGACGAGGACGGCGTATTCGCAGTTTTTCTCTCTGCGGTCTTTGTCCAACTCTTTAAAAAAGTGTTCGTTTTTCTTTTTGGTGGCGGTTTCGTCGTTTTCGTTTTTCATCTCGAACATGATGGAGATGATTTCGTTGCCTTCTTCGTCGGTTTCGCGGTAGATGTAGTCGCCTTTGCTGCCGGTTTTGGCGTCGTTGTCCTTGCCGAAGACGGCTTGGGGAAAGGCGGTGGTGCGGATGCGGTTGAATTCGGTTTCGCAGTGCTGCTCGAGGCTTTCTCCTATCATTTTGGTGGACTGTCTGGCTTTGAAGTCTTTGTAGAAGGCGATGGTTTCGTCTTTTTGTTTGAGTTCGGCTTCGTATTTTTCGCGCAGGCTTTGTTTTTCCAACTGGTTTTCTTTGGATTGCAGCATGAGCTGCGTGTTCAGATTGCCCAATTCGCGCTCTTTTTCGGCAACGGCTTTGGTGATTTCCAGCTCTTTTTCCATGTTTTTCGCCGTTTCCAGCGATTTTGCCTGCGCTTTCAGTTCGGCAATCAATTTATCCTGTTCGGCAATTTGCTCTTTCAGACGACCTTCGATTTCGGCGGCGGCAAGTTTGCTGTCTTTTTCGTAGGCATTGATTTGGTTGGATAGGGCGGCGATTTCGTGGTTTTTGTCGGCTAGGATTTTGTCAAACTGATTTTGCGCCTGCGCTTGGGCAAGCTGCATATCGCTTTGAAACTGCATCTGCGCCTGTTGCAGGCGCTCGTGGATTTCGGTTTGAAATTCTTGGGTGCGGACTTGGTTCAGGATGTCGGCGTAACTGGCTTCGTTGACGGTAAACGCGGTGTGGCAGTGCGGGCATTTGATTTCGTGCATGGCGGGTTTCCCTTTTGTTTGAGAGTGGGATTTTAGCAGAAAGGTCGTCTGAAAACCCTTGCGGGTTTTCAGACGACCTCGTCGCTTTAAATTCAATCGCAAGCTACGTTGCCAACATCAAGACTGAAATCGTGAAACTCGTTGAGCGTGCTGCGGTGGCCGATGCTGATGATGATGCTCTGCGGCAGTTTTTGCTTTAAGGCGCGGTAGAGCAGGGCCTCGGTCGGTTCGTCCAAGGCGGCGGTGGCTTCGTCGAGCAGGATGACTTTGGGCTGCGAGAGCAGGGCGCGGACGAAGGCGACGCGTTGCAGTTCGCCCGGGGAGAGTTTGTGTTGCCAGTCGTCGGGTTTGTCCAATTTATCAACGAGATAACCTAAGCGGCAGGTGTTCATGGCGTCGGCTAGTTCGGGATGCTGTTTGTCGATGTCGGGGTAACAAATCGCGTCGCGCAGGCTGCCTTGTGCCGTGTACGGGCGTTGCGGCAGGAAGAGGATGTCTTGATGCGGCGGACGGCTGACTTTGCCGCTGCTGCCGAACGGCCAAAGCCCTGCCAGCGCGCGCAGCAGCGAGGTTTTGCCGCAACCGCTCGGGCCGCGTATCAGCAGGGAATCACCGCTTTTGAGGTTGACGTTGATGCCGCTCAACAGGATTTCGCCGTTGTGGCGGAACAGGACGACGTTTTCCAGCGAGAGGTCGTCTGAAACTTCAGTAATGTCAGGTTGCTGCGCGCTGTGTTGTTCTTCCGTACTCAGCAAGAATCCGTACAGACGCTCCAGTCGGGCGCGGTAGGCGGTGAATTTGTTGTAGAACATCCGAAAGAAGGACAGGGCGTTTTGCAGTCGGGCGAAGGCTTGGACGGTCTGCTGGATGTCGCCGATTTTGATTTGCCCGGCAAACAGGCGCGGGGCTTGCAAAATAATGGGGAAGAGCTTAATTCCGTTGGTAAACATATCGTTAAAGCCGCTCAAGCAGACGCTTTGGCGGGCGATGCGCCAACGGTTGCGGATAATGGCCTTGAAGCGGTCGGCAAGCTGGTCGTGTTCGTGTTGTTCGCCGCTGTAAAACGCCACGCTTTCGGCGTGGTCGCGCACGCGGATGAGGGAATAACGATAGTCGCCGTTGAGCTTTTCGTTTTCATAGTTGTAACGAATCAGAGGGTTGCCTATCCACATGGCGATAAAGGTCGCCAAAATCACAAACATATAGACAAACCAAACGATGCCGTGCGGAATGTCGAAGCCGAACACGGTCAGGATGCCCGCCAAGCTCCACAAAACAACGGCAAATTCCAGCGAGGTAACGACCGAATTGACCATGCCGCGCACAAATTCTATGGTCGAGGCGATGAAATCCTGCGCGTCTTGTTGGATACGCTGGTCGATGTTGTCCGGCGCATGGCGGCGCATTTGCAGACGGTAGTAGTTTTTGTCGGCAAGCCAGCGCGTTGTCAGCACTTCATTGAGCCGCTCCGACCATTTAATCGCCAAGCCTTGATCGAGAAAGTCGTTGACGACGTTGTTAAACGCCCGCACCAACACCACGCCCGCGTTCATCGCTGCAAACATCCAAAACGCGGAGGCGTTCAAATCCTGCATCGAGTCGTAAAGTCCTTTGGACATAAAGGTACTCAATACATTCAGCCGCACTTCGGTCAGCAGCAGCGCAATCATCGCCGTAATCAGCAGCAATACTTTGACCGCGCTTTTCGGCGTCAGACACAGCCGCAGGATATAGGCAAACTCCCGCCCGAAGCGCGTTTCGCGTGCCAAAAACAGAATCACCGCCGAGGCGGCGGCGACCATCAATAAGGTCTGTAACAGCCAAGACGGCGTGGAATAAAGCTCGATTTGCCATTTTTGCATGTGCGTTGTCTCTTGGGGCAGGCAGCGGGCAGGGGTCGTTTGAAACCCTGATTCTCCGCTTAATAAAATAATTTACAATTACTATGGATAAAGTTTTGATTGATGTTGTATTTTTGTTTTTACAAATAGTTATCATCAATTTTTATAGAAAAGCAGAATATTATCAAATATAATTCCGCAGCAAAATTACTTTGTGATTTTTAACGCTTATTGCAACAAAAATAACCCACCTCAAAGACAGAAGGAATCTATGAACAGCAAATTAGCCCTGATGCCGCTTTTGATTATGAGCGCATTTTCTTATGCCGCCGATGAAGCGACGCCCGAAGCCCCAGTGCAACAGCAGTTGCAGGAAGTCCATGTCCGCGCCGACGCCAAACGCGTCAAAGCCGCCCGTTCTTACTCCATCGCCAGCGACGGCGACTTGCGCGACCGCGTGAACTTGGGCGTATTGGGCAAAGCCAATGCCTTTACCGCGCCGATTACCGTCGTCAACTACGACGAACAAGCCCTCAACAACACCGAAGCGCGTACTTTGGTGGATGCCGTAGCGAAAAAAGACGCTTCCGTTTGGCAGTTCGGCGGCGAAAGCAACACATTGACCGGCCTGTATTTCCGCGGTTATCAGCTTGATGCGCGCCAATTCAGCGTCAACGGTTTGGCAGGTATGTACGGCACGCAAGGCACAGCCAGCGTGCAAGTCGGCTCCGCGCAACTGATTAAAGGCGCGTCCACCACTGTAAACGGCATGGACCCTGAAGGCGCGGTATCCGGTTCCGTCAATATCGAGACCAAAAAAGCTGCAGATGAAGGCAACCGTAAAATCGGTTTGGGCTGGTTCAGCAACAACCGTGCTCAAGGCACATTCGACTTGGGTCAACGCTTCGGCGAAAACAAAGAATTCGGCGTGCGTGCCAACGGCAAGCTGCGCCACGGCGATACCCCGCGCCACGGTTACAGTGAAGACAACAAAGAATTTGCCTTGAATGCCGACTACCGCGGCGAAAAACTGCGCGTGGCGTTCGATTCCATCTACGCGAAACGCAAAACCAACGGCGGCCGCGCGCGTATGCAGGATATTCAAAACGCCAGCGGCCGCTTGTTTGACGCGCCTGAAGGCAAAGTGAATCTGGCGCCGAGCTGGCAGGCTCAAAACACGCGCGGTCAGACCAATATGCTGACCTTCGAATGGGATGCGTTTGAAAATGCCCAAATTACAGGCGGTATCGGCTACAACAATGCGCGCTATTACGGTAATTTCGCCTCTCCGACCGTTACGAGCAGCGGTTTAACCTACAATTCAGGTCGCGCACGTTTGACCGACCAGCGTTTCAAAACGCTCAGTATGAATCTGACTGCACGCGGCGAATTTGAAACCGGTCCGGTGAGCCACAACTGGAGTGCCGCATTTGACCGAATCGACCGCAAACGTACTACTTATCAAGGAGCACGTCAAACAAGAAGCAGCGTTATCGATCCAAGCCTTGATATTCCGACCCAATTGGCAAAATTGGATTCCAACTTAGGAAGCGCGTGGAGTGCAACGCCTTCATTGGATACCGTAATCAAAGTAAACAGTTTGGCGGTATCTGACACGCTTGGTTTTGCCGACAACAAATACCGACTCACTTTGGGCGGGCGTTTCCAAGCCGTCGAGCAGAAAAACAAATTAAACGGCCGCAAAGCGGATGCAAGCCGTTTCAGCCCGATGTTGATGGCGGCATGGGTTCCGCAGCCTGATTTGGTGGTTTACGGAAACTATATGGAAGATTTGGAGCCGTCCGACATCCGTACCGATGACGACGGTCATGTAACGATGGCAGATCCGCGCGTCAGCCGCCAATTTGAAGTCGGCGTACGCAAAAACTGGGGCGACTTTGTCACCACTTTAAACGCGTTCCAAATCAAACGCCCGGGCTACTGGCGCGGCAACACGACTTCAGGAACTGATTTCGCAGCGCGCAAAAATGCAGGCTTGGCTTATAGCGGTTCCGAGCAAGGCATGGAACGCAGCCGCGGTATCGAGTTCAATACCTATGCCAATTTGTTGAACAAAACCCTGCGTCCGAGCTTTGGTTTGATGTATCTGCAATCGACCGTAAAAGATTACCCGAATTTCGCCGACAATCTTGTTAACGGCGTGCAAGTCGCCAACCCGCGCGTGATTGCCAAAGCGGGCGTGGAATGGGACACCCCGTTTGCCAAAGGCTTGACCTTGAACGGCAACGTTTCGTACTTCGGCAAGTCTTACCAAGACACTCAAAAGCAATACGCCTTCCCATCCTATACCTTGGTTGACGTAGGCGCGCGCTACAAAACCAAACTGGGTAAAAACACCCTGACCGTCAGCAGCTCGGTAGAAAACCTGTTCAACAAAAACTACTGGCAGGTACAGCGCGGCCAATACGACCGCAGCTTCGCCGTCGTCGGCATGCCGCGTACTTACTGGCTGAAAGCGGAATTGGATTTCTAATATCCGGATAGACCAACCGGCAAAGACAAAGGTCGTCTGAAAATCCCCAATCAGGGTTTTCAGACGACCTTTTATATCAAGGGATAAATAATCTGCTGTTGTTTCTATACTGATTTCAAGATTTATTAAACGAAAGTCGTCTGAAAGCCTTGATAGTTTTTCAGACGACCTCTCATTGTTTGGAACCAAACGCTTTCTCAAGCCTCCAAGTTTTTACGCCACAACACCAACAGCTTACCGATATGCTGAACCAGTTGCGCATCGACGGCTTCGCACAACGCATTGCAAATTTCAACGCGTTCGGCGCGGTCGTCGCCGAATACACGGACTTTGATTAACTCATGCGCCGTCAGAGCGGCATCGGTTTCTTTGATAACGGACTCGGTCAAACCTTGTTGTCCCACCATTACAACGGGATGAAGGTGGTGGGCGCGGGCTTTCAATTCCAAAATTTCTTTGGTGCTTAATTTATTGTCAGTCATGTTCTAATGCTTGAAAAGAAAGAATAATGCGGCATTGTACGCGATTTGGCGCAATCTCGGGGGAAAATAACGTACAATACGGCGTTTCTCTATATCATTAAATAAATTATGGCAGTACGTTCAAAATCATCAAAAGCCTGGCTTCACGAACACGTAAACGATCATTACGTCCACATGGCGCAAAAAGACGGTTATCGCGCCCGCGCTGCATATAAACTGCTGGAAATCAACGAAAAAGACAAATTAATCAAACCCGGCACGGTTTTGGCGGATTTAGGCAGCGCACCGGGAAGCTGGTCGCAAGTCGCGGCAAAACTGGTCGGCAATTCAGGACGAGTGTTCGCATTGGATATCCTGCCTATGGATGAAATAGAAGGTGTTTCTTTTATTCAGGGCGACTTCAGGGAAGACGAAGTATTGGCGCAATTTGAAACCCTGCTGGACGCCCGTCCGCTAGACCTTGTAATTTGCGATATGGCACCCAATATGTCGGGTAACGCCGTAACCGACCAAGCCCGCAGCTTTTATTTATGTGAACTGGCTTTGGACTTTGCCGTCAATCATTTGAAAACGGGCGGCAGCTTTTTGGTGAAAGTATTTCAGGGAGCGGGCTATCAGGAATATATGGCAGCCATGCGTGAAATCTTCGGAACGGTGCAGACGCGCAAGCCCGAGGCATCGCGCAATCGTTCCAGTGAGATTTATTTATTAGGAAAAAATAAACGCTGACAATACAAGCAGCGTGTTTTAAAATCTTTCTTTCGTTTATCTTTATATCATGGAGCCTGGCTAAGTGGGGAATACCTTTAAGTCAATTCTGCTCTGGGTTGCTTTGTGCGTCGGCTTGATGGCTGCGTTCAATGCTCTGACCAGCAAGCAGGAAAACAAGCAGCAAATCGAATACTCTCAATTTATCCAACAGGTAAACAACGGTGAAGTAGCCAATGTCAATATCGAAGGCTCAGTCGTCAGCGGTTATCTGATTAAAGGCGAGCGTACCGATAAAACCTCTTTCTTCACCAATGCGCCTTTGGACGATAATTTGGTTAAAACGCTTTTGGACAATAAAGTCCGCGTCAACGTTATCCCCGAAGAAAAACCAAGCATGCTCGCCAGCCTGTTTTACAGCCTGTTGCCGGTATTGCTGCTGATTGGCGCATGGTTTTATTTTATGCGTATGCAAAGCGGTGGCGGCGGTAAGGGGGGCGCATTCTCTTTCGGTAAAAGCCGTGCCCGTCTTCTGGACAAAGATGCCAACAAAGTTACCTTTGCCGATGTTGCCGGTTGCGATGAGGCAAAAGAGGAAGTGCAGGAAATCGTTGATTACCTGAAAGCTCCAAGCCGTTATCAAAGTTTGGGCGGACGCGTTCCGCGCGGTATCTTACTGGCAGGCAGCCCGGGTACCGGTAAAACTTTGTTGGCAAAAGCCATTGCAGGCGAAGCAGGAGTACCGTTCTTCAGCATCTCAGGTTCTGACTTTGTTGAAATGTTCGTCGGGGTCGGTGCAAGCCGCGTGCGCGATATGTTTGAACAAGCGAAGAAAAACGCTCCTTGTATCATTTTTATTGACGAAATCGACGCTGTCGGCCGTCAGCGCGGTGCCGGTTTGGGCGGTGGTAATGATGAGCGCGAACAAACCTTGAACCAGCTTTTGGTCGAGATGGACGGTTTTGAAAGTAATCAGACCGTTATCGTCATTGCCGCAACCAACCGTCCGGACGTATTAGACCCCGCCTTGCAACGTCCCGGCCGTTTCGACCGACAAGTGGTGGTTCCACTACCCGATATCCGTGGTCGTGAACAGATTTTGAAAGTACACGCAAAAAAAGTGCCTTTGGATGCATCTGTCGATTTGGGTTCTTTGGCCCGAGGTACTCCCGGTTTTTCCGGTGCGGATTTGGCTAACTTGGTTAATGAAGCCGCCCTGTTTGCAGGCCGTCGGAATAAAACCAAAGTTGATCAAAGCGATTTCGAAGATGCCAAAGACAAAATCTATATGGGTCCCGAACGCCGCAGCATGGTAATGCATGAAGACGAAAAACGTGCGACTGCCTACCATGAAGCTGGTCACGCGATTGTTGCCGAAAGCCTGCCATTTACTGACCCTGTCCACAAGGTGACCATTATGCCGCGCGGCCGTGCGCTTGGTTTGACTTGGCAGCTTCCAGAACGCGACCGTATTAGTATGTACAAAGACCAAATGCTGAGCCAGCTTTCCATCTTGTTCGGCGGTCGTATTGCCGAAGACATCTTCGTCGGCCGTATTTCCACCGGCGCGTCCAATGATTTCGAACGTGCTACGCAAATAGCGCGCGAAATGGTTACGCGCTATGGGATGAGCGATAAAATGGGCGTAATGGTTTATGCGGAGAATGAAGGCGAAGTGTTCTTGGGACGCAGCGTTACCCGTTCTCAAAACATTTCCGAAAAAACGCAACAAGATATTGATGCTGAAGTACGCCGTATTTTGGACGAGCAATATCAGGTGGCCTACAAAATCCTTGATGAAAACCGCGATAAAATGGAGACCATGTGTAAAGCCTTGATAGATTGGGAAACCATCGATCGTGATCAAGTATTGGAAATTATGGCAGGCAAACAACCTAGCCCGCCTAAAGATTACAGCCACAATATACGTCAGGATAATGCGGAACCATCCGAACCAGAGCCTAAACCTCAAACTGTTGCTCAGGAATCTGCTCCGATTGAGTCTTTTGAAGACTCGGGAAATAAATCATAAATATGGGAAACGGCAGCTTATTAAAGCTGCCGTTTTTATTTTAATATGATTGAGTGAACTGGGAAGGAGGGAACGTGTTGACGCCATCATTATTCAGACCGCCGGCAGCAAACAGCGTCAGGCCATAGAAGTCGACGAGGAAGGACAAGTCAGCGGACAAACCACACCGAGTAAGGACAAAGATGCCCGTTGGACAAAGAAAAACGGCCTCTACAAACTCGGTTACAAACAACATACCCGTACCGATGAGGAAGGCTATATCGAGAAACTGCACATCACTCCTGCCAATACCCATGAGTGCAACCACCTGTTGCCTTTGTTGGAAGGCATTGCCGAAGATACGACCGTCTATGCCGATAAAGGCTACGACAGTGCGGAAAACCGACAACATCTGAAAGAGCATCAGTTGTTAGACGGCATTATGCGCAAAGCCTGCCGCAACCGTCCGCTGACGGAAGCGCAAACCAAACGTAACCGATATTTGTCGAAGACCCGTTATGTGGTCGAACAAAGCTTCGGTACGCTGCACCGTAAATTCCGCTACGCCCGGGCAGCCTATTTTGGTCTGTGTAAAGTGAGTGCGCAAAGCCATCTGAAGGCGATGTGTTTGAACCTGTTGAAAGCGGCTAACAGGCTAAGTGTGCCTGTTGCCGCCTAAAAGGCGGCCCGGATGCCTGATTATGGGGCGTCCGGGGAGGATTAAGGGGGCATTTGGGTAAAATCAGGAGCAATTAGGAGCGGAAATAGACGAAAACCTGTGTTTGGGTTTCGGTTGTCGGGGGAAAAGGAATTTTGCAAAGGTTTCTGCCTGTTTCTTGCTTTATTGCGGTGTGTTGTCTTCTGTCGTTACGTTTGTCTCACCAGTGTTTTCTTCACCTGAAACTGATTCGTCTTCCGGCTCTTCCGCTACCCGCTCGAGGCTGACCAGTTGTTCGCCTTCGTCCAGATTAATCAGGCGCACGCCTGCTGCGGCGCGGCCGGTTTCGCGGATTTGTTCGACTTTGGTGCGGATGAGGACGCCGCCGCTGGTAATCAGCATCAGGTCGTCGGTTTCGCCGACCAAGGTTGCAGCAACCAAATCGCCGTTGCGCTCGCCGGTGTTGATGGCGATATTGCCTTGTCCGCCTTTGTTTTTACGGCTGTAATCGGCAATCGGGGTACGCTTGCCGTAGCCGTTGGCGGTGGCAGTCAGCACTTGCAAATCGCTTTGAGCGGCTTCAGGGGCAAAGGTAATCAGGCTGACGATTTTGCCGTCGGCAGGCAGGCGCATACCGCGTAAGCCGCCGCTGCCGCGACCGGACGGACGCACACCGTGTTTGCCGCTTGGCAGGGCGTTTTCGTTGTCGGCGGTTTCGTCTTCAAGGTCATCTAAAATTTCGGTTTCGATGTCGGCATCTTCCGCTTCGTCGTTACCGGATTTTTCCCAGTATTCGTTGAAACGGATGGCTTTGCCCAAGTTGGAGAACAGCATGATGTCGTCCGAGCCGCTGGTTTGCGCGGCGCCGACGAGGTAGTCGCCCTCTTTGAGCGCGATGGCTTTGATGCCTTGGCTGCGGACGTTTTTGAAGGCGGAAAGCTGGACTTTTTTCACCATGCCTTGCGCGGTGGCGAAGAAGACGTATTGGTCTTCGGGGAATTCGCGCACAGCGAGGATGGCGCTGACTTTTTCGCCTTCTTCCAACTGGATGACGTTGTTAATCGGACGCCCGCGGCTGTTGCGTCCACCTTCGGGCAGTTTGTAAACCTTAATCCAATGGCACTTGCCGAGGTTGGTGAAACACATCAAATAGTCATGCGTATTCGCAACAAACAGGGTTTCGATGAAGTCTTCGTCTTTGGTTGCCGCCGCCTGTTTGCCGCGTCCGCCGCGACGCTGCGCCTGATAGTCGGTGGTCGGCTGGGTTTTGATATAGCCGCCGTGGGTCAGGGTAACAACCATTTCTCGTTGCGGAATCAGGTCTTCATCGGCAATGTCGCCGCCGAACGGGTTGATTTCGCTGCGGCGTTCGTCGCCGAAATTGGTTTTGGTTTCTTCCAATTCTTCGCGGATGATTTGGGTGATGCGTTCCGGTTTCGCCAAAATGTCCAAATAGTCGATGATTTTTGCCATGATGTTTTTGTAGTCGCCGACGATTTCTTCTTGGTCAAGGCCGGTCAGGTTGCGCAGGCTCATGCGCAGGATGGCGTCAGCCTGGATTTCGCTCAGATAATAGCCTTGTTCCTGCAAGCCGAGATTGGCGGGCAGACCTTCGGGACGCGCCATGCGCAGGTCGAGGTCGGTACGGCTCAGCATGTCTTCCACCAAACCGCTGCGCCATGCACGGGACAGCAGTTTTTCTTTGGCTTCAGGCGCGTCGGCAGATTCTTTGATGAGGCGAATCATCTCGTCGATATTGGACAGGGCGACGGCTTTACCTTCAGCGATATGGCCTTCATGACGCGCTTTTTTCAGGCGGAACAGGGTGCGGCGGGTTACGACTTCACGACGGTGGCGCAGGAATTCCGCCAAAATCTGTTTCAGGTTCAACAGGCGCGGCTGACCGTCAACCAAAGCAACCATGTTGATACCGAAGCTGTCTTGAAGCTGGGTGAGTTTATAGAGTTGGTTTAAAACGACTTCGGCGTTTTCGTTACGTTTCAATTCGATAACGACGCGCATACCGGATTTGTCGGATTCGTCGCGCAGGTCGGATACGCCTTCCAACGTTTTTTCGCGCACCAGTTCGCCGATTTTTTCCACCAGCTTGGCTTTGTTCACCTGATACGGGATTTCGTCGATGATGATGGCTTCGCGTTCGCCGTTTTTGCCTATCGGTTCGATATGGGTTTTACCGCGCATGACGACGCGGCCGCGGCCGGTTTTATAGCCTTCGCGCACGCCGCTCAAGCCGTAGATGGTCGCGCCGGTCGGGAAATCGGGGGCTTGCAGGATGTTGATCAATTCGTCGATTTCGGTTTCGGGTTCGTCCAAAAGACGCAGACAGGCGTTGATGGTGTCGGTGAGGTTGTGCGGCGGGATGTTGGTCGCCATACCGACGGCGATACCGGACGAGCCGTTGACCAACAGCGCGGGGAAGCGGGTCGGCAACACCAGCGGCTCGTGTTCGCTGCCGTCGTAGTTCGGACCAAAATTGACGGTTTCTTCTTCGATGTCCGCCAGCATTTCGTGGGCGATTTTCGCCATGCGGATTTCGGTATAACGCATGGCCGCGGCGCCGTCGCCGTCAACCGAACCGAAGTTGCCCTGACCGTCGATTAAGACGTAGCGCATCGAAAAATCCTGCGCCATGCGCACGATGGTGTCGTAAACCGCGGAATCGCCGTGCGGATGGTATTTACCGATGACGTCGCCGACGATACGCGCCGATTTTTTGTAGGCGGCATTCCAGTTGTTTTTCAGCTCGTGCATGGCGTAAAGCACGCGGCGGTGCACCGGCTTCAAACCGTCGCGCACATCGGGCAGCGCGCGGCCGACAATCACGCTCATGGCGTAATCGAGATAGCTTTTGCGCATTTCGTCTTCAAGGCTGACGGGCAGGGTTTCGAGTGCGAATTTATGGTCGTTGCGGATAGTTGCGTCGGTCATGGTTTTCTTTATTTCGTATGGCAAAAATTAGCTCGAATTTTAGCATAAAAACGGCTTGGAAAGGGCGTTTTGCGGGGCAATGCGGCAAATCCGGGCAACTTGCAGAACGATGGTTGTAAAAATAGATAAAAGGTCGTCTGAAACTTTTCAGACGACCTTTTATCTTGAACCGAAGCTGATGCTTAAGCGCGTTTGCGGAATTCGCCGGTACGGGTATCGATTTCGACTTTGTCGCCGTTTTCGATGTAAGACATCACTTGGATTTCAGTGCCGCCGACCAGACGCGCGGTTTTCATCACTTTGCCGGAAGTATCGCCTTTAACGGCAGGCTCGGTGTATTCAACTTCGCGTACGATGATGGTAGGCAGCTCGACAGAAATGGGGTTGCCTTCGTAGAAGGTTACTTCGCATTGGTCTTCCATGCCGTCAACGATGAATTTCAACGCATCGCCGATGTTGTCGGCTTCGATTTCGTATTGGTTGAATTCTTCGTCCATGAAGACGTACATAGGGTCGGCAAAGTAGCTGTAAGTACAGTTTTTGCGGGACAGGATGACGACGTCGAATTTGTCGTCGGCTTTGTAAATGGTTTCGGAAGCGGCACCGGTCAGCAGGTTTTTCAGTTTCATGCTGACTTTGGCGGAAGAGCGGCCGCCTTTGATGTATTCGGTTTTTTGAACGACCATAGGATCGTTGCCGACCATGAATACGTTGCCGGCGCGCAGTTCTTGTGCTGTTTTCATGTATTGTCCAATCAAATCGGTTGTAAATAAACGCGCTATTTTAGCGTATTTTTTTAAGCTTTGAAATAAAGGCGGCGAGTTTTTCGGGGGCGGAAGGTTGCTTAAAAAGATGACGGCTCCAGTCCTCCGCGCCTTGCCGCCAGTCGTTTTGGTGTTGTTGCAGGATTTGCCAACATTCGAGGCGTTGTGTGGCGGATAATGCCTCTCCGCCGTTGAGGTCGTCTGAAAGGCGGCGGTGTGCCGAGGCGGTTTCGGGCGTGTAGAAGCCGTGTGCCTTATCCCAAAAGGCGTGGAGTTTGTCGAGATGGACATTCTCGTCTTGCGGGTAGATGTGCCAAAAGAAGGATTTGCCGGCAAGCTGGGCGCGGACGAAACTGTCTTCGCCGCGTATCACGGCGCAGTCGGCGAGGTGCAGCAGTTTGTCGAAATCCTGTTGCGGCACGAAAGGGATTTTGACGAGGCGGACAGAGGTCGTCTGAAAAACATCGCCGTCGTTTTGCAGGGCGTTTTGCGGAATGACGCCGCTTTGTTTGAGGCTGTCGATGATTTGCGTACCTGCCAGCAGCAGGGTTATCGGGCTGCCTACCTGTTGCCACATGTCCAGCCATTTTGCCCAAACATCGCTCCGATAGCCGAAAAGCAGCCATTCGGGGGCATTTTTTTCGGGCAACATCAGCCGCTCTCGCAAGGCTTTGGTATCGAAACGGACGGCATCACGGTAATCGCGTTCGCGTATCAGCCCGCCGCTTTTTTCGCTGAAACCCATAAACCAAAAATATTTTTGAACACCCTCCTGCGGTGAAGGCATCAGGTGCAGCCTTTCATTGCTTTCTTCCGCGCTCAAATATTCCCAATTCAGCCAAAGCGGCTTGTGTTGGCGGATGATGTGCAACACATTTTCAGGCAGATCACAGGCGAAAGTTTCGATGACATTATCGGGAACAGGCGCATTATTAATATCCGCCACTTCAGCATGCCAAGTGCGGACATGAATATCCTGATGAACGCAGGGAACGTCGGGCAAATCGGGACAAAGCGCACGCAAGGCGGACACATCGTCCGTCCACAAATGCACCTGCCAACCGAGTTCACGGTGCAAAACACGGGCAAGCCGCAAGGAAACGCCGATGTCGCCGAAATTGTCGATGACGTTGCAAAAAATCCAACAAACAGGAAAAGCGTGTGTATTCATAAAAGACTCGAGGTCGTCTGAAATCGGTTTTAGACGACCTTTTCAAAACTAAAACGCGCCGAAATAGTGGAACAAATACACAATCAGCAAAACGATTGGGATAAACAGCAGCATGGTTTGACGTTTCAAATCAAACTCTTGCTTAAGATGATGCTTGATGGTGTCGAAAAGGACGAATTTGAACAGAAACGTCGCTTCGCAGGCAAGGATGATGCCGTTGATTAAGTGTTGCGCCGCATCTTCGGGCGGATTGACGGCGAAAACGGCAAGCGTCGCCAAGGGTATCAGGCAGACGACGAGCCAGCGGATGATGAGCGGTTTGGGCATGGTGTGTAATCAGTTCAAAATAATTGGAAGAGGGCGGTTATTTATGTCTGATTTCCCAACACTGATGGATTTTCTTGTTGCGGAAATCGTCGGGAACGGATTGTTTGGAAATGTCTTTGACGGCGTATTGTTCCGATACCGAATCGTCCAAGACGAAGCTGCGCAAGTTGTTGGAGAAGTACAAAAGACCGTCTGAAGCGAGCAGGCTCATTGCGCCGTCAATCAGCTTTTTGTGGTCGCGCTGGATGTCGAGGATGTCAAGCATCTTTTTGCTGTTGGAGAAGCTGGGCGGATCCATGACGATGAGGTCGAACTGTTTGCCTTCGGCGGCGGCGTTTTGCAGGTATTGGAACACGTCGGCGCGGATGATTTTGTGTTGTTCGGGGCTGATGCCGTTGAGTTCGAAATTGCGTTTCGCCCAATCGAGATAGGTGTTGGACAAATCGACGGTTTCGCTGGACGCTGCGCCGCCGGTGGCGGCATAGACGGTGAAGCTGCCTGTGTAGGAAAACAGGTTGAGGAAGCGTTTGCCCGCTGCGGTTTCGCCGACTTTTTTGCGCGTGTTGCGGTGGTCGAGAAAGAGGCCGGTGTCGAGGTATTTGTCGAGGTTGACCCAAAACTGGCGGACGTTTTCGGTGATGACGAAATCGTCGCCGGTTTTGCCGGTTTTCTCGTATTGCTGCAAGCCTTTTTGGCGTTCGCGGCGTTTGAGGTGGATTTGTTCGGGCGCAAAACCGGTAACGAAGGCGACGGCTTCCAATACTTCGGCAAGCCACGCTTCGTATTCTTCGGGCTGCATCAGCCAGCCGGTATCGTATTCCTGAAGGTGGATTTGGTCGCCGTAAACATCGACGGCAAAGGGGAATTGGGGGATGTCGCGGTCGTAAATACGCCAGGCTTCGATGCCGTTGCGTTTCGCCCATTTCATGAGGTGTTTGATGTTTTTGCCCATGCGGTTGGCGAAGGGTGTGATGTCGGTCATGGTTTCAGACGGCCTGAATGAGGATTGGGAAGGGTTTGGATTTTAACGCACTTGATGCCTTTTTGCTTGACCGTTGTCCATAAAATCTATATTATCCGCCGTTCGCCTTTTTATACGAAGCCATCGTCTTCCAACCTAAACCGCTGTTTCGGGCGCGTTTCTTTTATTGCTTGCTGATTTGCCAAGCCTTTCTATGCAGGTTGTCGTCGATGTTAACCACAAGCAAGATGCTTGCGACAACCCTGTAACTTCACATTTCCCGTATCGTTACTTTCCTTTGCTTCAGGTCGTCTGAAAACCGTTCAGACGTGCGCGTTGTTGTCTCTTTAGGATAGCCATGTCTATTAAATTTGCCGATTTGAACCTTGATAAAAACATCTTGTCCGCCGTGCGCAGCGAGGGTTACGAAAGCCCGACGCCGATTCAGGCGCAAGCCATTCCGTTTGCTTTGGAAGGCCGCGACATCATGGCTTCGGCGCAAACCGGCTCCGGCAAAACCGCCGCCTTCCTGCTGCCGACGTTGCAGCGGCTGACCAAACGCAGCGAGAAACCGGGCAAAGGCCCGCGCGCGTTGGTATTGACGCCGACCCGCGAATTGGCGGCGCAAGTTGAGAAAAACGCGCTGGCGTACGCCAAAAATATGCGTTGGTTCCGCACCGTCAGCATCGTCGGCGGCGCATCTTTCGGCTACCAAACCCGCGCCTTGAGCAAACCGGTTGACCTGATTGTCGCCACGCCGGGCCGTCTGATGGACTTGATGCAAAGCGGCAAAGTCGATTTCGCCCGCTTGGAAGTGCTGATTTTGGACGAAGCCGACCGTATGTTGGACATGGGTTTTATCGACGACATTGAAACCATCGTCGAAGCCACCCCGACCGACCGTCAGACTTTATTGTTCTCCGCCACTTGGGACGGCGCAGTCGGCAAACTCGCACGCAAACTGACGAAAAACCCTGAAATCATCGAAGTCGAGCGCGTGGACGACCAAGGCAAAATCGAAGAGCAGCTGCTGTACTGCGACGATATGCGCCACAAAAACCGCCTGCTCGACCACATCCTGCGCGATGCCAACATCGACCAATGCGTGATTTTCACGTCCACCAAAGCCATGACCGAAGTCATCGCCGATGATTTGTATGAAAAAGGTTTCGCCGCCAACTGCCTGCACGGCGACATGCCGCAAGGCTGGCGTAACCGCACGCTGATGGATTTGCGCAAAGGCCGCTGCAAAATTTTGGTTGCCACCGACGTTGCCGCACGCGGTATCGACGTGCCGACCATTACCCACGTCATCAACTACGACCTGCCGAAACAGGCGGAAGACTACGTTCACCGCATCGGCCGTACCGGACGGGCAGGGCGCACGGGTATTGCGATTACCTTCGCCGAAGTGAACGAATACGTCAAAGTACACAAAATCGAAAAATACATCGGCCGTAAATTGCCCGAGCTGACCGTCGAAGGCATGGAACCGACCCGCAAGCGCAAATCCGCAGGTGGCAAGCCGAAAGGCAAAGGTGGCTGGGGCGATAGAAAATCCGGCGGCTGGCGCGGCGATAAGAAACCGGGCAAAGAAGGCTTCGGTGGCAAATCGCGCGGCGAAGGTTTCAAAAAAGAAGGATTTAAGAAAGGCGGCGAAGGCTTCAAAGGCAAACGTAAAGCCAACGATTCTTTCGGCTCGAAACCAAGCCGTCCAGCGAAAAGAGGCTGATGCTAAAGCCAAATCAATAGCGGGTATAGTGGATTAAATTTAAATCAGGACAAGGCGAGGCAACGCCGTACTGGTTTAAAGTTAATCCACTATATGAAGAAACTTTGATACCGCGTTGCCTAACAAAAAGGTCGTCTGAAAATCGATTTCAGACGACCTTTTTATTATGATGAGACGAAGGAGAGTTTGAGACAGATGGGTTCAATACGCCATAAATTTATACCGGCTCATGCGCCCATTGAGGAAGCGTGGTTTTCTGTTTGCAAAATGCAAATAACCGCTGTCCGCTGAATTTCTCAAACATCAGCTCCACACCGCTTTGCAAGCGCAAAATCAGTGCGGAAGGTGTATCTATTTTGATAAAGTCGATGCGGTGCTGTACCAGTTTTGCAATAGTCGAATACAAATCAAGCTTGTCTGCATGATTGAAGAACCAGGGATTAAGACTTAACCAGCGTCCTCCGTTTAATGGCTCTCCGGGTTGGAAATCAGCACGGATTTGAGTAAGGCGGTCGTCTGAAAAATGCAGTTCAATATTGCCATAAAGCCAGATATTCCATCCCTTTTTCACTAAAAGCCCTTTAGGAACGCATTCGGGAGCGGGGAACATTTGTAAAATCATTTCTGCAGTTTGTCCGATTTCCAGATAATCAAATCGGCCTGTGGTCAGAAAGTCAAACATATCGACAGAAATCGGAAAGTGGTAACGCATGGCAAGCTTCAGACGAGGTAGGAAGAATGGCGTTATATTAGTTCAAAAGTCAAATGCAATCAATTCTTATTTCTATTTTTAGTTGATTTCACTATTTGAGGACATTTCATTTTTTGTACAATTTAAAATTAAGATACTCTCATTAATACCGTCATTTCCGCATAGGTAGGAATATGAAAGTTTGAAGTAGCAGCAAACTCTGAATATTTTTATAAAACCAAGTTGTTTTCGCGGGGAAAGTCCAAGCTACAGATAAAAGAAGGTCGTCTGAAATTTTTCAGACGACCTTTTATTCCCATCAGGGCAATTAACGGCTGCGTTCGATAAAACGGTAATAGGTTTCGCCGTCTTGGACGTAACCCAATTCCACACGGGCAATTTCAGAAATCGCTTCTTGACCGTTCGCCAAATCATCGACTTCCGCAGCAAGGAACTGGTTGCGCAAAGTGAGCGTCTGGTTTTTCTCCTCCTGCACGGAAAGTTGTTCCTGCAATTCTTCCGTATGCCCGATACTGCCTTTTCCAAACCAAAGGCTGTATTGGCAGTAAGCAAGCGCGATGGATAAAACAACAGTTACCCACTTCATACATCAATACCTTTTCTTATTTGCCCAGTTGATAGAATGCGGCTTTGCCGGGGTAGTAGGCAGCTTCTGCCAATTCTTCCTCGATGCGCAGCAGTTGGTTGTATTTCGCCATGCGGTCGGATCGGCTCAATGAACCGGTTTTGATCTGCATACAGTTGGTAGCGACTGCCAAGTCGGCAATGGTGCTGTCTTCAGTTTCGCCCGAACGGTGGCTCATTACGCTGGCGTAACGGCTGCGTTTTGCCAAGTCAACCGCTTGCAAGGTTTCGCTCAAAGTACCGATTTGGTTGACTTTGACCAGCAATGCGTTTGCCACGCCTTTTTCGATGCCTTCGGCAAGGATTTTCGGATTGGTTACGAACAAGTCGTCGCCAACCAGTTGTACTTTGTTGCCGAGTTTTTCGGTGAGAAGTTTCCAGCCGTCCCAGTCGTTTTCATCCATACCGTCTTCGATGGAGATAATCGGGAATTCGTTAACCAAGCCCTCAAGGTATTCGGCAAATTCTGCGCTGGTGTAAGAACGGCCTTCGGCTTCCAAGTGGTATTTGCCGTCTTTGTAGAACTCGCTGGATGCGCAGTCCAAAGCAAACAAGACATCATCGCCTGCTTTGTAACCAGCGGCTTCGGTTGCTTCAACCATCAGTTGCAGGGCTTCTTTGTGGCTGTTCAGGTTAGGTGCGAAACCGCCTTCATCTCCGACAGTAGTCGGGAAGCCTTTACCGTCGCACAGTTTTTTCAGCGCGTGGAAAATTTCGGCGCCGCAGCGCAGGGCTTCGCGGAAGGATTTTGCGCCGACAGGCATAATCATAAATTCTTGAATGTTCAGGCTGTTATTGGCATGTTCGCCGCCGTTGATAACGTTCATCATCGGAACAGGCAAAGCCATAGGACCGGCGCCGCCCAAGTAACGGTACAGCGGCAGACCTGAATCTTCGGCAGCCGCGCGGGCAACAGCCATAGAAACCGCCAAAGTAGCATTCGCACCCAAATTGCCTTTGTTTTCAGTGCCGTCCAGCTCGATCATGATTTTGTCGATGTAGGACTGTTCGTTGGCATCGATGCCGATCAGGGCTTGGGCAATTTGGTTGTTGACGTGTTCAACTGCTTTCAATACGCCTTTGCCCGAGTAGCGGGATTTGTCGCCGTCGCGAAGTTCCAAAGCCTCTTTTTGACCGGTAGACGCACCGCTCGGTACGGCGGCACGGCCCATTACGCCGGACTCCAGCAATACATCGCATTCTACGGTGGGGTTGCCGCGTGAATCCAAAATCTCGCGGGCAAAAATATCAACGATTGCGCTCATAAATATTCTCCAAATGAGGATGAAAAAAGAAAAGTAGCTTTGTTACATTTCAGACGACCTGTGAGTGTCGCTGAAAGCACATCAACGGCGATTATACCGATGGTGGTATTGGAATTACGATGAAACCGACTTTAAGTTTGTTTCACGTCAACATCGGTTTTGCACAAAAAATAATATCTGCTCAAGCAGCCTCGCATTTTAACAGTTTTTGAGGTTTCAGGGCAGGGGAGCTTGCTGAGAATGCTTTGTTTTAGGCAGGAAGGTCGTCTGAAAAACGATTCGAATGAGCATTTAACCAACCGATAATATTCAATATCTTTTCGAATTTTGAGATAAATGAGGATTTTTTAAGGGCTTGGAGAGCAGCATTGTCTAATCTGTGATAGCCGCTGATTTCAATAATGCGAACCATATTTGAGTGATTATTTAAAGCCCTTACGCCGAGAATGGCTTGTCCTTTCTCTCCATTTTCTAGGAAATAAACAGGATATTTGGGAACAGGTATATTGGCAACTTTGTTGAAAAAGCAAAATCGGTATCAAAATTTCCGGGCATTTATCATCGTGTAAAAAAATAACAAAGCCCTTGCAAAATTTTGTCAAGGTTGGCATTTAAATGCTATAATGCCGTGCATCTTGCACAAACTGAAAGACTGAGCATCATGCGTATCGTAGAAAAAGCCTATACTTTCGACGATGTTTTGTTGGTTCCTGCACATTCAACCGTGCTGCCACGAGACGTTAAACTTCAAACCAAGCTCACCCGCGAAATCACGCTCAACCTCCCCTTACTTTCCGCCGCAATGGACACCGTTACCGAAGCACGCCTCGCCATTTCTATGGCGCAGGAAGGCGGTATCGGCATTATCCATAAAAACATGACGCCCGAAATGCAGGCGCGTGCTGTTTCCAAAGTGAAACGCCACGAGAGCGGCGTAGTGAAAGACCCGGTAACGGTTGCCCCGACGACGCTCATCCGCGAAGTATTGGAAATGCGCGCGCAACGCAAACGCAAAATGTCCGGCCTGCCCGTCGTCGAAAACGGCAAAGTAGTAGGTATCGTTACCAACCGCGACCTGCGTTTTGAAAACCGCCTCGACCTGCCCGTTTCCGCCATTATGACCCCGCGCGAACGCTTGGTTACCGTCCCCGAAGGCACAAGCATCGACGAAGCGCGCGAACTGATGCACGAACATAAAGTCGAGCGCGTTTTGGTCTTGAACGAAAAAGACGAGCTTAAAGGCTTGATTACCGTAAAAGATATTTTGAAAACCACCGAGTTTCCGAATGCCAACAAAGACTCCGAAGGCCGTTTGCGCGTAGGCGCGGCAGTCGGCACCGGCGGCGACACCGAAGAGCGCGTAAAAGCCTTGGTCGGAGCAGGAGTCGACGTCATCGTCGTCGATACTGCACACGGCCATAGCCAAGGCGTTATCGAGCGCGTGAAATGGGTGAAAGAAACCTATCCGCACATCCAAGTCATCGGCGGCAATATCGCAACCGCCAAAGCCGCTTTGGATTTGGTCGCAGCAGGTGCAGACGCCGTCAAAGTCGGTATCGGACCGGGTTCGATTTGCACCACCCGTATCGTTGCAGGCGTAGGCGTGCCGCAACTGACCGCCATTCACAATGTTGCCGAAGCCCTCAAAGGTACAGGCGTTCCGCTGATTGCCGACGGCGGCATCCGCTTCTCCGGCGACATCGCCAAAGCCTTGGCAGCGGGCGCATACAGCGTCATGCTCGGCGGTATGTTTGCCGGTACGGAAGAAGCACCGGGCGAAATCGAACTCTACCAAGGCCGCTCGTACAAATCCTACCGCGGTATGGGTTCTCTGGGAGCAATGAGCCAAGGCTCCGCCGACCGCTACTTCCAAGATAAAACCGACAGCACCGATAAATACGTCCCCGAAGGCATCGAAGGCCGCGTTCCCTACAAAGGCCCGATTGTGAACATCATCCACCAACTGACTGGCGGTTTGCGTTCCAGCATGGGCTATTTGGGCTGCGCCAATATCGAAGAAATGCACGAAAAAGCGGAATTTGTCGAAATCACCTCCGCCGGCATGAGCGAATCCCACGTTCACGATGTCCAGATTACCAAAGAAGCGCCGAACTATCACCGCTAAGGTAAAGTGAAAAGAGGTCGTCTGAAAGTTTCAGACGACCTCTTTCTATTGTTTGAATAATGCCCTAAAAATCAGATTGCTTCACCGTTCTGCTTAGCCTCCAGAAGCTCCCAGCGTTCCAATTTTTCCAAGAGCAGTGTTTCGATTTCTTCGGCACGGTTTTGCAATGCGCCGGCTTTTTCGTAATCTTTGAAAATTTCAGGATCGGAAAGTTGCGCGTTGATTTCCGCCTGTTCGGTTTCCAAGGCGGCGATTTCGTCGGGCAGGGCGTCGAGTTCGCGCTGTTCTTTGTAGGAAAGTTTGACCGTGCGGTTGGCTTTGGGTTTGGCTTTTTCCGGTTCTGCGGTTGTTTTCGGCGCGGAGGTCGTCTGAATTTTCTCTTCGCGTGATTTTGCGTCGATGTAGTCCTGATAGCCGCCGATGTATTCTTTCAGACGACCTTGTCCTTCGAAAACAATGCTTTGGGTAATCACGTTATCAAGGAACATACGGTCGTGCGAGACGAGGAATACCGTGCCTTGGTAATCGCGCAGCAGGTCTTCGAGCAGCTCTTGGGTGTCGATGTCCAAATCGTTGGTCGGTTCGTCCAAGACCAGGATATTGGCGGGGCGGGTGAAGAGTTTTGCCAGCAGGAGGCGGTTGCGTTCGCCGCCGGAGAGCGATGAGACGGGGCTTTGCGCGCGGGCAGGGTGGAATAGGAAATCTTCCAAATAGCTCATGACGTGTTTTTTCTTGCCGCCGACTTCGACGTAATCGTTGCCTTGGCCGAGCGTGTAAAACACGGTGTCGTTTTCGTTCAGCGCGCTGCGGAATTGGTCGAAATAGGCGACTTCCTGCTTGCTGCCGATGCGGATTCTGCCGTAGGTCGGCTGCAATTCGCCCAGAATCAGCTTGAGGAAGGTGGTTTTGCCGATGCCGTTAGGGCCGATTAAGCCGATTTTGTCGCCGCGCTGCAAGATGGCGGAGAATTTGTCCATGATGACTTTGTCGCCGTAGGCAAACGAGGCATGTTCCAGTTCGGCAATGATTTTGCCGCTTTTCTCGCCGCTGTCGAGTTTGAAGTTGACCTGTCCCTGCACGTTGCGGCGTTCGGCACGCTGGCGGCGCAGTTCTTCCAAACGGCGCACGCGGCCTTCGTTGCGGGTACGGCGCGCTTCGATGCCTTTGCGTATCCACGCTTCTTCCTGCGCGTGGAATTTGTCGAAGAGGCGGTTGTGTTCCGCTTCAACCGCCAATTCCTGCGCTTTTTTTTCGCTGTATTTGGAGAACGAGCCGGGATAGGAACGCAGGATGCCGCGGTCGAGTTCGACGATGCGCGTGGCAATGTTGTCCAGAAAACGGCGATCGTGGGTAATCACGACCAGGCTGCCTTCAAACGCTTTGAGCAGGTTTTCCAGCCAGATAATCGCGTCGATGTCCAAATGGTTGGTCGGTTCGTCCAGCAGCAATACGTCGGGCTTCTGCACCCAAGCCTGCGCCAAGGCGACGCGTTTTTTCTGCCCGCCGGAGAGGTTGCCGATTTTTTCATTTTCCGGCAAACCGAGTTCGCCCAAAGTCTGCTTCACTGCCGCATCCAGCTTCCAACCGTCCTTCGCTTCGATTTCAAGCTGCAATTCGTTGAGTTCTTTTAATAAGGTTTCACTTGAACTATTTTCCAACTCATGGCTGACGCGGTGGTAACGGCGCAGCAGGTCGCGGATTTCGCCCAAGCCTTCGGCGACGGTGTCGAATACGGTGGCTTCTTTGTCGAAAAACGATTCCTGCGGCACATAAACGATTTTGAGGTTGTTTTGAACGATAATCTGCCCGTCGTCGAGCTTCTGCACGCCGGCGAGGATTTTTAGAAACGAAGATTTACCCGCGCCGTTGCGGCCGATTAAGCCGATTTTTTCGCCGCTGTCGAGTTGGAAGGAAGTTTTGTCGAGCAGGGCGACATGGCCGACGGCAAAGGAAGCGTTTTCTACGGATAAGATGTTCATAAGGCAGATTGAGAAAGATGAAAGGGTATGGATTTTAAACGATTTTGAAGGTTTCTTTGAAATCAAGCAAAAAGGTCGTCTGAAAAACGAAAATCCGTTTTCAGACGACCTTTTTTATATCAGGCTTCGGGCAGTTCCATGTCTAAAACGGTTTGCTCCTGCTTGGCGCGGAAATCGGCAAGTTTTTGCGCCAGCTTGAGATCTTCGTTGGCAAGCAGCGAGATAGCGAACAGGGCGGCGTTGGCGGCTCCTGCTTCGCCGATGGCAAAAGTGGCAACGGGAACGCCTTTGGGCATTTGCACGATGGAGAGCAGGGAGTCTTCGCCTCGCAGGTATTTGCTGGGTACGGGAACGCCCAATACGGGGACGGTGGTTTTGGCGGCAACCATGCCGGGCAGGTGTGCCGCGCCGCCCGCACCGGCGATGATGGCTTTGATGCCGCGTTCACGGGCGGTTTCAGCGTATTCGAACATTAAATCGGGGGTGCGGTGTGCGGACACGACGCGGGCTTCGTATTCGACGCCGAACTCTTTGAGAAACTGCGCTGCCTGCTGCATGACGGGCCAGTCGCTGTTGCTGCCCATGATGATGCCGATTTTGGCCATATTTGCTCCTATTGTATAAAACATTATTCAATGAATGATTTCAGACGACCTTCGAATAGGGGGGAGATCGTCTGAAAAGTTATCGTTGCTTGATACTGATAGCGGCACGTTTGGCAGCTTCGCTATCGGGATAGCTCTGTATCAGCTTGCGCCATGTGTTGCGGGCGATGTCTTTCTGTTGCAGCTTGTATTGGCATTGTCCGATGCTGAAAAGCGCGTCGGGGGCTTGCGGGCTGTTGCGGAAGCGGTTGGCGTAGCGGCCGCCGATTTCGATGACGGATTCGCAGTGGCCCATGCGCTGCTGGCTTTGCAGCAACAGATACATATTGCGGCGCGCAATATCGCTGCCGTTACCGCCGTCGGCTTCCTTCAGAATGGCTGCCGCCGCCCGATAATTCCCGTTGCGGTAGTATTTGGACGCACGCTCGTAAAGACGGGTTTCGTTTAGGGTAAGCGAATCTGTTTCGGTCGGTACAGTACCGCCGTTCTCCAGATAATGTTTTTTGAGTTTCTGGTCGTCTAAGCGTTGCGACACGGTTTTCTTAGCAGGACGGGAGTGGATTTTGTTTTGCTGCTCGATTTGCTGCAAACGAAGGTTTACTGCCTCCATTTCCCGCTCGATGCGTGCAACCTGTACGCCCAAATGGTCGATTTGTGTCTGTTCGTCGAGCTTGGGATAGGGGATGGATACTTTCTGCGGGCTATCGGGAATATCCGGCAGCGAAAAAGTGTCGTCTGAAGTCGGGGATGAAACGGAAGTACAGGCGGCGGTAAAGGCAATGGGAAGCAGTCGGATAAGCAGGTTTGTTTTCATCGGTTTATTTTTTCAAAAGAAGGGTCAATCCGTCGCCTACGGGTAGGGTAATGGGAACGATACGTTCATCTTCGGGCAGGCTGCGGTTGAATGTTTGCAGTATTTTCAAGCTGGGCGGGGAGTATTCGTCGCCCTCATGCAAGACCCGGCCGTTCAGCAAAACATTGTCGATGGCGATAATGCCGCCCTTACGCACAAGCTTCAGGCAACGTTCGAAATATTGCGGGGTAGGGGGCTTATCCGCATCTATCAGGGCCAGGTCGTAACTTTCCGCTTCGCCTTGCGCTATCAGATCGTCCAAAGTCAAAAGGGCGGGTTGCAGGTACAGCGAAATTTTGTGTTCCACTCCTGCCGCCCGCCAAGTTTCGCGCGCTATGTCGGTAAATGTTACGTTGATGTCGCAGGCGGTAACTTTGCCATGCTCGGGCAATGCAAGCGCGACGGCGGTGCTGCTGTATCCTGTAAACACGCCGATTTCCAAATATTTTTCGACACGGATAAGCTGCGCCAACCAAGAAAGCAGGGCGGCTTGTTCGCGGGCGATAGCCATATTGCCCAATCGGTGGGAAAGCATGCGCTCGCGCAATGCGGCAAGGACGGGATGCTCCGCCTGTCCGATGGTATTGAGGTAGTCCTGTAGTCCGGCAGGTGTGTTGGATGTGCGGACGGTCATTTCGGCACGATCAGTCTTGATAGTATGTATAGGGTTTTTTAGCAACTTTGGCAGCCTCAAACTCTGCCTGCTCTTGCGGATTTAATTCGACATCCCAAAGCAGGTGGCGGTTTTCGAGGCGTTGCGTTTCCAGTTGCGGATTGTCTTCGATAAGTTTGTCGAGAAACTGGGTGGCTTCGGATTTGTAGTGGTACATTTTTGTACGCTCCGTGGGAATAGGGTCGTAAAAGACGGGTTTTGTTATGCGGTGATATTATAGCGGATAATCCTAATGCAAAGGTCGTCTGAAAACCTATTTTGTGTTTTCAAACGACCTTTTTTCAGACGACCTTAAAAGAAGTAATTCGCCAGCAGCAAACCGAATACCAAGCTAAACGCCATGCTCAAGAGGCCGGGAATCATAAAGCTGTGGTTGAAAATGAATCTGCCGATTTTAGTCGAACCCGTGCTGTCAAAATCAATCGCCGCGATAATCGGACCGTAGTTCGGGATGAAGAAGTAGCCGTTCACCGCGACAAACGTGCCGATGATAATTGGGGCGGGAATGCCCAGCGAAATACCGATGGGGAACAGCGTTGCAACGGTCGCCCCTTGGCTGTTGACCAAGACGGACAAAACGAACAGGGCAAACGCAAAAGTCCACGGCGCAGTTTCGACCAGATGCGATACGGTTTCTTTGACTTCAGCCAGATGACCGTGCATCAGCGTGTCGCCCAGCCATGCCACGCCGAATACGGCGATAACGGCACGCATACCCGCATGAAATACCGAGCCTTTGGTAATCGCGTTACCATCCGGTTTACACAGCAGGATAATCAGCGCGGCAGCAGAAAGCATGACGATTTCGATGGCGTGCGCCATGCCCATCAGTTTCGGGCCCTCGTCCGTTTGAAAGGTCGGGCGCAACTCGGGGACGGCACCCATCACGACCACCAGCAACGCAGCAGCAAGGAAAATCCCGACTGAAAGTTTCGCCTCTTTGCTGACGGGCGCATTGGATACTTCAACCGAATCTTTTTCGTTGGCTTTTACATATTCCGGGTCTTTCAGCAACGCCTGATAATGCGGGTCGTCTTTCAACTCTTTGCCGAGCTTGTTGACGAATACGCAGGCGAGACCGATACCGAGAATGGTTGAAGGAACAGTCACTTTCAGCACATCAGCCATGGTAATGTGTTGAGGCTCAAGGTAGGTAACGCAGGCAACGACCGCGGCCGCAATCGGGCTGGCAACAATGGCAAATTGTGACGCGATGACCGCCATCGTCAACGGGCGCGACGGGCGGATACCGTTGCGGCGGCTGACTTCGGCAATAACGGGCAATACCGAATAGGCGACGTGTCCCGTGCCTGCCAATACGGTAAACAGGTATGTGACCGCAGGTGCGATGAAGGTGATGTATTTCGGATTGCGGTGTAAAACGCGGGTGGCGATTTTAATCATATAGTCCAAACCGCCGCTTGCCTGCATCGACGCAGCAGCGGAAACGACCGCCATAATCATCAGCATCACGTCAATCGGCGGACTGGTCGGCTCAAGATGGAAACCGAAGGCCAAAACCGCCAGCCCGATACCGCCGAGCACGCCCAAGCCGATGCCGCCGACCTGCGCGCCGATTAAGATACACACCAGTACGATGGCGAACTGGATAAAAAACATTGTGGACATGAACACTCCGTAATTTGAGGATGTAAAGCAAATATCAGCTTCAGGCTGGTCAAACCAATACCGATGGAGTAAATATTCAATATTTTCAACAGACAAAAAAGAGGATGAAGTCATTTGCCCATAAAATACAAAAACTTCATCTTTTAATATGACGGGAATTATAAATCAGGCAGATAAGCTTAACAATATTTTACTGTAATAAAAATACATTTATTTTACTTGGCTGGTACTTTTCAGACGACGTTTACGGATATTATGCTGTATGATTCGCCAAGTTCTTCCATCATTACGTTAAACTCACTTTACCCTATAAAATGACAATATGAAATCCATCTCCATCTGGCTGGTAATATTAGCGGGCGCGCTTGGTCTGTTTTATTACCAGCAAAATCGCTATTTCTTTTCAGACAACCTTATCCACCCGCAAGCCGGTCAAGACCGTTCGTCCGTAGAATCTTTAAGCGGCTTGGGTTACCTTAATTTTTTGCGTGCTGCTGCCGGTTTGAATCCCCTGTCGAATTCCCCGGTATTGGAACGCTCAGCCCGCAGGCACGCCAAATATCTGCTGATCAATCCTGAAGATGGCCATGACGAAAAACATCGAAACAATCAATTTTACACAGGGTACAAGCCCTCCGACCGCGCCCGCAAGGCCGGCTATTATTTCGATGGTGTTCATGAAAACATCAGCACGGGCGAGTACCGCCATCAGGATGGATTTAAAAACACACTTGTCCTGCACGAGCAAACCGATGCCCTGATGACAGCCATTTACCACCGTTTTTCTTTGCTTGATCAAAATATTGACGAAGCGGGAGTAGCTGTTGAGCGTGGCAACGGAAAAACCGCCGTCGTTTTCAATCAAGGCAACCGGGAATTCAATCATTGGTGTTCGTTAGGGCGATCCTATCCGGAAGCGGACCGCCGTTTCTATAAAAATTCTTGTTTTAACGGTTCTATCGTTTACGCCGACGAAATTAAAAATCAAACAAAGTTAGCGTATATCGCTTATCCGAAGGGAAATTTTGCCGCGCCGGATTTTTACGGAGAACATCCCGATCCCATGCCCGGTTATGAATTTACCGGAAATCCCGTCAGCATTGCATTTTCAGACGACGGGGGAGAAGTCAAGATGCTGTCGTTCAAACTTTATCAAGGCAAAAACGAAATCGACAAAACCAAAATTTTGGATAAATACACAGATCCAAACGGACAGTTGACCGACAAACAATTTGCGCTTTTCCCGCTATCGCCGCTCGAATACGACACTGCCTACCGCGCCGTGTTCGAATACAGCCAAAACGGTAAAAAACAGAAAGCAGAATGGACATTCAAAACCAAAAAGCCCGATTATCCCTATTTTGTCGTCAATGGCGGAGAAACGCTTGCCGTCAAACCAGATAACATTTATTTCATCCATTGGAAAAACCACTGGTGTCTTCGCGAATGCGAGAAAATCACATTCCGCCCGCGAGGTGATGCAAAGCTTGAGGTTTTGGAACGCAAACCCGGAGGCTTCCTCGTGCGCCTCAAAGGAAAAACCGGCACAGCCGTGCGCCTAATGCCGAATGAAGAAACAGAAAAAGCAGTTGTCCTGTTTATCGAGTAAGCCAGATAAAGCAAAAGCCAAAAGGTCGTCTGAAACATGAACTGGCCCCCAAATCTTGGACACTCATAAAAGCCTATTCAGGCGCTCTGTGCAAGCTGGGTTCTGTATGCGACAGGACTCAGCTTTTTCAATTTCAAACTGCAACGCTCCCGGTTGTAGTAATCCATATAGTCATCTATCTGCTTCATCAATTCATCCACCGTCAATTCTCCTGCGTTATAGAAACACTCCGTCTTCAACACCGCAAAGAAGCTTTCCATCGGCGCATTGTCCCAACAGTTCGCCTTACGCGACATGCTTTGAACCATGGAATGTTTTGCAATCAATTTCCTATATTCCGCCGTACGGTACAGCACACCTTGGTCGGAATGCAGCATTGTTCCCTTATCAGTCAGACGGGGTGCGGCTTTTTCGAGCATTTCCTTCACCATTTCGCTGTTAGCATTGCGGCTCATGGCGTAGGCGACGATCTCACGGTTGAACAAGTCCAAGATTGGCGAGAGGTACAGTTTGCCGTCGCTCCCTTTGAGTTCGGTCACGTCGGTCAGCCATTTTTCGTTGGGCTTTTGGGCTTTGAACCGGCGTTTGAGGAGGTGTTCCGATATTTCACCCATGGCGGGATGGCGGTAGGCTTTTTTTGCCCGTATTTTGGCTTTCAGCCCCATCTGTTTCATCAACCGAGCTGCTTTTTTGCGGTTCCAATCCAATGCTGCGGCAATGCGCCTTTGCCCGTAGCGTCCTTTATGCCGCCGGTAGGTTTCGACAAGGAGGGCTTTGTCGGCTTCATCGGGATCGGGTCGGTCTTGGTGATGGTAGTAAAAGCTGCTTTTGGGCAGGTTTGCGATGTGCAGCAGGTATTTGAGCGGGTGTTGCGCCCTCAGTGTTTGGACGGTTTGGCTTTGTCCTTTGCGGTCTGTTTTTGGCTGAGGGCTTCTAACTCCTTTAGATAGGCAACCTTTGCGCGCATATAGCACAGTTCTTCAATAAGCTCTGCCTGTGTTTTTTCTTGGTCGGGTTTATCTGCGATGAAGGGGTTTTTGCGGTGTTGGGGCATGGTTTTGGATTGGGGATGTTCGAGTGCGCCGATACCGCCTTCTTGATAGGCGCGTATCCATCGTCTCAGGTGGGTTCGGGAAATGCCGTAGTGGTCTGCGGTACGCTGTTGGCTGCGTATATGCAGGTAGTGGAGTACGGCTTGGTATTTGAAGTGTAATGTATATTTGCTCATAAAAAAACTGCACCTTGTGAGTTGGAGGGGATGTCCAACTTTTGGGGTGCAGTTCAACAGGCGTTTTCGTTTCAGACGACCTTTTATCGAAATTAGCCTGCAAAACTGATAGAATGACCCGACTTCAAGTTCAGCAACCCTTGCGCAACCATGAGCCGTCATCACAAAATCAATGCCAATACCCGCTATGCCTTCATTTCTATCGCTTTAATGGTTTCGGCGTTTTTAATATTTGCAGGACTGATGATGTTGCCTTTGGGCTTAAACGGACAGATGAGGATAAATCTGATACGCCTGTCCCTTTATTCAATTTTGCTGTTTGCTGCGGCCGGGGGCGTTTTTTCCATCAGAGTTGCGTGGCTGCGTAAAAAATCCGGAGTATGACTGTGAACGAAAACAACCTTATTCCGACGGAAATCCGTCTGTCGAAAGACCGAGCATTGCTGACGCTGCGTTACGATGCCGATGAAAAACCACTTTCCGCAGAGTTTTTGCGTGTTTATTCGCCCAGTGCGGAAGTGCGCGGACACGGCGTAGGGCAGGAGGTTTTACAAACCGGAAAGGCAAGCGTTACCGTTACTGATTTGGAGCCGGTCGGTAATTATGCCTTGAAAATCACTTTTTCAGACGGCCACAACAGCGGCCTGTACGACTGGGCCTATCTGCACAAACTGGCACACGATCACGACGCACTTTGGACGGACTACCTGCGCCGTATGGAGCTGGCTGGTGCGTCCCGTGTCCCTTCTCCTGACGATTTGAATACCGAATCGAAATCCGGCCATACCTGTGGCAGCGGAGGTTGTGGCGGAAGACATTGACGAAAAGGTCGTCTGAAAAGATGGAACTGAAATTTTTAGGTACCGGAGCGGGCTACACACAACGTTACCTGTTACTCAACAGCCGCTCGTTTTAAGGTGGGATAGGCGAAAAATATATTTCCCACGTCGAAAGCGATTGGCGATTTCTTCGACGTATTCAATATCTGAATTCATATTATTTTAATTTTAAATTTCAAAAGGCAGGCAACATGAGCAACCACAAAACCCATTTTGGTTTCAGTACCGTAGATGAGAACGAAAAAGCAGGCAAAGTAGCCGAAGTATTCCATTCGGTAGCGAAAAACTATGACATTATGAACGATGTGATGTCCGGCGGCCTGCACCGTGTTTGGAAGCATTTCACCATTAATACCGCACGCTTGAAAAAAGGAGACAAAGTATTGGATATTGCCGGCGGTACGGGCGATTTGTCTCGCGGCTGGGCCAAACGCGTGGGTAAAGAGGGCGAAGTTTGGCTGACCGATATCAATTCTTCGATGCTGACCGTCGGACGCGACCGACTGCTCAACGAAGGCCTGATTCTGCCCGTGTCGCTGGCTGATGCGGAAAAGCTGCCATTCCCCGATAACTATTTCAATCTGGTTTCTGTCGCCTTCGGTCTGCGCAACATGACGCACAAAGATGCCGCGCTGAAAGAGATGTACCGCGTGTTGAAACCGGGCGGCACGCTGCTGGTATTGGAGTTTTCCAAAGTCTACAAACCACTGGAAGGGGTGTACGACCTGTATTCCTTCAAGCTGCTACCGGTCATGGGCAAACTGATTGCGAAAGATGCCGACAGCTATCAATATCTCGCCGAATCCATCCGTATGCATCCCGATCAAGAAACTTTGAAACAGATGATGCTGGACGCGGGGTTCGACAGTGTGGATTATCATAATATGAGCGCGGGTATCGTGGCGCTGCACAAAGGCGTAAAGTTCTAAGATAGGAATATTGCAAAGGTCGTCTGAAACCGGATCTAGTTTCAGACGACCTTTTACTTGTCCATCTTTTGTTTCAGCCCTTCCCTTTCGCCGCCAACATATCCAGCATCCCCGCCAGATGGCTTCTGCCCTCTTCCTTGCTCACAATCGGTTCGCCGCCTTTGCGTCCTAAAATCTTGATGTCTTCCTGCGGCATTTCGTCTATGAAGCGGCTGGGTTCGGGGAACTGCCATGTGCCTTGTTTTTTGCGTTTGACGCAGTGGGTCAGCGTAAGCTGGCGTTTGGCGCGGGTGATGCCGACGTACATCAGGCGGCGTTCTTCTTCAACATTGTCTTCTTCGATGCTGTCGTTGTGCGGCAGGATGCCCTCTTCGCAGCCGACAAGGAAGACGTAGGGGTATTCCAAGCCTTTGGAGGCGTGTAGGGTTGAGAGTTTGACGGCATCGACTTCTTCTTCGCTTTTGCCTTCCAAGAGCGTCATTAGGGCGACGGTTTGGGCGAGTTCGATGATGTTTTTGCCGTCTTGTTCGCCTTTGCGCTCTAGCCAGCCGGTCAGGTCGCTGACGTTGCGCCATTTGATTTCGCCGGCTTTACCCTCTTCGCTGGCAAGCAGGTGGTTTTCGTAGTCGATTTCTTTGAGCAGGCTGTTGATGAGTTCGCCCGCTTCGCTGGTTTCGGCTTTGGCGCGGTAGCTGCCGAACATATCCATAAAGGCTTGCAGGTGTTGGCGGTTGGTATTGTTCAACAGGGCGAGTGCTTCTTCGTTTTGCGCGGCTTCATACAGGCTGCATTCATGTTCGTGCGCGTAGGTGTTGAGTTTGCCCAGCGTTACATCGCCGATGCCGCGTTTGGGTGTGGTAACGGCGCGCAGGAAGGCGGGATCGTCGTTGGGGTTGGCAAGCAGGCGCAAATAGGACAAAACGTCTTTGATTTCGGCTTTGTCGAAAAAGCTTTGTCCGCCGGAGAGTTGGTAAGGAACGCGCGCGCTGCGCAAGGCTTCTTCAAAAATCCGCGCCTGATGGTTGCCGCGGTATAACACGGCGAAATCGGCGTATTGGGTTTTGTCGCCGCCGACCAGCTTCTGCTTGACGATTTGGCTGACAACCCAGTCGGCTTCGTGTTGCTCGTTTTGGCAGGCAACGACTTTGACGATTTCGCCTTCGCCGAACTGCGACCAAAGTTTTTTCGTGAACAGCTTGGGATTATTTTCGATGACTTTGTTGGCGATTTTGAGAATCCGCGCGGTGGAGCGGTAGTTTTGCTCCAGCTTGATAACCTTCATCTGCGGATAGTCTTCCTGCATTTTGCGCAGGTTTTCCATGTTTGCGCCGCGCCATGCGTAGATGGACTGGTCGTCGTCGCCGACGGCTGTAAACATGCCTTCCGCGCCGGTCAAGAGCTTCATCAGCGTAAATTGGCAGGTATTAGTGTCCTGACATTCGTCAACCAACAGATAACGCAGCCGCCGCTGCCATTTGTTGCGCACTTCGCTGTTTTGCTGCAACAACACGGCGGGCAGGCGGATTAAGTCGTCGAAGTCCACCGCCTGATAGCTTTGTAAGGTTTCCTGATAGCTCGCATACACGCGCGCGATTTGTTCTTCCCAAGCGTTTGAGGCCGTCTGAAGTACGTCTTCAGGCGTTTTCAAATCGTTTTTCCACAGGGAAATCTGATGCTGCGCTTTGAATAAGGCTTCTTTTCCCGTGCCGCCCAAAAGTTCGCCGATGATTTTCGCGCTGTCGGTGGAATCGAGGATGGAGAAGTTTTTTTTGTAACCGATATGGTTCGCCTCTTCGCGCAAAATCTTCATGCCCAAAGAGTGGAAGGTGCAAATCGTCAGCCCGCGCGTTTGCGACTTGGGCAGCATTTTGGCGACGCGTTCCTGCATTTCCGTAGCGGCTTTGTTGGTGAAGGTAATTGCGGCGACGGTATGCGGCAGATAGCCGACGTTGACAATCAAATGTTTGATTTTTTGCGTAATCACGCCGGTTTTGCCGCTGCCGGCACCGGCAAGCACGAGCAGAGGCCCGCCGAGGTATTTGACGGCGGCTTGCTGTTGGGGGTTGAGTTTCATGGGGAAAGAGTAGGGGAGTGTGTGAGGAAGAATTATATATAGTGGATTAACTTTAAACCAGTACGGCGTTGCCTCGCCTTGCCGTACTATCTGTGTGTCTGCGGCTTCGTCGCCTTGTCCTGATTTAAATTTAATCCACTATAACAGCCGTCGAAACGGGATGTAAGGAGGAGACAAAAGGTCGTCTGAAACCTTATTCCGAAAGATTTCAGACGACCATGTTATGTTGGACAGGCTATTCTTCAGAAACGGAAAAGAAAAGTTTTTCCTGTTTCAATACGTTGCCGTCTGCATCCGTAAGAGGGGATTGCGCTGCGGAAAACTTGATGACGGCAAGGCTTAAGCTGCCATTTTCAGTTAGCGCAGTGTTGATGATTTGTCCAGCTTCCGCACCTTCGGAAACCACGCCTACACCTGCTGCTTCCAATGAATCTCCGCTCAATACCGCCAGCCCGCGTTTTACTTGGCCTCGATACTGGGCGCGCGCAATAATTTCTTGACCTGGGTAACAGCCTTTTTTGAAATGTACGCCGCCGATGATGTGTTGGTTGAGCATTTGCGCAACGGCGGTTTCTTTGGTCGCAGCAGAAATCCATGGATAGCCGCTGCGGATTTCGTGCAGATTCCACGCATTTTCGGCTTGGGCATCATATTCGGGCAGCTGCGCCGCCTCACCGATTTTCAGACGACCTTTATGGGGCAGGGGAATGGTATATACACCGTTTTCCAGTGATGCCTCGAAAGAAAGGCTGGGTGAGTCGGGCGGGGTAGCAGGGCAGCTTTCATCGAGCATACCTGCAACGGCAAAATCGGGTAGGGGGGTAAATTCAACTTTGGCGCGCAATACGAACATACGCAGCCGTTTCACAATCGATTCAGCCAAATCCGCTGCCATAACCAGCAATAAATCTTCCCCTCGGTTTAATACAACCATATTCGCCAAAACACGTCCCTTAGGTGTGTTGTAAGTCGCGTAGCAGGAATGATTTACAGTTAAGTGATTAATATCATTGGATAGTTGGCCATGGAGAAATGAAGCGCGATCTTCTCCGCCGACACGGATGACGCTGAAAAAAGGTAAACGGCTTTGCATAGGGAATCCTTCTATAACCTGTTTCCCGATTAAGGGATTGCGGACAGGTATTCTAGCTTATTTCACTTGGGGAATGTAGTAAAATGAGAGCTTACCAAGCATCAACAAGAAAGAAACAGCATGATCGAATTATACGGAATCACAAATTGCGACACTGTTAAAAAGGCACGCAACTGGTTGGCTGAAAATAATATTGTGTACGAATTTTCCGATTTTAAGAAAAACGCACCGAGCGAGGCAGTTATCCGCCAATGGCTGGAACAGGTTCCTTTAGAAATCCTGCTCAACAAACGTGGTACGACATGGCGCAAACTTGACGATGCCGACCGTCAAACTGCCGAAAATAGTCCGGACGGGGCGGTCCGACTGATGGCGAAAAATCCAAGTTTGATCAAACGTCCGGTTTTGCGTAAAGAGGGCAGGGTTTACGTCGGATTTTCTGTCGAAAACTATCAGAAGATTTTTTCGGAATAAAACGTCGTCTGAAAGATGCGGAATCCTTGAAAAAACGCTACAATGCGCGTTTGCCATTAACCATTACGCCCTCAAACCAATATGTTCCATACCGTTGAAAAATATAAAACTCCCGCCCAAATCCTACTGGGTCTGATCGCGCTGACCTTTGTCGGCTTTGGTGTCGAAACTGCGAGAAACTCCGGCTCCGACTATATCGTCAAGGTCGGTGGCGAAAAAATAAGCGATCACACCTTGAATAATGCCGTACAGGCGGATCAGGCCGCAGGCGGCGGGCAAAGCCGCGAAGCCATATTTAGCGGGCTGGTTCAGCGTGCCTACCTGAAAGAGGGCGCAAAGATGATGGGCATAGATGTGTCTATGGATCAGGTTAAGCAGGCTATTGTCGATGATCCGGCATTTCATGATGCCAACGGTAAATTCAGTCAGGCATTGTTTACGCAATATCTGAGCCAACGCCGTATGTCCGAAGACCAATTCATTGATGATTTACGCGAGCAGTTTGCCTTGCAAAATTTGATTAACCTAGTTCAGAACGGGGCAATTATCAGCGATTCTCAAGCAGAGCAGCTGATTAAGCTGACTCAGTCAAACCGTACCATCCGTTCATTTACATTCAGACCGGAAACATTTGCGGCACAAGTCAAAACGGATGATGCAACTTTGCAACGTTATTATGAATCGCATAAAAAAGATTATCTGATTCCCCAAGCCGTGAAGCTTGAATACGTTGCCCTTAATGCAGCCCATTTGGCGGAGAAGCAAAGCGTCAGTGCGGATGAAGTCAAAAAAGTATTCGACGAAGAAGTTGCCGCATTGCCACAAAATGCCCCCAAGCCTGAGTTCGATAAAGAAAAAGCACGCATTGAGGCTGCTTTGAAACTTAAAAAAGCCTCCGCCGATTTTAATGCCGCCAAAGAAAAACTCGCTGAAGAAGCGTTTAATCATCCGAATTCCTTAGATGAGGCGGCGAAAAAACTAGGTTTGAAAATCGAAACTTCCGATCAATGGCTGACGCAGGCCGATGCCAAAGCAGCAGGTATGCCCGATGCGTTAACTAGCGCGGCATTCAGCGAAGATGTCTTGAAGAAAAAACACAATTCAGACATTATCAATATTGACAACAATACCGTTTGGGTCGTTCGCGCCAAAGAAGTCCGTGAAGAAAAAACAGCCGGATTTACCGAAGCGAGAGATAAAGTTCAGGCTTCCTATGTCCGTAGCGAATCGGTAAAACTGGCCGAGAAGAAAGCGCAAGAAACTTTGGCGGACTTGAAAGCAGGAAAGAACGTAGATTTACAATGGTCGCCCGTTGAGCAGTTGTCAGCACAGGACGCTCGAAAATCCATGCCGCCCGAAGCCTACAACGAATTGATCAAAGCCCGCCCTGCGAATGGCAAACCGGCTTTTGCTTTGTTGGAAGGGCTGCCTTCGCCGGTTATTATGGAAGTTCAAAGCATTGCTGCACCGGAAAATGTTTCGGCACAAATTCCCGCTGCCAAACAGGCTTTGGTACAAAACCAATCTGCCAATATATTCAGCCGGTTGCTGCAATATCTGAGTAAGCAGATTGAGCAGGTTCAAGGTTCGCAAAAACTGGATAATTCTGCCGAATAAAACGGCACATTTTAAGCAAACGGTCGGATATTCCCGACCGTTTCGTTTACAAAGCCCTCAAAGGTCGTCTGAAAAAATGAGTAAATCACCCGATGCGTTGACACGCCTGATTAACGCTTTGAAAGTTCTGCCCAATGTCGGTCCCAAGTCTGCACAAAGGATGGCACATCAACTTTTGCAGCATAAACGGCAGGAAGCCCAAAATTTGGTTGAGGCTTTGCAATACGCTTTATTGCAGGTTCAGCATTGCCGGATGTGCAACAATTTTTGTGAAAGTGATTTATGCGAGATTTGTTCTGATGCCAACCGTGATCCCCGCAGGCTGATGATAGTCCATATGCCTGCCGATGTTTCCAATATGGAAACGGCCAATTGCCATGACGGACTTTATTTCGTTTTAATGGGACAGGTCAGTCCTGCACAAGGTATGGATATTTCTCATATTTCTTTAGACAAACTGGTTGCACGCCTGCAAAACAGCAAAGTTGAAGAAATCATTATTGCAACCAACTTTACCGCCGAAGGTGATGCGACGGCCTATGTGTTGGCAGAACTATTCAAACCTTTGCCCTATAAAGTCAGCCGCCTTGCGCGAGGCATTCCTTTAGGAGGAGAGCTTGAATACGTCGATGCGGGTACTTTGGCACAGGCAGTATATGAACGGCGTATGTTGAAAACCGATTCGACGGAAGAGTAGGGCAATCAACGCTAACAATGACAAAGGTCGTCTGAAAATGTTCAGACGACCTTTGTTATGAAAACATGATGTAACGAAATCAATCGGATAAATTATTTACAGCTTACGCCTTGAATTTGCGGAGACGAACCGCTGCCGACTTTAAATGTACAGGTTGTCGCGCTGTTGCCGGATACGGTAACAATCCCGCTGCCCGCATTCAGGCTGACAGGCTCTTTAACACCCATCCCGACTGCAGTCGCAGCCAGTTTTTGAACGTCTGCATCAGAGTAAGATGTGTTATTTGAACTAATTTTGATTTCTTTTGCGTATGAATTGGCACTCAAAGCCAAGCCGGCAGCAATGATGGGCAAAACCAAAATTTTACTGATTTTCATGAGGTTGTTTCCTTTTTTAATATCGGTAGTGTGTACCGTTTGCTCAGAATAAGGCCATATGACGGATTATGCAAGCCTCAGAGCGAAATTTACGGTATTTGGCAGTTTGACCGTCGGCATTTACATACGGATGTCGGCTTATCGGAATGACTCGGACTAGGGCGGTATTTTACGGTACAATATCCGATTTTCAACATACACTGGAGCATTCGGATGGTTTCTTTGGAAACATGGATCGGACTTCGCTATCTCAGGGCGAAAAAACGCAATGGATTCATGTCGTTTATCACCATGATTTCAATTATCGGTATTGCATTAGGCGTTACCGCGCTGATTACCGTACTGTCTGTAATGAACGGTTTTCAAAAGGAAATCAGAGGGCAGTTACTGAATGTCGCCCCTCATGCTGAAATCGGTTATTACGATAATGGCAATGGGTTAGGGTGGCAAAATCTTCGTGAAATCGTCAAAGATAAAAAAGAAGTATTGGCAAGCGCGCCTTACATATCCGATCAAGCCTTGCTTGCCAATGCGGGGGAAGTCAGAGGGGTTCAAATCCGCGGTATCTTACCATCCGAAGAAAAGAATGTTGTAGATTATGGAAAAGATATGCCTGCGGGCAGTTTCGACAGTCTGAAACCCGGTAACTTCGATATTATTTTAGGAGAAGGCCTGGCTCAAGCTTTAGGCGCGGAAGTCGGAGGAAAAGTTACCGTTATCACCCCTGAAGGCAATGTTACCCCCGCAGGCGTCGTACCTCGTCTGAAACAGTTCAACGTCGTAGGCTTAGTCAAAACAGGCGTATATGAAGTAGACAATTCCCTGGCGATGACGCATATCCAAGATGCCCAAGTATTGTATAGATTGGGTGAAAATTTCGGCGGGTTGCGCCTGAAACTGGCTGACCCGCAAAATGCTCCCTCGTTTACTGCAAATTTAATCCCGCCTTCCAAAAAAGATTCAATTTGGGTCAGAGACTGGACGTTCAATAACCGCAGCTACTTTGAAGCAGTAGAGTTGGAAAAACGCATGATGTTCATCATCCTGACGTTGATTATCGCCGTTGCAGCCTTCAATTTGGTATCGTCCTTAGTGATGGCGGTAACGGAGAAACAAGCCGATATTGCCATTTTGCGCACATTGGGTCTTGCGCCATCAGGAGTTATGAAAATTTTCATGGTACAAGGGGCTTTTGCAGGCTTTTTTGGAACGCTTATCGGCGTGGTATGCGGCGTATTACTCGGTTGGAATGTCGGCAAAATCGTTGCATTCTTTGAAAAAATTTTCGGTGTTCACCTTATCAACTCGCAAATCTATTTTATCGACTATTTGCCCAGCGACGTAAACATGCGGGATGTGGCGGTTATTTCCTGTATTTCTTTAGGATTGGCATTCCTTGCCACACTTTATCCAAGTTGGCGTGCAGCCAAAACACAACCGGCGGAGGCCTTACGATATGAATAACAATATAGTATTGAAATGCACAAATATCGGAAAAAGTTACCGGGACGGTTCATTAAACGTACAAGTATTGAGAAACCTGAATCTTGAAGTAAAAGAAGGAGAAGGTATCAGTATTATCGGTTCGTCAGGTAGCGGTAAATCAACCCTTTTACATATTTTAGGCGGTTTGGACAAACCATCAGAGGGGAAAATTACCCTGATGAATCAAGACATAAGCGATATGTCTCAGAGACAACTGGGAGAATTGCGCAATAATTATCTGGGTTTTGTTTACCAGTTCCATCATTTGCTGCCTGAATTTTCTGCACTTGAAAACGTAATGATGCCGCTTTTAATCGGCAAAAAAAACAAAGCGGAAGCAGAAACACAAGCTGCCGATATGCTCGAAAAAGTTGGATTGAAACAAAGGATATTACATCGTCCAAGCGAACTGTCAGGAGGTGAAAGACAGCGCGCTGCTATCGCAAGAGCCTTAGTTACACGCCCCAAATGCCTTCTGGCTGATGAACCGACAGGTAATTTAGATAGGAAAAATGCCCAAAACATTTTGGACATGATGATGGATCTGAAAACAGAATTAAATACAAGTCTGATTGTTGTTACTCATGATGATGAGCTTGCTGTACGGTTTGAAAGAGTAATGACCATGCAGGATGGACATTTGCAAAATAAAGCATAATATATTTATTCGCATAATGTATATTATGTTAAATTCATAAAATAACATTTGAGCTTGATAATTCCAGTTTCTCTTAATTCTACAATCACTTACAAAATTCAAAAGTAAAAGGCCATCTGAAATTTTTCAGACGGCCTTTTTGTTTATATCCCCCAGCCCTTTCTCAACAAATCCCTTGTTGTTAAAATCTCCGGTTCTTTCATTTGCCGTACAATGTCAAAATTAATGAATAAATCTGCCTTACGAATTGCATCCAGCGTCATACTGTCGCTGATAAAAGGATACGGCGCAAAGGTGAACATCTCATTTTCTGCCAGCGGACCCCATAATTCGACACAGCGTTGAAAGAGCGGATTACCATCATTGTCTTGCGTATCCAACTCTTCGTATTTATTTATGCTTATAAAAATATCAATAACCTCATCAGCTCTTCCGTCCCGAATCCAATCGCTGAAATCAGGATCACTTTTAAATATCCATCCCCACAACCCAATAATCTTATATTCATCCCCCAATTCGCTATTCCACACAAACAGATCCCCAAATCCTGAACGGGCAATCACATAATGTTTTTTCTTTTTCAACTCATCTTCCGGTAACCATTCTGTCAGAATGTCCTCGTAGTCTTCCGGATTGGTCAGCCAAAATATTCCGTCCTTAAATCCGCAGAAACCAAATTCCTGCCAATATTCCAGTAAACGGTCAGGTAATTTACCGCGATATTTGGCCAAGGTTTCAGCTGAAACCGGCATGGAAGCAAATGGCATTCCAAATTTTTCAAAAAAATATTCTGATCCTTCAGTTTGTTTGAATCGATTCATATGTTTACTCCTTCTATGTCGGACAACGGTTAAATTCTGCATTCATATTGGCATCTCCACCATACTTTGTTTTCATTTCATTGGCGTAATCATCAAGCTGCTTCAAGCGGGTTCTGTAGTCTCCCGCCTCCCTGCTATCCGGAGCTTTTTGATTCCAGTTTCCGCCAATAGAACGATTGACATCACCACGGCCTAAACGACCAGTGTCATCTTTACCTCCGACAATCATATCAGGATTATGCAGTGCATCCAGCTCTTTCATAATTGCTTTAGTTCTTTCATTGGCAAGTGTGTCGGCTTCTTTTGGGGACTTACCCTGTTTTTGATATGATCGGTTGAGGGACTTCGATATCTCATTCTGATATCCACTTCTTGTTTTTGCTTGAGACACTCCCGCTCCACGTCCATTATTTTTATAAGCTTCCCTTCCTGTCAGATATTCATCAATCGTTAGGCCATTTAAACCTTTTTCCTGGTCTTTTAATTGACGGTAATACTCCTTCTCGAATTTCTGATATTCCTGATCACTTTTACGTTTTGCCCGTTCGATTTTTTTCTTGCCAGGTTTGAAACAGCCGATTTTACGTTTATCCGCCTTTCTTACCACTGTTAGCGGCTTATTTTTTCCAAGTTGCACGGGCGTTTTTTGGTTGACTTTTGCAACCTGCATTTTGGAAGGGCTATGTAAACTATCTGCAACGTGGTTTAAAACTCTTCCGGTATCTGCAAAGGCTGGGACTAAATGCCTCGGTGCAATATCTAGCCAGTTTTGTGAACTATTCAATAGCCCTACTAATTTTTTCTTAATATCCTCCGGCATTAAATGACTATATGAATTCAGGACATCTGCTAAGTCTTTATTTAGTTCCCGCCATTTTTTCAAGATCGGATCAAGTTTTAATCCAGCTGCTTGCCGACGACAAAAATCTGCAGTTTTTTTATAAACATCATCAATATTTTTCCGCCCAACAACTTTCACAAACTTTTCATTATTTAGCAGTTGCCTGATAGGTTCGATGCTTGATTTGACAGCCTGTGGGAGATTATTCAGTCCAAAACGACGAATTTGTTTGAGAACAATCTTCATGACTGGCTTGGCTAAATCTCCTCCTACTGGAACACAACCAATAAGAGTTAATGCCAATTCCATCCATTTATAAGTTTGTTCTTCGCTATTTTTACTTTGCTGATTTAATGAATAAATGCAGGCTAATAAATCCCGTATGTCTATTACTACACCCAAAATTGGTACAAAACTAAGCATAGCATCAGCAACAATTTGATCAGCTCGCATATTTTGATTCCAACCGCCTTGGAGTGTTCCCCATATCCAATCAATTGAATCTGCAGTAACTTCTCTAATCCATTTGGTACCCTGTGATACAGCAGTCGCAAAGTGATTATAAGCTTCCTTATAAAAAGTGTTAACTTTATTCCACCATGATTGATTACTCACTTCAATTCTCCTTTAACTTGTACCAAAAAGTCCTGAAGTTTTTCTTGCTTCGGTTTAAGCGGGTCTTCATCCATAACGAGTTTTACGATATCTGATGGTGGATTACTTATTTCATAAAAACCATTTTTATCGGTCGTACCTTTTATTATTTCCCCTGTTTCAAAATAAGCCTTGTATTTCACAAATGGTATAGGCTGTTTGTTACCATCCAGATACTGAAATGCCAGCCAGGTTGAGGCTTTTTGATTCATATTCGGTATAAAATGATTAATCTGATTGACCCCATTCACCACCAACGGTGCCCTCACCCGCACCACCTTCGGACTTCCGATCTCTACTTCCCCGTTGCTCAACTTGATATACGCCCCTTTGCAGGTAATCAGTATCTCTTCCTTCGCCGCAATAGTGATCTTCCCTGCACTGCTGGTTAACGTTGCATCCTTCAAAGCATTCAGCTGCAACTCGTCATTCTGTGCCTGTACTTCCACTTTGCCCTGATTCGCCTGCATCTTGATGCCGCTGCTTTGCGCAAACAGGTTAAGGCTCTCTGCCGCATGGGCGGTCAGGCTTTGGCCGGCGGTAATGTCGGTATGGTTGCCGCTGACGAGGTGGATGTTTTCATTGGCGGTGTGCAGTTGGCTTTGCTCTGTTGCGGTGGCGATACCGGCCGGGGCGGTTTGGATCAAACCGGCCTCTTTCAGCTCTTTGAGGGCGTCTTTCAGACGGCCTCTTTGAGTTTCTTCATCGGTATTGTGGTTGTTGGCCGTTTGGGCGGCTTTGTTCAGGCTTTTGGCCAGGGAGAGTGCTTGTTCGAGTTGGGAAATGGCATCGTCCATATCCAGCACTTTGCCGTTGGCATCCTGGTTTTGTGCGCTGACGAGTATGCCTTTCCCCGCCCGTACTGCACCCCAACCGTCGGTTCTGAGTTCGAAGCCTTCGCCGTTCTCTCCGCGTTTTCCCTACCGCTGTCGACGATGTGGCCGAGGTTGAGTTGGGATTTTTGGTAGTCGGTAGCAAGTTTGATGTGCTCCTGACCTTTTTGGTCTTCCATCCTGAGTTTGTTGTTCGCCCAGGTACGGATGACGTTTCTTGTATTCCAATCGGCAGGGATGTGGTCGGGATGTGCACTGTCGTGCATGACGCTGGAGATATACGGGCGGTCGGGGTTGCCTTGGACGAAGGACAGCATGACTTCGGTGCCTTCGTGTAAGGGGAAGTGGATGCCGTATTCGGGACCGGCATAGGGTTTGGCCAGTCGGACGGGACGGCTTTCCCCGCCGGGGCTCCATTCGTCCAAATCAAACGGCAGTTTGACGCGGTAGCGTCCCATGTCGTCGATGTAGGCATAGGTGCAGTTTTCCGCCGCAGTTACCCGTGCCGGTAAGGTACCGTCGATATGCGGACGCGGGGTGGTGCGTTCGGGACGGTAGGCGAGTTGGGCGGGTATAGCGGTAAAGGTATGGCTGTAGGCGGTATCTCTGCTGCCGCTGTGTTCCATGGAAAGTACCAGCCAGCCGTCGGGTGCTTCGGGGAAGGAGACATCGGTTTGGAACACCTTCATCGGCGTCATGGAGACGACGTTGCCGCTACCGGCTGCGACGGTTTGACGGCAGAGGTTGGCTTCGTTCAACAGGGTCGTCTGAACTTGGGCTTCGTCGGGGGTTTTGGGATGAAGGCCCCAATGCTGCTGTTTGCCCAATAAAACGGTATTGTCGGCTGATTCTTCCGACTGTTTGTTGTCGGTTTCGGCAAAGAGGTCGGTATCGGCACTGCGGTAGTTGTAGTCGGCCGTGCGTATGCCTTCGACAATGGGGTTGTGGCGGATGCTTAAGTTAAAGAGTGCTTCGGTACCGACACTCTCCAATCCGGCATGGGGACGGTAGGAAACGGGTAAGCCTTGGCTGCGCAAATAGTGCTCGGGACTGTCGCCGAAGACGACTACGTCGCCATGTTGTTCATGCTGTTCGAAGGCATACCAGATGCCTTCTTCTTCACACAGACGGTTGATAAAGGCAAAGTTGCTTTCGAGATACTGGGTTACATACTCGCGGACGGTGTAACTGCGGCTCTTTTGGAAACGGTAGTCGACACCGGAGAAGCCGTGGTGTTTGAAGACGGCGGCAACGATGTCGGGGACGGTTTGGTGTTGGAACAGTCGGGAGGTTTGGAAATGTTTCATTGCCGCGAAGCGCGGCTCTAAAACAAAGCGGTAAACGGTTTCATCCTTAGAGACGGACAACTTCTCGCATGAGGTGATAATGCCCTGCCATTGCTTTGCCGGCGGATCGTCTGAAGCAGACCCGAATACCCCAGCCACTTCCGACAGTAAGCCTTCCTGCGGACGAATCTCAAAGGCTGCGCGCTGGTTGAGATAGGAAGACAGCGGCAGGGAGGAATCAGTAGAGGTAGCGGTGATTTCGACCCGGTAGGCGGTATTGACCGCTTCTGATGCGCTGAAGGAGCGGACTGAAAGTGAGGGGGAAAACGGGCGAAGGTAAGATGGTAGGATTGGCGGGCGGTCATAAGGTAATATCCGACTGACGATGAGCCCTGTATAGTAACGGGGATAATGCCGATGGTAAAGCGAATGGGATGAATGGGGAAAAGGCCGTCTGAACGGTTGAAATAAGGGATAAAGAGACATTTCCCCCTGCCCTATTCCTCCACTATTCAGTAAAGCAGTAATACAGTTACTGCAAAACAGAATTGCCAAATTTATCTTAAAAACACCATTTAGATAGGCCGTCTGAAATCACGTTTCAAACGGCCTTTGATAAAACTGATTTATCCAGGCAACAAACAGTTTGATTTAGATTTTTACAATAGGTATATTTCTTTTCATCTGATTTAGATAACCAACAACATCATGAAACCTGCTTTTTACCTCCCAATATTGTTTTTACTTTCAGCGTGCCGTCCTGAGGCTGAGACAGTCGATACGGCTGTACCAACGGCGCGTAAGCCTTCTTATTACGAGTCTGAAAAGCGTCAAACTGCAGTCACTCCAGTTAAAACACAAGTTCCTGCGTTATCTGCAATCAAAAGCCAAGCCGATTTTGACTTACTTTCGCGTATCTATGATCAAGGTAGTGAATATGAAATTCCTCATATCCTTTTCCTCATCGATCGTGAAGACGATAACCGTACCGACTACATCAATACTCCCAAATTTCGGCTGCATGAGCGCTACCTGGCTACTATCTTGAAACCTATGCTGTCAAAAACTGAATTGAATCAACAATACCGTAGCCCTAACCGGCGTTATCTGTTTGGCACTATCAGTTGGCAGAATAGTACTCAGGAATATGTTTATGAGTTTTGGGAAGGAGACAAAATCACGCCTGAATTGTTGAGATTGGTGGCAGGCCGTCTGAAAGACAGTTTCTACGCTCCGTTGCGTTATAAAACCAATTCTTTATGGCAGGAAACCGTTGCCGAGCAAAGTAAAGTTCCTTTTATTACCCAAGAAAGTTTGATTAAAAATTTTCCCTACCTGCCTCTAAACCAAGGTAAAGCGATAGGCACATTACGCGTTATTGCCAAAGAAAATGATCTTTATAATGTCGGCGCCGACGATATTATTATTTTGAAAGAGGTTCCCCTAGAGCTGCCACCTGTGGCGGGGATTATCAGTGAGAAACCATCTACTGCACTATCGCATGTGAATGTATTGGCACGCAGCTGGGGGATTCCCAATATTTACCTTAAAGATGCAGAAAAAATCCTAGCCCCATATATTGGCCGTCGTATCGAATTTGAAGCGACTGCTAAGCAATACCGAATTGTCCAAACCAACCGGAACACTACCAGCAAAAGCTTTTCAGACGGCCTTACCCTGCCCCAACCTGATATTTCCGATTACAGCCTTCGGGCTTTGGCAAACCTGCGCCGTGATGACAGCCGTTACTGCGGCAGTAAGGCTGCCAACCTCGGTCATATCCGCGCCCATATTGCAAACAGCAACGTTCCTGATGGATTCTGCATTCCATTTGCCTACTATCAAGCCATGATGGATAGGCTGGGTATTAACGCGACAACACTGGCACACATCGAAACACAAAGTGATGGAGACAACCGTAAGCGCCGCACTGCTTTACTCACACTGCAGAAAAAAATTACCGATGCCGAAATCCCGTCAGAATGGAAACACAGATGGGCTGAGCAATGGCGCAATCAATTAAACAGCAAAGGCGTGTTTGTCCGCAGCTCCTCTAATTCCGAAGACTTGCCCAATTTCAGCGGCGCAGGGCTGTACACCACAGTGCCAAATGTTACCGATGAAAACGCGTTGTCCGAAGCAGTGAAGCAATCTTGGGCTTCTGTTTTCAATTACAGTGCATACGAAGCCCGCCGTATTGCCGGATTGCCTCACGATAGCGTGAAAATGAGTGTCTTTGTGCAACAAAGCATCAATGCAGATCTCTCCGGCGTACTGGTTACCATCAATCCCTATGATATTGCTCAGAAAAACAGCTCCTACATTGCCGCCAAACGCGGGTTGGGTATTCGTGTCGTTGAGGGCAAACGGATAGCCGAACAGGTAGTCTATAACCGTCGCAATGATTCTGTACAACGTCTCAGCTCCTCTAATGAAACCACGGCATTGCAACTGGATAAAAATGGTGGAGTACGAGAAGTGCCCGTAACCAGTGGCAACGTGATGAATCAAGAGCAAATACGTCGCCTTGACCAAACCGGCCAACAAATCAAACAACTATTTGCCAATGGTGAGCAAGACATCGAATGGGCGTTTGACAAGGGTAAGCTTGTTATCCTCCAGGCACGACCGTATCTAAACGGCACACGTTAAAACAAAAGGCCGTCTGAAATTATCGTTTCAGACGGCCTTTGCATCATAAGTTAGTTATACCCTATACTTCCCGATCTCCAAGGAACTATGATGTCAAAACAACTCACTTTTTATTTTATTCGCCATGGCCGTACCCAATGGAACGAACAAGGACTTTTGCAGGGATCAGGCAATTCACTACTGACCGAACAAGGGATTGTAGGAGCCCAGAAAACCGGGGCGGCACTACAACAAGTAGAATTTACCGCTGCTTATTCCAGCATTTTACAACGCGCCATTGATACGGCTGGCCATATTATCGGTCAGCGTCCTATTCCTCTTTTTCAGCACTGTGGACTAAATGAGCAATCTTTTGGAAGTTGGGAAGGTATGCAGATCACTGACCTGCGAAAGCTAACCGAATTCAAACAACTGACCAATGACCCGGCAGCTTATAAAGCATTAAGCAATGGTGGCGAAACTTTTGAACAATTAGCAGTACGTGCAATGGCCGCCCTTTACGATATCGTTAAAGTACATCAATCGGGAGCCAATATTTTAGTGGTATCGCATGGCCATACCTTGCGGCTTTTATTATCCTTACTATGCGGAGCGACTTGGGAAAATCATCGTGATGAGGGTAAATCCGTGTCATTGTTGAATACTTCGATCAGTATTGTGAAATACGATAGTGAAAGCGGTTTTCATATTGAGCAGCTTAACAATGTGGCCCATTTACAATGATCACAACCATTCAACAATAATAAAAAAGGTGGGCATTTTCCCTACCTTTTTTGCCATTAGCCAAATACTTTTTCCAAGTGTGCTTGGTAGTCTGCTAAATATTGTTCTACTTATGGATTTTTAATCACATCGTTACATCAGCTTAATTACTGTTCACAGTTACTGGGCTAGTGCTAGCTACTGCCCTACTCTTCCGTTAGCATTTGTTTGTAATGGTATTTATAAACTGCTAAGGTACTTATCTCAAAGAAGTTGGAGGTACTTAGTATAGTAGAAGCTATTTTCCCTAGACACTATTCCATCACTCATTAATTCAGTGGTAGAGTTACAGTAAAATTAAGCAGCTTAAAACCTATTGATTTGATACTAAAAATTGGAGTACTATGAGCACACTCTCTTGAGTATCATTAATTCTCATTTGACATATAGGAACAAAACAGCGGAATTTGTAGAAGAATAGGGAAAAGGAAATTAATTTATATTATGTTAAATTCATAACGCTAGTATTTTAGCCTGCTAACTCCTGTTTTGCTCAGTAGTACAATCACTTACAAAATTTAAAAGTAAAAGGCCGTCTGAAAGGTTTTGAACTGGCCCCCAAATCTTGGACACTCATAAAAGCCTATTCAGGCGCTCTGTGCAAGCTGGGTTCTGTATGCGACAGGACTCAGCTTTTTCAATTTCAAACTGCAACGCTCCCGGTTGTAGTAATCCATATAGTCATCTATCTGCTTCATCAATTCATCTACCGTCAATTCACCTGCGTTATAGAAACACTCCGTCTTCAACACCGCAAAGAAGCTTTCCATCGGCGCATTGTCCCAACAGTTCGCCTTTCGCGACATGCTTTGAACCATGGAATGCTCCGCAAGCAATTCCCTATACCCCGCCGTACGGTACAGCACACCTTGGTCCGAATGAAGCATCGTTCCTTTATCAGTCAGACGGAGTGCGGCTTTTTCGAGCATTTCCTTCACCATTTCGCTGTCGGCTCTGCGGCTCATGGCGTAGGCGACGATCTCGCGGTTGAACAAGTCCAAGATTGGCGAGAGGTACAATTTGCCGTCTTTTCCTTTGAGTTCGGTAACGTCGGTCAGCCATTTTTCGTTGGGCTTTCGGGCTTTGAACCGGCGTTTGAGGAGGTTTTCCGATATTTCGCCCATAGCGGGATGGCGGTAGGCTTTTTTCGCCCGTATGAGGGCTTTCAGTTCCAACTGCTTCATCAACCGCGCCGCTTTTTTGCGGTTCCAACCCAATGCTGCGGCAATGCGCCTTTGTCCGTAGCGTCCTTTATGCCGCCGGTAGGTTTCGACAAGGAGGGCTTTGTCGGCTTCATCGGGATCGGGTCGGTCTTGGTGATGGTAGTAAAAGCTGCTTTTGGGCAGGTTTGCGATGTGCAGCAGGTATTTGAGCGGGTGTTGCGCCCTCAGTGTTTGGACGGTTTGGCTTTGTCCTTTGCGGTCTGCTTTTGGCTGAGGGCTTTTAACTCCTTTAGGTAGGCGACCTCTGCGCGCATATAGCACAACTCTTCAATAAGCTCTGCCTGCGTTTTTCTTGGTCGGGTTTATCTGCGATGAAGGGGTTTTTGCGGTGTTGGGGCATGGTTTTGGATTGGGGATGTTCGAGTGCGCCGATACCGCCTTCTTGATAGGCGCGTATCCATCGTCTCAGGTGGGTTCGGGAAATGCCGTAGTGGTCTGCGGTACGCTGTTGGCTGCGTATATGCAGGTAGTGGAGTACGGCTTGGTATTTGAAGTGTAATGTATATTTGCTCATAAAAAAACTGCACCTTGTGAGTTGGAGGGGATGTCCAACTTTTGGGGTGCAGTTCAGTTTTTCAGACGGCCTTTTTGTTTATATCCCCCCAGCCTTTTCTCAACAAATCCCTTGTTGTTAAATCCCCGGTTTTTTTCAATTTCATCCAGCATTCTTTTGGTTGTAATAACAAAACGGTTGTAGTGCAGCCTGTTCTTTTCATCATGATACTGAACAGAACGTGGACTTTGAGGCCTTCTGAAACGGTTTCGTTACGGATTCTGCCCCATGCTTCGTGTTCGGCCGTCCATACGGCTTCGCCTTTTGCATTGTGTGCGGCAATCGGTGTGCCGAGATGGTCGAGTTGGTAATAAACCAAGTCGGGCTGCGCTTCGGACTGCTCTTGGGGTTCGGGCGGGATTTTCAGCAGCGGATCGGTTTCGGGGTCGTAGCTGTACGGCTCGGCGGTCGCCCGAATGTCTTTACTTCATGGCGATACAATATTTTTAACTGAAAAGGACAGGCAACCAATTCCTCAAAATATCAATCTCTCTAAGCCTTAACTCACTTTAATAATAATTAACTAACAACCTTATCTATCCCAACATCAGGAATTAATAATTTTTTAGGTGAACCAATAAAAGATAAACCATCCTCCCTCTGTTTAACATGCCATAAAATTAATCCATTCTGCCATGACTTCCATAGCTCATCAGCATAATTGATAGGTTCTTCTAAAATAGCTCCAACAGCAAAAGGAGGAATCCAAATTTCTGTTAAAATACCATCCCCTTTCCAGCCAGCATGTCTAAAAGCTGTAGTAATAATTTGATACTCGGCATCCTGTGGATTTAAATTGCTAACTTTGCAAAAATCTAATAAATCAATCCACTCATAAATGTAAACATAGAAATTCTTTGATTTTTTTAGGGAAACCAATTGTTCTTCGTAAGTCATCTTTAAAAAACCTTAAATTATTTAAAATATTGTAATAATTCTTTCGCTTCTGGCTCTAGCACCTTCGATGAAATTATGCCTTTGAGTTTTAAAAGAGAAAACTTTTCCTCCCCGCCTCAAACAAGGAAGTGCTGTTTTAATCGCTGTATTAATTGAATTTTCAACAGGTTTCAATTCTCTTGGGTACCGATTATTGCCATCAAATAAAGTTTTTGAAGCAACCCAAGCATCAATATCTGATTCAATTTGATCCCAAGGGGTTCCGTTTCCTCTTTTTCCCGTTACCAAACTTCCCCTTAATCCAACGTGGGCATCGGGAGCTACTTTTTTAATTTGATTTTGATGGAGTTTAACAATAGCTGTTACTTTGGTAATGACCTCTCCTCTGGAGTATTTTGTGTTGCGACAATTTTGAGAAACGGGAGAAAGACCATTAGGATCTACCCACCTAATTGGATTAGGTGCATAAACATAAACATTTATCCCACCCATCAACCCAATCGGATCCAGATTTACAAACCGCCCGATTTCAGGGTCGTAATACCGGAAACGGTTGTAGTGCAGCCCGCTTTCTTCGTCGTAATACTGACCTTGGAAGCGGAACGGGATGTTGGCTTTGAGGCCGTCTGAAACGGTTTTGTTACGGATTCTGCCCCATGCTTCGTATTCGGCCGTCCATACGGCTTCGCCTTTTACATTGTGTGCGGCAATCGGCGTGCCGAGATGATCGAGATAAACCAATTCGGGCTGCGCTTCGGACTGCCCTTGGGGTTCGGGCGGGATTTTCAGCAGCGGATCGGTTTCGGGGTCGTAGCTGTACGGCTCGGCGGTCGCCCGAATGTCTTTACTTCATGGCGATACAATACTTTTAACTGAAAAAGCCGTCTGATAAAGAGGGCAAGCTTTTCAGACGGCCTTACTTTACTTTTTGACAAATAGAAAGACAAACAGTTATTCAGGCGAATAAACAACCATTACACCATCCGGAAACTCCCCTTTCCAACCACAAGGGAAACCACCATTTTTATAAACCTCAATTTGTTTCTCTAAGAACATTTTTCTATTTTCATTTATTTTTTTACTAGGTATTTGAGAAAAAGATTTATAAGCTATGATACTTAGAAAATCATTATAAATAAACCCATCTATATCCTCCAACTCTTTCCGATCTAAATCAAGGTTTTTTATTTCTTTGTAAACATATTCCCATAAGTTGTCTGAGATACTACTCCATAAGTTATTAACTCTTTCATCAATCTCTTCAACATCATAAAAAGGGGTAAAGCAACTCGGTACAACGTCCCCAATTAAATCAGGATAACTAAAATAAGGTGCAGGTGGTTCTTCGACAGTATATAAATCATAGGCTTCTTTTTGGCTATGCGTAATTTCATAACCCTCTAACGAAAACGAACCACTTAAAAATCCTTTAGACGCAATTAATTCTTTATAACGCGTCAGTTCTTGCTCCACTAAAAATTGGTATTTTTCAAAATCAATATTTGTCATTGTATTACCTTTCCATTAATAAAATGATTTGAATATATTATCCCATGATGATTCTTTTGCTCCAGCCTTAGGCATCAATGGTTCTCCTTTTTTCAATGCTTCTCTCGCTCCTCTTTGCAAGGCAATCAATTTTAATTTTTGCTCTCTGCAAGAACCGGAAGAGCCTATTTTCTCAATTACATTTCTAATTACATTTGAATATCCAAAGTGATTCGAATTATGCTTAGAAGCTCCGAACCAAGCATCATTTTTCCTAGGGTTGTCATGTTCATTTCTAGGAAGTCCGATCAAATTATGGATTCCATCTCTCTCAAACCCATGGCATTTTAAAATTTTTTTTGCTTTTTTATTTTTATCCTCATCATTATATAACTCCTTCGGGAAAATATGATGTACCTGATATTTATCCCTGTGCGTATCGTGTTTTACGGCGTTCCAGAAGACGCTTCTATGATCCAATCCCAATGGATCAATCCATAAAGTCGGGTTGACAACATAGGCATACAAATTTCCTCCGCCTTTCAACCCAATCGGATCCTGACTCACAAACCGCCCGATTTCAGGGTCGTAATACCGGAAACGGTTGTAGTGCAGCCCGCTTTCTTCGTCGTAATACTGACCTTGGAAGCGAAACGGGATGTTGAATTTGAAGCCTTGTATTCGACTAACTATACAACTTCGCTTTTTTCATTGTGTGCGACAATTGATGAGCCGCGATGGTCGATTTGGTAATTACTATGATCAATTAATCATATGATCCTAAGCCTACAAATTTCTTAAGAATTTAGCTAATTTAATGTAGTGATCAAAAGGGTTATTGCAGCTTGCTTTGCATCATAAGTAAAACTTAAACAATCCCATACGATATTCGAATTCTTAAATTCTAGTTTCATTGGATTGATAAGCTCATAACTTGAAGCCAAAATAGGATATTTCTTAATAAACCTACGAACAATCTTCGAATTAAGTATAGTATTATCTAAATAAATATAATCTTTAAATATGATATAAATTTTAATTTTATGAGAGATAACGATTATTATATTTGCTTTTTCACTTAGGTATGTAATTTCTCTATCAAATACATAGCTGTTTCCAGAAAGTGTAAAAAACCCCTTTAATTTATTAGGAAATTCCTCCATAAAATCAATCACTATATTATTATCTATCGTAATTTTTTTATGATTCATAGATACTTGTAAGTTATTCATATCATTTACCATATTTAATTAATTTATTGGTTGATTTTAAATTTATTTTATCCATGTTTTCAATGAAATACTGTGTAGCCCCCCCTTTACCTAAATGTGGATTTGCCCTCGTTATTCCCTTAGCCATACATGTATCTTTTGTTACTATAAAACCATGTAAAGCGGTTCGTATATTCTTTCCTCCGTCTGTATTCTCTTTATGAGATACTTGAACAGAATCATTGTATTCCCTCGCAGTCCGTGCTGCTAAGACATCTTTTGCTGTCACAAAATAATTTCCAGGTGTATTACCGTGCGGATACAACGTATACAAAACTGTACCTGCTTTGACAACGACATTTTTATATGAATCTATTCCTGGGTACGGATCGGATCCTTGCCACCTTCTTGCAGTAGCAGAAGGATTTTTTCCTGAACAAGGGTCGCCATTACAGCAACGCTTCTTTTTATGCAAACCAAGTGAATCGACCCATAACGTCGGATTCGGTGCATACTCAAACAGATTCATCCCTCCCATCAACCCAATCGGGTCCTGACTCACAAACCGCCCGATTTCAGGGTCGTAATACCGGAAACGGTTGTAGTGCAGCCCGCTTTCTTCGTCGTAGTACTGACCTTGGAAGCGGAACGGGATGTTGGCTTTGAGGTCGTCTGAAACGGTTTTGTTACGGATTCTGCCCCATGCTTCGTATTCGGCCGTCCATACGGCTTCGCCTTTTGCATTGTGCGCGGCAATCGGTGTGCCGAGATGGTCGAGTTGGTAATAAACCAATTTAGGCTGCGCTTCGGACTGCCCTTGGGGTTCGGGCGGGATTTTCAGCAGCGGATCGGTTTCGAGCTCGTAGCTGTAGGGTTCGGTAGTTGCCCGAATGTCTTTACTTCATGGCGATCCGATATTTTTAACTGAAAAGGCCGTCTGAAAAGGGGGACAAGCTTTCAGACGGCCTTGATATTTTGCATTTTTAATCCAATCTACTTTTTACTCAGCATTCTTCAAATTAAACTTATGCACGAATACCATGGTAAATAAATATGTATTTACCATCTTTTTTATAAATAGAACCTTCTAATGTGAGGTCAGTTTCTTCACTATCTGCATATAAACAACTTTCGACCCCTATAATTTCTTCATTATTATTTATTTTATATATTTCAAATATTGGTCTGTTATCATTTTGCGCAGTTAACGCAATTTCTTTAGGTGCTAATGATAATTTTTTATCTGAAATATTTTCATAATCTAGGTCTTCCAAAATTTCATCATACACATTTTTATTAAGCTGAAATTTAATTTCAAGCTGTTTAAAATCTCTTTGGTTCAATAAATTTAAAAATTCTTCTATAAGATCCAAAAAATTCTCTTTTCTTTGGAATGTAAACATATTTATTTCCTTCTTCTTGAAAGTTGATTAGTTGAAGAACCTGCATTAGCCCCTAGGCCAATTAGATATTTTCTAGCTTCCAAAGTAGCACATTTTGCAGCCTTTGCGCTTAGGCCTGCAGCTCTCAAAGGATTATAGGCAACTACTGTTTCCGCACCTAAAATTCCTGCTTTAGATGAGTTGTCTTGAGCACGATTTGCCCGATAATGCGGTGTATTTCTTGTTGAGCCATCAGGGTTTCTTCCTTGAATACTAATAGCAATAGCATGATTATATTTATAATTAGGAATGTTTCGAACGGCTGCATCTTGATAAATATGATGTGAATCTTTCAATCCACCAATTTTTTTCATATCCCCATGCTTACCAATAATTACATTTTCACTTTTTAATATTTCTTTACATCCACAGGCTGTTAATTTGTTGCACGAAAATGCTGAGAGGCCCAATGGATCAACCCATATAATCGGATTCGGCGCATACTCAAACAGATTCGTTCCGCCCCGCAACCCAATCGGGTCCTGACTTACAAACCGCCCGATTTCAGGATCGTAATAGCGGAAACGGTTGTAGTGCAGCCCGCTTTCTCTATCGTAATACTGACCTTGAAAGCGGAACGGAATGTTAGCTTTGAGGCCGTCTGAAACGGTTTCTTTGCGGATTCTGCCCCATGCTTCGTATTCGGCCGTCCATACGGCTTCGCCTTTGGCATTGTGTGCGGCAATCGGCGTGCCCAGATGGTCGAGTTGGTAATAAACCAATTCGGACTGCGCTTCGGACTGCTCTTGGGGTTCGGGCGGGATTTTCAGCAGCGGATCGGTTTCAGGGTCGTAGCTGTACGGCTCGGCGGGTTTGTCTTCCCTTTCTATGCCTATCGGCGAGGTCGTCTGAAATTGCGCCAACGGTTCGAATGTACCGGGTTCGAACAGGTAATGGGTGTTTTGTCCGTTGGTGCTTTCAATGGAAAGGGTGTCTTCCTGCCAGTGGTAGACGGTGGTTTCTCCGTTGCGGATTTTGGCGGTACGCCTGCCCAAGGGGTCGTAGCGGTATTCGGTACTGCCGTTACGGTTTTCTATTTTAATGAGTTAATTCAAGCCATTCCAAATATCAATGAAAGAATTTTAGTATTCTTATATTAAGAAAACAATTAGCATTCAGATGTAAGCATACTCAAAAAATCGTTTAAATTATTTGAAACGCATTCAATATTTTCAAAATATTGAATTCCACTTTCCTCTGCCTCAAAATCATGAAACCAGTAAAATATTTTAGACATATACTCGTCTTTTATGCCAATTAAAATTAAATCTCCACCTCCTGCAGATGCAATAGGTAACATTGATGATGGATATCTATCATTGTACATATTTAAATGCCACTCAATAGATTCTTCTAATTTAGGATTATTAAACAATCCAAAAAAGAAATTTAAAACCCTACCATCTAAAAAACAACTATTATTTGGTATTCCTCCATTATGTTTTTCTAAAAATTCCTTATATTCATCTGGTAATAATAAATTATGCTCATTTTCAAATTTTAAAATATCATCACATGAAGCTGTTTGATGGGCATTTAAAAATAGATACCTTTTGATAGCTTTCTTACTTAACTGACCTTCATTGCTCTCTAAATCTTTAATTTCTTCTTCTGACTTACCAAATTTTAAAATTTCAACCATTTTATACTCCATAAATTAATATTAACGTTTTCTTGTTCCACATACCGCAGCACCACCAGTATGTTTAATTGCATCATGGAGATCATATGGAATCAACTGAATTTTTCCATTTTTTTCTGTATGATGCCAAATGTATCTCTTGCCATCTATTATCATATTTCCTTTATCCTTATAATTATTACTATTGCCAAATGCTATTCTATTTGCTTGACTAAAATCTTTACTATCTGAAATAAACCCTCCGGGTAAATTAACTGTTCTTATTGCATATCTGGAAAAATCTGGGAATCCCATCATATTAAAAGGAACCCCATGTTGATATTTTGATGATAATCCTGGGTATTTTTTTAAAATATTTTGATTAACATCTTTCATGGTCATAGTTTTACCTGCAAAACATGAATTTATAGGGAATTTACCATTTATTTTTTGTGGAGCACTAGGACCATGTCGAACTGCAAAACTAGATTTTGATGCCAATCCAAATGGATCAACCCATTCTATTGGATTAGGAGCATAAATATAAACATTTATCCCACCCATCAACCCAATCGGATCCTGACTCACAAACCGCCCGATTTCAGGGTCGTAATAGCGGAAACGGTTGTAGTGCAACCCGCTTTCTTCGTCGTAATACTGTCCTTGGAAGCGGAACGGAATGTTGGCTTTGAGGCCGTCTGAAACGGTTTCGTTACGGATTCTGCCCCATGCTTCGTATTCGGCCGTCCATACGGCTTCGCCTTTTGCATTGTGCGCGGCAATCGGCGTGCCGAGATGGTCGAGTTGGTAATAAACCAATTCGGGCTGCGCTTCGGACTGCCCTTGGGGTTCGGGTGGGATTTTCAGCAGCGGATCGGTTTCGGGGTCGTAGCCGTACGGCTCGGCGGGTTTGTCTTCCCGCTCTATGCCTATAGTTTCGGTCGTCTGAAATTGCGCCAGCGGTTCGAACGTACCGGGTTCGAACAGGTAATGGGTGTTTTGTCCGTTTGTGCTTTCGATGGCAAGGGTGTCTTCCTGCCAGTGGTAGACGGTGGTTTCTCCGTTGCGGATTTTGGCGGTACGCCTGCCCAAGGGGTCGTAACGGTATTCGGTGCTGCCATTACGGTTTTCTATGTAGCCGTATTCGCGCCGGCTGCGGTTGTGGATTTGCTGCAGGATTCTGCCCATGGGGTCGTATTGTGTTTCTTGGCGGATATGCTTTCCAAGAGAGCGTTCAGTTTCGCGATGTAGTTTGTCGCGTTCGAAGGCTGCTATTTCATTATGGTTGAGGGTAATGCCGTGCAGGTGGCCGCTGCCATAGTGGAGATAACCGATACGCTGCCCGTCGGGACGGATGGTTTCGGTACGGTTGCCCAATGCGTCATAGCGGTGATGCCAGACGTGGCTTCGGGCTGTGCCGTCCAGGCTGTCGTGACGGTATTCCCTGATGAGGTTGCCGAGTTTGTCGTAGAAGTATTGGTGGCGGCTACTCTTGTGTATTATGCAAAAGGTCGGCGGATTCGCATTTGAAGTGCAACTTTCCATAACAGAAAAAGGCCAGTATGCGGTAGCATACGGCCTTTCCTGCAAGAAAGATTGCCATGAGCTACACACAACTGACCCAAGACGAACGATACCATATCCAATACCTGTCCCGCCACTGCACCATCGCCGAAATCGCCAAACAGCTTAACCGCCACAAAAGCACCATCAGCCGAGAAATCAAGCGGCACTGCATCCAAAGACAGCAATACAGCGCCGAAAAAGCACAGAAGCAAAGCCGGCTGACCAAACAGCACCGGCGAAAACCCTATAAGCTCGATTCGCAGCTGGTTCAACACATCGACACCCTTATCCGCCGCAAACTCAGTCCCGAACAAGTATGCGCCTACCTGCATAAACACCACGGGATCACACTCCATCACAGCACCGTTTACCGCTACCTCCGCCAAGACAAAAGCAACGGCGGCACTTTGTGGCAACATCTCAGAATATGCAGCAAACCCTACCGCAAACGCTACGGCAGCACATGGACCAGAGGCAAAGTGCCCGACCGCGTCGGCATAGAAAACCGACCTGCTATCGTCGACCGGAAAACCCGCATCGGCGATTGGGAGGCCGACACCATCGTCGACAAAAATCAGAAAAGCGCGTTATTGACCTTGGTCGAACGCACTACCCGCTACACCATCATCTGCAAATTAAAGAACTTAAAAGCCGAAGACACTGCCCGGGCGGCCATTAGGGTATTAAAGGCATATAAAGCCAGAGTCCACACCATTACCATGGATAACGGCAAAGAGTTCTACCAACACACCAAAATAGCCAAAGCATTGAAGGCGGAAACCTATTTTTGCCGCCCTTACCATTCTTGGGAGAAAGGGCTGAATGAGAACACCAATGGACTCATCCGGCAATATTTCCCCAAACAAACCGATTTCCGAAACATCAGCAATCGGGAGATACGCAGGGTTCAAGATGAGTTGAACCACCGGCCGAGAAAAACACTTGGCTACGAAACGCCAAGTGTTTTATTCTTAAATCTGTTCCAACCACTGGTACCCTAGTGTTGCACTTGAAATCCGAATCCAAGGTCGTCTGAAAACCCGATATGATTTCAGACGACCTTGTTATCGTTTCTATTTTACTTTTGAAGCTCTTTCACCTCTTTTTCGCTGAAACGGACTTTGCCTTTGTCTTCGCGTTTGAGCAATCTCCAAACGGTATCTTCCCGAAAAATAGGATTACCGTTCTCATCTCTCTTCGCACTGACTTGTCCGGCAGGCAGAAGCTCTCCCTGATTGATTTGGATCTCATGCCCGATGAAGTTGTCGGTACCGTATCTGCCTGAAAACGGGGCGGGTGTACCTGCGTTGAGGAGCAGAGGCAAGTTGCCGCTTCGATCTTGATCCTGCTCGTGTTTGAGTTTCTGCTCCCGAGCCCAATCCACCATATCTTTGGGGTAATAGGGATATTGGCGCAATTCGGTATCATCCAAATCATCAAGATAAGCGATGGCAGCGGCTTCGAAAGCCCAGTAACCGCAAAATCCGTTCTGCTCGGGGTCAAGATGGGTCTGGTATTCAAGGTCACTCATGCCGACCATTTCGTGATACCAGTCTTTGAGATACGCGTTGAGTTCTTCTAACTGTTCTTCTTTGGTTTCGCCACGCATAGCTTCACCGAATAAAATGGCGTGTTTGCCCATTTGGACGTAATCCGGATCAGGACGATTTTTAAAATGGTAGTCCAAAAAGTCTTCAATAGTAGTATCAGGTTCTAAATCATCTTCAGCATTGGCAAGGATGACTTCAAGAAGACGTGGGAGCAAGTCTTCGCGTTGCAGGAGGTAGCACAGCGCAATGAGGTGCAGAGTTTTAAGGTAATGCTCAACGTCACACCACAGCATCGGGCTTGTGTAGTAGCCGACATCGTTTAATTTAGTTTTATTTTGCTGCCAGAATTTAGTTATCTCTTCCTCTGAAGCTAAAAATTTTTCTAGAACAGGAATTAAATCCTCTATCGGTTTACCTGCGGTATATATGATTTTCAAATAATCCCAGTAGGTTTCTGCTTGTTGTCTAGATAAAAATCGTAATGCCAAATCATCTGAGAGTTTCCATTTATTATATTCAGGAATAGCTTCCAGAAAATAATTATTAAATTTACTAAATCTTTCCTCAGTCAAAAAATGCTGCCTACGTTTCTTGTTAAAAGGGATTTGTTCGGTCTCGTTCATTTTATACTCATATAATAGTCAATTAATCAATTACGGTTTCTGTTTTTTCCTTCTGCCAACCTTGTTGGAAGATTCTGTTCTCTTTTCACCTATCCTCCTTTTTACCCATACCTCAATATCTTCATCCGTAAAAATACGACCAGGTTTGTGTTCAGTATGCTCCATCATGATACGGGGCAAGTACTGTCTTTTTTCGGGTTGTGCGACTGCTTCCACGATTTTGGCATATGCTTTAGTATGGGTGGCAATGTCATTAATACCAAAGAAGACGACTCGGCGGGAATAATCCGTTCTTACTTGAAGATTTAATCCCAAATTTCTTAATCTACTTTCACACCACGTATGGCTCATCTGCACCTGATGCTGATTATTCTGTGTTCGCCGCTCTGTTTTATCCCGACCATCAGTCAGCAATTTACCAAGCGGACGTGTAAGGGCGGTAGCGCTTGCCTTTGCTTCTAAAATACAGTACGGCTTACCGCCGATTTTGCCGTTGACCTTCCACAGGGAATCAATTCCTTTAGGGTTTGCCGAAGGTTGGTGAAGCTGGTAGAGCCTGCCGCCGAAATTCATTTTATAGCAGCTTCCCTCTGCCGTCCCTCCATGATCGTGCCGCGCTTTACCACCGACTTGTTCCAGCATCCAGTAGTCTGCCATATGTTCGCCAATAAGACCTGTGATTTTGTTACTTATCTGCTCTACAGCACCTTTAGTCTTCTGCACCGCTACAGCCCTCCTGCCGGAATTAGTAGCGGTATTTTGGACGAGCTTATCATCATTCTGCCCTTTGGTCATTTTGGGATGACGGTCGTGGCGAACATTGTCGTTTTTATATGGTTTCGAATTAGAAGTTTCTTTCGATTGCGTAGACGAGGTATTTTTCTCACTGTGTTTGCGTTTGTTACCCACTTGTTGATTGGCATTATGAACAGCATGAGGACGGCCGTTTTTATTATGGTTTGTATGGTTTGCCGCACCATTGACGGCAGCCATAACGAGATTGGCATGTTCACCCAAAAGGGTTTCCAAAAAATATCTAATGCTCTCTACGCCTTCTGTTATGGCTTTGGCTAATATTTGTTTTAGTTTTTGTGCAGGAGCAATTTGTTCCCGCGCCATTTTAATCAGCCAGGCAGGAAAGTTAAATTGGGTATGCGTCCATTTCCAGTCAGCAACGGGTTTAAAGTTTATATGTCCTCGCGATATGATTTGTAACATTTCAATATAGGCAGTCAGGCGGATATTACATTCTGTAATGGCAATGTTCGCCCATTGTGTCCATTGTGCCGTGTTTCTGACATAGGAACGTATTTTGCTTATGACTGCCCCTTGTTTTCCCTTTAATGCGTTTTCTAGCATTCTAATGCCATTTTGTACGCCTTTGTTACCCTTGCTTTGTTTCCAGATTGGTTTGAGCACTCCTTTAAATACACTACCTAATTCGGGTATCCAACCAAAGGCAGTAAATGCCAAATCAGCATAATCATCTTGGCTCAACTGCCAGTTCTTTTGGTTAAAGCGAACAATTAAGGCAATGGTATCTTGTGCATCCAAAACCTGATCTACGCCTGGAATAACTCCAATAAGACCCCTCAATAAAATAGCAATGGAGCTTTGTTGTTTATTATCCTGAAACTCACCTAAAATTAGCGTCTTTAAAAAATCAATCATATCTTGAGATGAAGGTATAGCCATCATTCTTTTCCTTTATTATTTTCTTGCAACCAAAACAACTGTATTTCCTCTTCTGTATAACGGGATTCAACCCGTTTTTCTTCAGGTTCTTTATAAATCCATTCTCTCGGGTCCTCACCAAATAAAACGTGGAATCTACCTTCGGGAGCATCTTCGATGTGGGCGTATCCGTTTTCATCCAATATTCCAGAAATAATTGTTCCATCTTCAAAGTAAGCTTCAAATGGAGCATTAACTACGGGCATCAAGTCATCGTAGTGGTAATACACATCCACCCCCTTATTTTTGATGAAACGGGGAAGAGGATGCCGAAGCATTTCCGCCCCCGTCACCTCCAACGGCGCCCTCACCCTTACCACCTTCGGACTCCCGATCTCAATTTCCCCGTTACTCAGCTTGATATAAGCCCCTTTGCAGGTGATCAGAATCTCTTCCTTAGCCGCAATAGTGATCTTCCCCGCGCTACTGGTTAACATTGCGTCTTTCAGCGCGTTCAGCTGCAACTCGTCATTCTGTGCCTGTACAGTGACTGCCCCCTGATTGGCCTGCATCTTGATACCGCTGCTTTGGGCAAACAGGTTGAGGCTCTCGGCCGCATGGGCGGTCAGGCTTTGGCCGGCGGTGATGTCGGTATGGTTGCCGCTGACGAGGTGAATGTTTTCATTGGCGGTATGCAGTTGGCTTTGTTGGGTTGCGGTGGCGATGCCGGCAGGGGCGGTTTGGATCAAACCGGCCTCTTTCAGGTCTTTGAGGGCGTCTTTCAGACGACCCCTTTGGGTTTCTTCATCGGTGTGGTGGTTGTTGGCGGTTTGGGCGGCTTTGTTCAGGCTTTTGGCCAGGGAGAGCGCCTGTTCGATCTGTGCAATGGCATCGTCCATATCCAGCACTTTGCCGTTGGCGTCTTGGTTTTGTGCGCTGACGAGTATGCCTTTGCCCGCCCGTACGGCACCCCAGCCGTCGGTTCTGAGTTCGAAGCCTTCGCCGTTTTCCCCGCGTTTGTTGCGGTTTGAGTCGACGATATGGCCGAGGTTGAGTTGGGATTTTTGGTAGTCGGTGGCGAGTTTGATGTGCTCCTGACCTTTTTGGTCTTCCATCCTGAGTTTGTTGTTCGCCCAGGTACGGATGACGTTCCTTGTGTTCCAATCGGCAGGAATGTGGTCGGGATGGGCGCTGTCGTGCATGACGCCGGAGATATACGGACGGTCGGGATTACCCTGTACGAAGGACAGCATCACTTCGGTGCCTTCGTGTAATGGGAAGTGGATGCCGTATTCGGGACCGGCATACGGTTTGGCCAGTCGGACGGGACGGCTTTCGCCGCCGGGACTCCATTCGTCCAAGTCAAACGGTAATTTGACGCGGTAGCGTCCCATGTCGTCGATGTAGGCGTAGGTGCAGTTCTCTGCTGCGGTTACCCGTGCGGGCAGTGTGCCGGCGATATGGGGGCGCGGGGTGGTACGTTCGGGACGGAAGGCGAGTTGGGCGGGAACGGCGGTAAAGGTGTGGCTGTAAGCGGTATCGCGGCTGCCGCTGTGTTCCATGCCGAGTACCAGCCAGCCGTCGGGGGCTTCGGGGAAGGCGGTATCGGTTTGGAATACTTTCATCGGTGCCATGGAGACGACGTTGCCGCTGCCGTTGGCGACGGTTTGGCGGCAGAGGACGGCTTCGTTCAGCAGGATCGTCTGAACTTTGGCTTCGTCGGGGGTTTTGGGATGAAGGCCCCAGTTTTGCTGTTTGCCCAATAAGACAGTATTGTCGGCAGATTCTTCGGATTGTTTGTTGTCGGTTTCGGCGAAGAGGTCGGTATCGGCAGTGCGGTAGTTGTAGTCGGCACTGCGTATGCCTTCGACGATGGGGTTGTGGCGGATGCTTAAGTTGAACAGCGCTTCGGTACCGACGCTTTCCAGCCCGGCATGGGGTCGGTAGGAAACGGGCAGGCTTGGGTCGCGGAAGTAGTGTTCGGGACTGTCGCCGAAGACGACCACGTCGCCATGTTGTTCATGCTGTTCGAAGGCATACCAAATGCCTTCTTCCTCACACAGACGGTTGATAAAGGCAAAGTCGCTTTCGAGATACTGGGTCACATACTCGCGGACGGTGTAGCTGCGGCTTTTTTGGAAACGGTAGTCGACACCGGAGAAGCCGTGATGCTTAAAGACGGCGGCAACGATGTCGGGGACGGTTTGATTTTGAAACAGTCGGGAGGATTGGAAATGTTTTAAAGCCGCGAAACGCGGCTCTAAAACAAAGCGGTAAACGGTTTCATCCTTGGAGACGGACAGCTTCTCACACGAAGTCACGATGCCCTGCCATTGTTTCGCCGGAGATTCGTCCGAAGCAGACCCAAATGCACTGACTACTTCGGACAATACGGCCTCCTGCGGACGGATTTCAAATGCAGCGCGCTGATTGAGGTAGGAAGACAGCGGCAGGAAGGAATCGGTGGAAGTGGCGGTGATTTCAACGTGGTAGGCGGTGTTGGCGGCTTCGGAGGCGGTGAAGGATTTAACGGAGAGGGACGGGGAGAATCGGGAGAAGGTGAGGTGGTAGGATTGGCGGGCAGTCATGGCGGGTATTTCCAAGATGACGATGGGGTGGGTATGGTAGTTTGAACGGGGGTGGGTGGTCAAGCGGAGGGGATTGGTGGTGGAGAGGCCGTCTGAAAGGAATTTCATCAGACGGCATCACTATAAAACTACTTATAGATTATAAAGACAATTAATTGTTACAATTTTTAATAATAATTGATTTAGGTATCCTCTTTATTAAATTAGTAAAATCATTTCTAACCTCAGTATGATTAATATTTAATTCTTTCTTATTAATTAGTATATATATATTTCTTTCATCTTTAGAAATATAACCATCCTTAAACCTAAACTCTTTATGCATACCTGAACTTAACTTATTTCCCTTTTTAAAATTATACACATACAAAGACTTACCTGTCTCCCCATAGTAAGTTGAAGTAATAAAACAATGATTTAATCTATCTTTAAATAGTTTTAGCTCCCCTCCCTCTAAACTTGACTCTTCATCATCAAGTTCAGAAGTAAAAATTAAATTTACTCCGTATGCATTTTGACATAATAAGACAAAGAATGTAAATATTGCTAGCATTATATTTAATGATTTCATAACAACTCCATCTAAATATCATATTTAACAGCTAAAGGATCGCCACCAGCAGCTTTTACAGCTGCTCTTAGTTGAGCCATATTTTTACCAACCTTCAATTCGAAATGAGGATAATCCTTAAATTTTCTCCAATTTCCTCCCCATGCTAACCCCTCTTCAATTCCTACATGTGCAATTAATTTCAGTAATCTAATATTCTCTGCATCATCTTCCTTTTTCATGTGGAGCCTGCCATCCTGCCAAATTGGAAACACATCTATTGCGAGTCCAAAATTATGATTACTTTGCCCTCCTTTTGCTTTTGTTACTATTGATCCAGGCATTGTTCTCCCTTTGGCATACAATTCATCCTGTTCTCTGTATGTCCTATATCCCTGCACAATTCTTAATTTAATTTGATGTTGTTCATACACTTTTTGAATAAACCTTCTTACTTTGTCTTGAAATTGAGGATGAAGTTTATTAATTTTTGTTTCATTTTGATCATGTATCCCTCTATTCTCCTTAACCACTGTAACAGGCTTCCCATCCACAGAATTTACCCGCTTTACCTCCCTTCTCTGCCTTAATTGGGGAGATGTATGTTTTGCACCGTTATCTTCCTTTGGTCGACTAGCTGTTTCTGTGTCAGAGGAAGGACTCATCTGCACTTTTCTTGCAGATGATTGGTTACCTGATTCTTGTGCCTTAGGTTTTTCTATTTGTACCTCCCTATTTCCTGTTTGCGTATTTGCTCCCGTATTAACGGTAGGTTTTGTTTGTACTTTCTCGGCAGGTGGCTGCGTGTTTGTTCCCCGTGGCTTAGTAGGTCGATCTATTTTCACTTCCCCGTTTTCTTTTCTCGCGACAGGTCTACCTGTTTTTGCAGGAAGCCGAATTTTTTGTCCGATATAGATTTTATTGGGATCTGCAATTTTTGGGTTTGCATGAAGCAATGCTTCTACGGTTGTTCCTAACTTTTGGGCAATCTTTGTCAAAGTCTCCCCTTTTTTGACCTTGTGATACATTCCTGCATAGTTTCCGGGTTTCCCATTCGGTTTCAATATAACTCTTTGTTTGAGATACGGGCTGATAAGTTTCGTAATAATTTCCGTTACCGAAATCATCCCTTCTATATTCGCCTTTGGCATATGCTTATCTGCATTGGGATTGATTTTAACCTTTACATCTTTTCCTGCATGTTGATATGGAATCTCTTTGGTTTTACCTTCTTGGTCAGTTTGTCCTTGGATAATGACCTTTTCTTGACCTTGTTTTTCGTGTGTAATTTCATATGGAACATTAGGAATAGCTTCTCCATCAAGATTAACTATTTGTAATCTTTTTGATTTGTCCGCATTTTTGTATCTGTACCATTTGAAATCATCATTTTCAGTACCTGCAATTTTAACTTCTTCCAAAAGATTAAAGTTCCATGCCGGTGTTGGCTTATACGAATGGAGCTTACTTCGACTCAAAGAAGACTGCGCCCTCGGGCTATAATACAATACGACCTTTCCCGTAGGATCTTTTATCATTCCATCATATATAGGTCGGACAGCGGCAATAATCCGTAAAACTAATGGCGATGGTTTCCCAGCTGATAGAGAATTATAGGCACTTAAGAATGGTTGATTTTTTTGTGTTGCCGCATCAAAACCCGTTTTTAATATTACATCATTAATTGTCTGATACCTCCTCCATTCTTTATATTTAAAACGATTCATTATTACATGAGCAATTGCTTTCCAAGAAGCACTACTACTATTGCCAGCTTCGCCAGCAATCGTAGAAACAAACAGGATAAATTCCTTAGAATATTGTGACATTACCAATCTCCGAATTATTTCGCACAAGGATTATCAATGACCATATCGACTGATTCATAAACATGATTTAAATAACTCATAGCTACTTTTTTTTGTTTAAACTTTCCCTGAACTATTGATTGTAAAGATACAACATCCTTTGCAAAATTAAATTGCTTACTATGTTTTAAAATAATCTTTAGTGGTTTTAGCTGGAAAAATTTATAAAAATAAATACCTGCATCATCCGCAGCCATGATACATTTCGTATGAGCGTCTATAGTAATAACTCCTGATACTGTTTGAGGCTTATGGACTCCATCAACCAAAACTAAATATGAATTATACGAGCCTAGATTAATATTCAATGCAAAAATATCCTCAATCCATTTGTATGTCGCTTTGTCTTTTGGGATGTCTCCAATAATTGCCTTCTCATTAAGATAGAAAGCACATTCATTTGTTTTTTTATTACACTCCCTAGTTATTTTTAATGTATTATTTGGGGAAACAAAGGTTTTCTGGCTGGCAAGACTTACTGCATTCGCAGTTAGTAATATGTAAATTAAGAATAATTTTTTAAGTTTAAGCTGTAACATTTTGCCATTTATTCCTTATCTAAATTATCAAAATCATCACTGCATAAGTAATCATCTTGTTCTATGTAAGTTTCATCCTCAGATAAAACCCAATCTCCTCCTCCTACAAAAAAATTGGCATATTCTTCTGTGGCTGAAGTGATTCGTCCGGTTCTTCCATATTCATCAAGGTTTCCTTCAAATTCCTCCCCACTTTCAGTAAGTGCAAAATATTTTAGAGATGTTAAATCCCCAAATCCTTCAAAACTTTCAGCAAAATCCAATCTATTGCTGTAACGCTTAATTGCGCCAACTTGAGTGAATTTGAAGTTGGTGCTATTCGCCCCACTCACCACCAACGGCGCCCTCACCCTTACCACCTTCGGACTTCCAATCTCAACCTCCCCGTTGCTCAACTTGATATACGCCCCCTTGCAGGTAATCAAAATCTCTTCCTTTGCCGCAATGGTGACTTTCCCTACGCTGCTGGTTAGCGTTGCGTCCTTTAAGGCATTCAGCTGCAATTCGTCATTCTGTGCCTGCACTTCCACTTTGCCCTGGTTGGCCTGTACTTTGATTCCTTGGCTTTGCGCAAACAGGTTGAGGCTTTCTACTGCATGGGCGGTCAGGCTTTGGCCGGCGGTGATGTCGGTATGGTTGCCGCTGACGAGGTGAATGTTTTCATTGGCGGTATGCAGTTGGCTTTGTTGGGTTGCGGTGGCGATGCCGGCAGGGGCGGTTTGGATCAAACCGGCCTCTTTCAGGTCTTTGAGGGCGTCTTTCAGACGACCCCTTTGGGTTTCTTCATCGGTGTGGTGGTTGTTGGCGGTTTGGGCGGCTTTGTTCAGGCTTTTAGCCAGGGAGAGCGCCTGTTCGATCTGTGCAATGGCATCGTCCATATCCAGCACTTTGCCGTTGGCGTCTTGGTTTTGTGCGCTGACGAGTATGCCTTTGCCCGCCCGTACGGCACCCCAGCCGTCGGTTCTGAGTTCGAAGCCTTCGCCGTTTTCCCCGCGTTTGTTGCGGTTTGAGTCGACGATATGGCCGAGGTTGAGTTGGGATTTTTGGTAGTCGGTGGCGAGTTTGATGTGCTCCTGACCTTTTTGGTCTTCCATCCTGAGTTTGTTGTTCGCCCAGGTACGGATGACGTTCCTTGTGTTCCAATCGGCAGGAATGTGGTCGGGATGGGCGCTGTCGTGCATGACGCCGGAGATATACGGACGGTCGGGATTACCCTGTACGAAGGACAGCATCACTTCGGTGCCTTCGTGTAATGGGAAGTGGATGCCGTATTCGGGACCGGCATAGGGTTTGGCGAGTCGGACGGGACGGCTTTCTCCGCCGGGACTCCATTCGTCCAAATCAAACGGCAGTTTGACGCGGTAGCGCCCCATATCGTCGATGTAGGCGTAGGTGCAGTTCTCCGCCGCGGTTACCCGTGCGGGCAGTGTGCCGGCGATGTGGGGGCGCGGGGTGGTGCGTTCGGGACGGAAGGCGAGTTGGGCGGGTATGGCGGTAAAGGTATGGCTGTAGGCGGTATCGCGGCTGCCGCTGTGTTCCATGCCGAGTACCAGCCAGCCGTCGGGTGCTTCGGGGAAGGCGGTATCGGTTTGGAACACTTTCATCGGCGCCATGGAAACGACGTTGCCGCTGCCGTTGGCGACGGTTTGGCGGCAGAGGACGGCTTCGTTCAACAGGGTCGTCTGAACTTCGGCCTCGTTGGGGGTTTTGGGATGAAGGCCCCAGTGTTGTTGTTTGCCCAATAAGACGGTGTTGTCGGCCGATTCTTCGGATTGTTTGTTGTCGGTTTCGGCAAAGAGGTCGGTATCGGCGGTGCGGTAGTTGTAGTCGGCACTGCGTATGCCTTCGACGATGGGGTTGTGGCGGATGCTGAGGTTGAAGAGTGCTTCTGTACCGACGCTTTCCAGCCCGGCATGGGGGCGGTAGGAAACGGGCAGGCTTTGGTCGCGGAAGTAGTGTTCGGGACTGTCGCCGAAGACGACCACGTCGCCATGTTGTTCATGCTGTTCGAAGGCATACCAAATGCCCTCTTCTTCACACAGACGGTTGATAAAGGCGAAGTCGCTTTCGAGATACTGGGTTACATACTCGCGTACACTATAGTTGCGGCTTTTTTGGAAACGGTAGTCGACACCGGAGAAGCCGTGGTGTTTGAAGACGGCGGCAACGATGTCGGGGACGGTTTGGTTTTGAAACAGTCGGGAGGATTGGAAATGTTTTAGAGCCGCGAAGCGCGGCTCTAAAACAAAGCGGTAAACGGTTTCATCCTTGGATACGGACAGCTTCTCGCATGAAGTGATAATGCCCTGCCATTGCTTCGCCGGAGATTCGTCCGAACCGGCTGAAAAAGCGGCGGCGACTTCGGACAATACGGCCTCCTGCGGACGGATTTCAAATGCTGCGCGCTGGTTGAGGTAGGAAGACAGCGGCAGGAAGGAATCGGTGGAAGTGGCGGTGATTTCAACGTGGTAGGCGGTGTTGGCGGCTTCGGAGGCGGTGAAGGATTTAACGGAGAGGGACGGGGAGAATCGGGAGAAGGTGAGGTGGTAGGATTGGCGGGCAGTCATGGCGGGTATTTCCAAGATGACGATGGGGTGGGTATGGTAGTTTGAACGGGGGTGGGTGGTCAAGCGGAGGGGATTGGTGGTGGAAGGCGGTCTGAAAGGTAACCAAACTTGTTGGCTCTCTTTCAGACGGTTTTTAAACATAGCCTTATTCAAATAAGACGTCTATGCCTTCTTCTCCAACCTCCAAGCTCGCACGCTCCGGCATATGGCCTGCCGTCTGCTGCCATTGCAAAAAGCTTTGCGCGATGGCAGGCATGACTTGGCGGTTGAGCAAATGGTCGATATTGCGTGCGCCGCTGTCGCCGGTAGTGCAAGAATCAGCCAGAAGCGCTGCAAAATCTTCGCTGTAACTGAGGCGTGTTTGATGGGCTTCGTACAGTCGGTCAGCAATTTTGTCCAGCTTCAGTCTGACGATTTGAGCCAATGCCTCTTTTTCCAACGGACGATAAGGAACAACCTGCATACGCGCCAACAGAGCGGCTTGGAAATGGTCTGTCAGTATCGGACGAATCGCTTCTGCCAACTCTTCCAGACTAAATTCAGGCGTTTCATCGGTTTCAACAGGTTCGTCTGAAACGCAGGCGTTTTCAGACGAGCTATCCGGCATTTGTGCAGAAAGTTCGACTTCAGTGTCCACAATCTGCTCTTGCGCGTTTTGCTCTTTACCCTCTTCTGCAACAGCTTCTTCTGTTTCTTCAGGCTCTTGTGGTGTCAGCAATTGGGTCAATTCGTTCGCACCCAAGTTTGAAGTCATCAGGATAACGGTATTTTTAAAATCGATTTCCCGACCTTCGCCGTCACGCATCATGCCTTTGTCGAAGACTTGGTAGAAGAGATTGAGAATGTCTTTATGAGCTTTCTCAACTTCATCCAATAATACGACGCTGTAAGGTTTCTGACGTACTGCTTCGGTCAAAACACCGCCTTCGCCATAACCGACATAACCCGGAGGAGAACCTTTAAGTTGGGAAACGGTATGCGCTTCGCGGTATTCGGACAGGTTGATGGTAATCAGCGATTTTTCGCCGCCGAACAGCGCATCTGCCAAAGCCAGCGCCGTTTCTGTTTTACCTACGCCGGACGGACCGCTCAACAGGAATACGCCCAATGGGGAATCGTTGGTTTTCAAACCTGCTTTAGCGGCTCTCAAACTTTGCGCGATAGCATGAATGGCTTCACTTTGCCCAACCACGCGTTTCTCAAGCAGGCTTTCCAGTTGCAGCAGGTTTGCCAGTTCGTCTTTGAGGACGCTGCCTGCGGGGACGCCCGTCCAATCGGCAATAATATCGGCGATTACGGTCTCATCAACACTGGTGAAAATCAACGGTTTACCGGCGACAACGGCATCAAGCTGTTGCTGTTTCTCGGTCAGACTGTGTTGCGCGGCTTGTCGCTCTTCAGAAGTCAATTCTGTATTTTTGGCAGCTTCCATCAAGGATTGGATTTCATCCGCCAATTGTTTTTCTTCCTGATATCGGCGGTTCATTTCTTCGCGCTCTTCATTCAATTGGGCAATCTCTTGCTCAACTTGTCGAATGTTATCTTGCTGCGAAGCATTCAGACGACCTAATTGCTTGTCGGCATCCAATGCCTCCAGCTCGCGTTGCAGTGAAGAAATTTGGGCATCCATCAAACCGAAAATATGAGGCACGGTATCCAAACTCATGCGGACGCGTGCGGCTGCCGTATCCAACAAATCTACGGCTTTATCCGGCAGTTGGCGGCCGGTAATATATTTTCGGGAAAGTTGTACGGCTGCGATGACGGCGGAGTCCTGAATATGGACTTTATGGTAAGCGGCATAACGTTGCTTCAAACCGCGGAGCATGGTGAACGCAGCCTCATCATCGGGTTCGTCAACTTTGACCATTTGGAAACGGCGTTCCAACGCGGCGTCTTTTTCAAAGTATTGTTTGTATTCGCTCCAGGTTGTCGCTGCGATGGTACGCAATTCACCCCGCGCCAAAGCCGGTTTTAAGAGGTTGGCTGCATCCGCGCCGCCTGCACTGTTTCCGGCACCGATTAACGTATGCGCTTCGTCGATGAATAATAAAACGGGTTCTTCAGAATTCTGAACAGCCTCGATAACATTGCGCAGGCGTTGTTCAAATTCGCCCTTCACCCCCGCACCCGCTTGCAGAAGACCTAAGTCCAACACCAATACTTGGGTGTTTTCCAATATCTTAGGCACCTCGCCTGAAGCGATTTTCAATGCCAGACCTTCTACCAATGCAGTTTTACCGACACCCGGTTCGCCAACCAGAATCGGGTTGTTCTTACGGCGACGCGACAGAATATCCATCATTTGACGGATTTCGGTTTCGCGTCCAAATACAGGGTCAATACCGCCCTGAGCGGCTTTTTCAGTCAAATTGACGGTAAAACGTGCAAGCGCATCGTTTTGTCCTGCTGTAGCGGTTTGTTGGGGTTTAGATTCCGCTGAAACTGTATGCTGACCTTCTTCTGAAGCCGGCTGCGCAAATGTATTATTCTCACCTTCGATAGAAACTTCGTCCAACCAAGTTTTCAGACGACCTATCTGTGTTTCAGTCAGGCTTAATAAGGGCCATGCTTCCTGCGTCATCAGACGGTAAGGAGATTTCAGCAATGCCTGATATAGGAAAGCCGAACGGATTTCAGATGCACCTTCGTCACTTGCCAACAACCATGCATCCGACAATAAACTAATCAATGATTTAGACAAAGAAGGATTACCACGAACATTGCGTGGAAGTTTGTCCATCGTACTCAACAAAGGATTCCAAATATTTTCTAAATCAATTTCGTAACGCCTCAATAAGGCATTAACGTCTCCATCCCCTAGTTCGAGCAATTTGATAAATAAATGGTCAACCGTAATTTCGGCATGACCTCGTGTTTGACATAAGCCGGCTGCAGCTTCCATCGCCTGCTGACAATGCGTGTTCAGACGACGTAATAATAATGCTTGATCATGTGCAGACATTTGATATCCCTGATGTAAAAATGTGTTATAAAAAAGTGCTACCTTTATCAGGCAGCACTTTATGTGGATTATTAAGCGCGGCTTTCGTTCCAGCTGTCGGAATGAATGATGTTTCCGTCTTTATAAGTCCAAGTGATTTTTTCGTAACGCAATTCAACGCGTTCCAAGTGATTGTAACGTTCGCGAGCAGGATCTTTGATGTTGTGCATTACAGGACCTACTGCTACAACTTTAACGTTGTCCAGTTTGGTATTGAAATACTCTTTCTCTTGACCTGAAGCGTCAATTTGGTACCACTTGATCTCTACTTCTTTCAAAGTTTGACCAGTTGTTACTGCTTTGTACAGGTATGGTGAAGAAGCATCGTATTCTTTGAACAATACGATAGGTTCGTGAACGCGAGTACCTGTCAATTTGCCGGTATTGGCATCCGTAGGAATACGGACATTGTGCAGAAACTCAACGATTTCAACGCTGTCTTCGCGACCATTGACGTCAACAGAACCTTTAATAACGGAACCGCCGTCGTCTTTCAACCACATATAAGCAGGAATTGCCATATTTTTACTCCTTAGTTTTATTGAAAACGCCTTAAGTTTTGAGGTTTAAAGCAACTTGTGCTGCATTAGAGTTACTGTTTTACAGCCGGAATCAGTATGATCTCAACCCTACGGTTTTTAGCCTTACCTTCTTCCGTCTGATTATCTGCAATAGGTTTGGTATCACCCAATCCTTTAACCTCAAACCGACTCTCCGGAACATTAGAAGAGATAACCAACCAATCTTTAACTGATTGAGCACGTTTTTCTGATAACTGTTGATTGGAAACAGGATTTCCAACATTATCAGTATATCCTTCAACTAAAATGCGTGTATCAGGATGTGACTCAATTGCTTTTAATGCACCAATCAATGCTTTATTGGCATTATTTTTTAGTTCAAACTGACCTGTTTCAAACAAAGCCAAGCTGTCTAAAGTAATAACTACTGGTTTCACAAGTTCTGGTTTTATCGGTTTTGGAGGTGGAGGATCTTTTGGCATTAAGGCTTTTAACTTTGGAATATATAAATCCGCACGATATAACCCTAATCCTAAATGTACCGGCACACCCTCATTACGGTATTTCTCAAGCAATTGCAAATCCTGCTTTAGCAATACCAAATGTTGTTGCCGCTCATTTGAATTTGCCTCAGACCTAACATTTTCTATATGCCGGCTGATTTGTTCTATTAAACGGCTATTGTTTTTCATAGAGAAAAACGAAGCAGATAAAAAACCTAATGCGCAAACGGATAATACTTTAAAAAGTATATCAATAGCATGATTTTTATGATAAACGGTATATTTATCTGACAATTCGGTATGAATATATTGAAATTGATTACCTTGATAACTATTAAAAGAATGGATTAACCCTTGTGTATTCTTAGATATGTAAGTTGCCCATACTGATTTGGCTTGGCAGTCTCCATCGTCAACTACGCTTAAGCTGCGTACATCGACATATTCCCACCCCCCGTCTGTACGATTCAACAATTGCTCTTCGACGCAATTGAGTGCTTCGATCAGCCAGATATATTGACAGCCGTTTGATTGTTTATTTTGCTGTAAAAACTCAATAGACAGACTTTCTTTAAAATCATTAAAAAACTGCTTAATACTTAATACATTCCATCTGCCTTGAGTTTTTAAGGCAAAAAATAGCTCTCTTTTATCTGAAGACTCTTTGAAAAGAAAGGGAGCACGGATAACAAAACTCACAGGTATAGATATACCCATCTTTTTCTGCAAAAACAATATATTGCGCAACCACCCACGCATAACCATAGACACATCGGAATTTATGGCGGGAGATAACACCAGCTCTATGCTGAGTGAGATTTGTTTACGGGCTATATTCTGAAGCAGATTCCAAACTACAGTGTATAAATGTTCTGGATTAAAAATATTTATATATACTGCGTCATCATATCTATCGACTAAATTTGACATCTTCACTGCAGAATCAGGCATACGCAAAACGTAGCGCTCGGTAAATCCCGTATTATTTAATTCTGTCGCGATTTGCTGCCAAACTTCTGAACCGATACTGATGTTTTCCTTGTTCTTACGCTGTCTGATTAACCAAACACACAAGATAGCAACAATTGACAAAGCTAGAATACCGCCTTTCAGCATCCAACTAGCTTGCCAATATATTGCCAATACATAAAACAGTATAAGCTCAACTACTATAAATATAATGAAAGACGAGAGCTTTTGATAAGTCATTATGAAATTACTCTAAATTTATAATGCTTGAGTTTGTTCAGCCAAAGTATCTAGATAGTATCCAAATGCAAAATAAGCTACTACTGCAATAACAGAACAACAGATAAATACCCATATCGGACTAATCGTAAACAAACTCTTAAGAGGCATGCTTTTACGATCAACATAGAATATTTGTCCATCTTGAGTTACCGCATTGCTAGACAATCCAGAAACCATTTTTTTCAAGCTATTTTGTGAATTTTGGAGAGCCATTTCATCTAAAATATAACGTCCCTTGAAGCCTAAATTGATTACACTCAAATATGCCTCAGCGATCAAAGAATTGGCACTTCCTGTTTTGCATAGCTTTTCAATTTTGTCGCACAACACATCGCCTGCATTGTATGATTGGAAGAAATGTACTTGCATGGGATTCATTTCCCATACTTCCCTATCACTTCCTTGCAGATTCTGCAGTGCAACCTCATCCAAAAGCGCACACTGCGCATAAGAAATCTCTTCAATCTCTTCTGCACTACGCCCAGAGCTTGCTAAATTCTTTCTTAAGTTTTCTACCAAAGTTTTGCAATACTCATACCATGTTGAGGCATGCTCGGGACTAAAACCTGCCGATAATGCGGATACAGTCAAAGCAGTATCTCTTAATTCACTTCGAATCAATGGATTATGGTTCATACTAAATACTCACTACTGCAAATAAGCTTAAATGTAAATTAGGTATAGATGTTGGAACATAAATACTACATACCTGCGATTGCATCATTCTTGAAAATGCCACATGCCGTTTGTCTAATCTAAAGTAAACATTATCCATTCGGAACGGCAAACCAGGAGGAGTTTGATTCAATAACTGCAAAGGCACTCCCATTACTGCCGTATTGATAACGCGTTCGACGTCTTCAGGTGCCCCAATTTTGCTGACCAATGGTAATTGCTTCTGCAATTCAGCAAAAACAACGGAATCAGAATGTGCCGAGATATAAAACTCCGCATTATCATCAATCCTGCTGTCAAATATCTGAGCACGCCAGTGTGTAGATTTTGTATGTTCTAACGACAATTCGATGACAGGCGATGGAATTACTTCATCCAACAGACTGCGAATTTTCAACTCCAAACGGTTGAAGGTTCCAAACAAATCAAAGTGATCGTATGGCTCCATCTCATTAACTGATTCACTAACTCTGAATGTGTACAACATACCAAGTAAACGAACCAAGAGCTTATAAAGCTCCTCTGGATGTTGCTGCGGATAATCATTCAAATGTTTCAATTCAGGATAAATCGTATTTAATCCGTGCAAGAACCAAAACAATGTCGAATCAGACACAGAAAAATCGACCGTATTTTCACTACGCGCCCGACGGCGGGCAGATAAGTTATCTATACGGGACAACACCAGCAAAGTGATTCTATTCAGACATGAAAGTAAAACTTCCGATCCTGTAATCGACAATAATGGAGGGATGTAGTCTTTAGACCAAATCAATGCCCCATTCTCGTTTTTTTCCACTACTCCGATGGGGCATGTAATGTAATCGTCATTATCCTCGAAATCAAAACGAATTTGTAAATTTAATTGCTCAACGGCAAGTTCTGCCTCCTCAGCGGAAAATAAATCCTCAACTTGCTCGAACTTTTTCACAAACCGTCTAGGGGTATTTCCAGCCCCGTTTTCATCCACCAAATTCGGTACATGCGCTTGATAAACAGGGAGAGCCAGCAACACTGTATTTCTTGCTCTCACAGGAAGGCTATTAATGTCACGAACTTCAACAGAGCCACTGCCCGACTGTAAATCGATCAAGGTTCCGTCCGGCAGACATGCCTGAAGTTCATTCAGTTTAATTTTTCCTAACTCAAGCGTCTGCTGATCGAACTCGCAACGAAAACATCCCCACTTGAATTCGCCCATCAATTTTATTACATTTGCATAAATGTAACTATTAAAAACGTTTTGTTGTTGGAAGTGCTGAGGAGAGAGCAAGACACCCTCTTCCCATAATGGTTTATGAAATTTCACTGTTTATACCTTTTAAATACCTTTTGTCAGATAAATTTTGAATGCAATAGACAACAGTATACCTAACACTTATACTATTTAGATAGAAATATATCCAAATTTAGTATTTATATTTCATCTTGAACAAAAGATCCCCCCTTCAACACATAACAGAGAATAGGATTAGCCGTGAGCAAAAGTTTCCAAAACGAAGTTCCACCTTCACGTATCAATATCAAACTAGACCTCCATACCGGAGGCGCACAGAAAAAAGTCGAGCTTCCGCTCAAGCTTTTAGTCACCGGTGATTACAGCAATGGTCAAGACAAACGCGACCTTGCCGAAAAAGAAAAAGTCAATATCAACAAAAACAACTTTGACTCCGTATTATCTGACTTCAACCCCAAAGCCAACCTGACTGTGAAAAACACCCTCTCCCCGGCCGGCGGCGAGATGAATATCAATTTGAATTTCAAATCTATGCGGGATTTCCACCCGGAACAAATTGCACAAAATGTTCCCGAGCTGCGCGCTTTATTGGCTATGCGCAACCTGCTCCGTGACTTGAAATCCAACCTGTTGGACGATTCGGCATTCCGTCGTGAACTGGAAACCATCTTGCGTGACGAAAATCTGTCTGCCGAACTGCGCGACCGCCTCGAAAAAATTGCACCTGTTAACAAATAAAACACAAGGTCGTCTGAAAACACCCGTAAGGATTTAAAATATGCAAAAACGCCAAGAAGCCCAAACAACCGTTATAGAACAAGAAAACACAGGCAGTGTTTATGAAGCGCTGTGCCAAAAAATCAACTTAAACGCTGTCGACTCCGTCATCGACATCGAACAGTTCCAAAGCGCCGAAAAAATGTCCGAAGCCTCTGCGGATGAACGTATCGCAGCAGCGGTCAGCGTATTTTTAAAGATGATTCAAGACTCATCTCAAAAAGTAGAACGCCTCGACAAAAGCCTGTTGGACTACCACATCGCACGCATTGACGAACAGCTCAGCCGCCAATTAGATGAAATCCTCCATAACGAAGAATTCCAAAAAATCGAATCTGCATGGCGCGGCTTGAAATTCTTGGTTGACCGTACAGACTTCCGTCACAACGTTAAAATCGAAATTCTCGACGTGTCCAAAGAAGACTTGATTCAAGACTTTGAAGATGCGCCTGAAATCGTCCAAAGCGGACTGTATCGCCACGCCTATAGCAATGAATACGACACCCCGGGCGGCGAACCTATCGGCGCAGTCATCTCCAACTATGAATTTGACCGCAGCCCGCAAGACATGGCTTTGCTGCGCAATATTTCACGCGTCTCCGCTTCTGCACACATGCCATTCATCGGCTCTGTCGGCCCATCTTTCTTCGGTAAGGAAAGTATGGAAGAAGTCGCCGGCATTCAGGATTTGGCGAACTATATGGACCGTGCCGAATACATCAAATGGAAAAGCTTCCGCGAAACCGATGATGCGCGCTATATCGGCCTGACCCTGCCACGCTTCCTTGCCCGTCTGCCTTACGGTAGCGATACAGTTCCTGTACGCAGCTTCAATTACGAAGAACAAGTTAAGGGTACCGAACACGATCGTTACTTATGGGCAAACGCATCCTTTGCCTTCGCTGCCAACATGGTTCGCAGCTTCATCAACAACGGCTGGTGCGTTCAAATCCGCGGACCTCAAGCCGGCGGTCTGATCGAAGACTTGCCTATCCATATGTATGATTTAGGTACCGGCAATCAAGTGAAAATCCCTACCGAAGTCCTGATTCCCGAAACCCGCGAATTTGAATTTGCCAATTTGGGCTTCGTACCGCTGTCTTTCTATAAAAACCGCGATTACGCCTGCTTCTTCTCGGCCAACTCAGCACAAAAACCTGCGCTCTACGAAACCAAAGAAGCAACGGCAAACAGCCGCATCAATGCCCGTTTGCCTTACGTTTTCCTGCTTTCCCGTCTGGCTCACTATCTCAAGCTGATCCAACGCGAAAACATCGGTACAACCAAAGACCGTCGCATGCTTGAACTGGAATTGAACACTTGGATCAATACATTAGTTACTGAAATGACAGACCCAAGCGACGAGTTGCAGGCAACGCATCCTCTGCGTGAGGCCAAAGTCTTGGTTGAAGATATCGAAGACAACCCCGGCTTCTTCAAAGTTCGTCTGTTTGCCCGTCCTCACTTCCAAATCGAAGGCTTGGATGTCAACTTATCTTTAGTTTCCCAAATGCCTAAAGAAAAAAAATAAGCCTATCAAGCTTAATATTTAACCATTTAGAGAAAACCAAGAGAGGGATATTTTCCCCTCTTGGTTTTTTACCTAATCGCTTCCAACACTTGGCATACTGCTAATTAAAGAACACCCGCAGGCGGTTTTACAGCCATCAACTGCAACCGACCTGCCTCCGAACAACATATACTGGCTACCTTCAATAATCGGATTCGTTCCATGTCCCGGAATCGGACAGCTGACCAAATCGCCGACCAAAGCTGCCGGTTTGCCTTCGACAACCATTTCGGAAGATGCTTGAATAACCATACCGCCATGCGTGGTGGCATCTCCTAATCTAATAATCCCTTTCATCATTTTCTCCAATATCATCTATTTTCATCAGAACCAAGCTGAAAAACATTTCTAGCTAATTTAACCCTACGGCTTGACTCAACCTGCCCAAGTAAAAACCGCTATCGGTTTCCCAACCAAACAACTGATGCTTCTGCGCCGTATTTTCAGCGGCCAAACCTAACAAGAACAATGAATTGCCGGATGCCATAGCACCCATGTACAAACCGGGCGTATGCAACAAAAATTTGTCTCTTTCGCTATGCAGTCTTCCTCCCGCATTCTGAATATCGTCTATATACTTTTGCGTATCTTCCCGGGAAGCCAGAAACCATATAGCATCAACCGCATCCCCGTTTAATCCGTAATTTGTATAGTGTTTTAATGCCTGAGATCGTTTACCCTCATCAAACGAGACTGGCCGTTGCAGCCACGCCCGAACCGGCAGTTTTGTCCTTCTTGCCAAATGAGGCGGGGAAAAAACCAGCCACGTCACAGTTTCGGTAAACTCCGCTTCGTCCACATCCCGATTCAGCCAAACCGATAAAACAGCATGAATACCTTCGGATTCGTTCTTATCAAACCACTCGTCTATCAACTCCTCCGGTTTCTGTAAAGGAAGTACTGACCAACCCGATTTTCCCATACCGACATCTTCCGCCATTTCTGCCAGTTTATTCTGCCAATATTCATATACATATTCATCCGATGCATGCAGATGAACCGTTATTTTTTCGGAATAATCCCTTAAAGCGAAGAGTTTTTCCGAAATATTTTTTTCCACTTCATCATCGGCAAAAGCTACAGTGTCTGATATATCGTCCTTTCGATTAAAAGAAACACAATCAAATCGGTAAGCATCCTTTTCCTGGCAAACCACATTCCGCAGGGAAATACCCTCCGGCAAGCCGACATATACATCCGTTAAAGCTACTTTTTTTGCGGCCCACTCAATCCATTTGTTATGTATTTTCTTTTTCTCCAACTCCCATGCTTCTTCTGCTGTGCCTTTATGTATCGATACAATAAACCGGTATATAAAAGCTGCCAGCCAAATCCCGGGGAAAAGCAGCGAATACCACACACCCCCTTTCAGCCAAAAAATCCATATCAATGAAATACAACAACATATTGCCAAGGCAATTATCCATACCGCCGTCCTGCCCCATGTCCTTTTTGCAGGTTGGACCAGAGTGTCGGGAATTTCAGGTATCATCCAATACATATTAAAACCAATAAACTAATTAGTTAGAGTCCAAACCCGGGCATCGTATTATCTTTTCCCCGATATGGCAAATCCACTTTCCAATATCATCGCCCCCCCAAAAAAAACCGAACTATGAATATCCGGCCGGGCAGCTGACAAAGCGATACAAAGGCCGTCTGAAAATACACTTTCAGACGGCCTTTTGCCATACAGCAATACCGATATCCGACCATATCTCTTTTCAGACGGCCTGCATGTAGAAACCAGTAGCGTTGTTTACAGTATTTCCAGGAGAATACTGAAACATGAACATGCACAAAAACACCCGCCTCACCCCGCACCACCGACAAGCCATTTGGCTGGCCTACACGCAGGAAAAGGAAAGCGTCACCTCTCTGGCACGCCGCTACCAAGTCAGCCGCGTCACCATTTACCGCGCCCTTAAAGCCGCAAGGGGCAAGCTGCTCAAACCGCAAACCAGTACCAACAACCGTTTCAAACAGGCAAAGTACGGAATGAAACGCCTGGCCAAGGTAGAACGCAGCATTCAGGAAAAACTCAAAAAGCAGGCCAAACGCTACAATATAGTGGATTAAATTTAAATCAGGACAAGGCGACGAAGCCGCAGACAGTACGGATAGTACGGCAAGGCGAGGTAACGCCGTCCTGGTTTAAAGTTAATCCACTATAAATCCTACCCCGGAGAGCTGGTGCATCTCGACACCAAACGGCTGCCGCTGCTCAAAGGGCAGAAAGCCACCGATAAGCGGGATTACCTGTTTGTCGCCATCGACGATTTCTCAAGGGAGCTATACACCGCCATTTTGCCGGACAAAACCGCAGACAGCGCCGCCAAGTTTCTGACCGAACACCTGATTGATCCCTGCCCATACCTGATTGAGTGCGTTTACTCCGACAACGGTACGGAATACAAAGGCTCGGCCAACCATGCTTTCGGTGTAGCCTGTTACGAGAACGGGATTGGTCAAAAGTTTACCCGGGTTGCCCGTCCGCAGACCAACGGTAAGGCGGAGCGGGTTATCCGTACCCTGATGGAGATGTGGCATGAGAAACAGTCGTTTGAGAGTCCGGAACATCGGCAAAAGGAGTTGTGCCGCTTTGTTAATTTTTATAACACTGTGAAGCCGCACCGAAGTTTGAACGGCGATACGCCGTTTGAGGTCTTGCAGGCTTATTTTTCTCAACCTGTTGTGTAAACAACGCGACGATTTTCTACAGTTGAAGGAAGCATGTGCAGTATAAGCGCGATTTGGCGGAATTTTATTTAACCGTCTAATGCAATTACTGATGCAAATCCAATGCAATCATAGCCAAAAACAAACAGAAAACGAACTACTCAGAACAAATTGTAAAGATAAATTAACAAAATAATACTGAAATCAAATTGTTAATTTTAAGGAAAAAAATAAACCCTCACTATTTCTAAGTAAGGGTTTATTGAAAATCTGGCACGCCCACGGGGATTCGAACCCCGGTTGCCGCCGTGAAAGGGCAGTGTCCTAGGCCTCTAGACGATGGGCGCGTAACCGAGTTGCGAACTATACATAAGCGTTAAAACGCTGTCAACGGGTTGGGCGTTTTTTATGGTCAAACTCATTTCAGACGACCCTTCTGTGCCTTATCTTTGTATCCGCTTTGCCTGTATAATGCCGCTTTTAATGAAAAGGAAAACAAACCATGTGGTTCAAGCAGATCAGTTTTTATCCGCTCAACAAAGAAAAGCTGCCCGAAGCGGACGTACTTGCCGACAAACTTGCAGAGGCTGAATTTACCCGCTGCCAAGGTTTGGACTGGTCCAGCGAGGGCTTTGCCGCACCGGTTTCGTTCTCTCCCGAACTCGTTTTCCCTGCCGACTTTACTTTGCGCGTCGCCCTGAAAAAAGAAGAAAAAGTCCTGCCAGCCGGCGTCATCCGCGATATTTTGGAAGAGAAGGTGGCGGAAATCCAAAACAATGAAGCCCGCAATGTCGGCCGCAAGGAAAAACAAGAGCTTAAAGAGCAAATTACAGACGACCTGCTGCCCCGCGCGTTTACCCGCAGCAGCCGTACTGAAGCGGTGTTCAACACCCGCCACGGCTATCTGCTCGTCAACAACGCGGCTTCCGCCAAAGCGGAAAACATCCTGACCAAGCTGCGTGAAGCTTTGGGCGGTTTGGAAGCCTCGCTGCCGAATACCAAGCAATCGCCCTCTTCCCTGATGACCGAGTGGCTGTTGCAAGGGCATTGCGAAGGCGGTTTTGAATTGGACAGCGATTGCGAACTCAAAGGCGTGGGCGATGTTGTTCCCGTCGTCAAAGTGTCCAAACAAGATTTGACCGCCGATGAAGTGGTCCAACACGTCAAAAACGGCAAAACCGTGACCCAGCTCGGCTTGGTGTGGCGCGAACAAATCGCCTTCATCCTCACGCAAGACTTCACACTCAAGCGCATTCAATACCTCGACGTATTGCAGGAAGAAGCCGAAAGCAACGGCGACGATGCCGCCAGCCTTGCCTTCGCCTCGCAAATCCTGATGGCGGAATCCGTCAGCACCATGTTGGAAGAGCTGGTTTCCTATTTGGGCGGCTGGCAAGACTAATTTTTCAGACGACCTTTACACGATAAAAGGTCGTCTGAAACCTACCTCCGATGGACAACCTTTATGTTTAAACACTTCGCATTCCTGCCGCTCGCCATTATGCTTGCCCTCCCCGCTTCGGCCGCCGTCCTGACTTCCTATCAGGAACCGGGCTGCACCTACGACGGCGATGTCGGCAAAGACGGCAAACCCGCCGGCAAAGGCACATGGCGCTGCCAAGACGGGCGCAGCTACACCGGCGCGTTTAAAAACGGCAAATTCGACGGACAAGGCGTTTACACCGTCTCCGCCAACCGCGAAACCTTCATCGAACCGTTCAATTCCAACAGCACCAAGTTCCGCAACATGGTACTGTCAGGCACGTTCAAAAAAGGCCTGGCACACGGCAAATTCACCGCCTCGCAAAACGGCGAAACCGTCTTCATCATGAAATGCGAAAACGGCATGATTAAAGAAGTGAAACTGCCCAAAACCAAATAACCCCGTCCCGCATTTTCAGACGACCTCTCCGCAGACGCCGTCTGAAAACCGCAAGAAACAAGGAAAACATTATGAGCATCAAGTCCGACAAATGGATACGCCGCATGAGCGAAGAGTTCGGCATGATCGACCCCTTCGAGCCGAACCAAATCAAAGAAGCCAACGGACAGCGCATCATCTCCTACGGCACGTCCAGCTACGGCTACGACATCCGCTGCGCCAACGAATTTAAAATTTTCACCAACATCAACAGCACCATCGTCGATCCCAAAAACTTCGACCCGAAAAACTTCGTCACCGTCGAAGACGACTGCTGCATCATCCCCCCTAATTCCTTCGCGCTGGCGCGTACGGTCGAATACTTCCGCATCCCGCGCAACGTCCTGACCGTCTGCTTGGGCAAATCCACCTACGCCCGCTGCGGCATCATCGTCAACGTCACCCCGTTCGAGCCGGAATGGGAAGGCTACGTTACCCTCGAATTTTCCAACACCACCCCCCTGCCCGCCAAAATCTACGCCGGCGAAGGCGTGGCGCAAGTCCTCTTCTTCGAGAGCGACGAAATCTGCGAAACTTCCTACAAAGACCGCAACGGCAAATACATGGGACAAACCGGCGTTACCCTGCCGAAAACCTGATAATTGGATAAGCCGGCAAAATATAGCGCGTTTCATTTTGCTGCACATAAAATGCAGGCACGATACAAGAAGGTCGTCTGAAATCTGAACTGCACCCCAAAAGTTGGACACATCCCCTACAACTCACAAGGTGCAGTTTTTTATGACCAAATATATAGTCAATTAAAATCAAAATAGGACAGTAGCGCATCGTCAAATCGGGCGTAATCAGACAATACGGTTCGCAGATACCGCTTAATATTCGCCCACACCTTCTCAATCGGGTTGAGCTCAGGTGAATAAGGTGCAAGAGGCAATACCTTATGTCCCCATTTTTCCGCCATTTCCCGTAAGACACCCATACGGTGAAATCGCGCATTATCTAAAATAATCACCGATTTTTGAGTCAATGCGGGCAGTAGGCATTGCTGAAACCACGCTTCAAAAAAGACCCCGGTCATCGTATTTTGATAAACCATCGGAGCAATCAGCCGGTTGCCGACTTGTGCGGACACCAGAGATAAGCGTCGGTATCTTTTTCCACTTATCTGCGCTTTCACTATTTGCCCTCTCAGGCTGCGGGCATAGGGACGGAACAGGTAGCGGTCAAATCCTGTTTCATCCAAATAAACACGTTGGTAGTCGGAAAATTCGGCCAGCTGTGTCAAATAATGCGTTACTTTGGCCGGGTCTTGTTCTTTGTAAGTGGTGGTCTTTTTTTGCGCGTCATCCCCATCTGTTTGAGTGCATAGCAAACGGCGGCTGGCGTACAATCAAAATGTTTGGCGATTTCATGCAGATAGGCATCCGGGTGTTGCTCAACATATTGAGCCAGTTTTTGCCTATCCAATTTGACGGCATTTAGACCGGTGACTTGATGTTTTAGGCTGCCTGTTTGTTTTTTAAGGCGAATCCACAGGTAAAGCGAGACCTTTGCAAAAAAGCCCTTCCTTCGACAGCCGAAACCCAAACACAGGTTTTCGTCTATTTCCGCTCCTAATTACTCCTGATTTTACCCAAATGCCCCCTTAATCCTCCCCGAATACCCGATAATCAGGCATCCGGGCCGCCTTTTAGGCGGCAACAGGCACACTTAGCCTGTTAGCCGCTTTCAACAGGTTCAAACACATCGCCTTTAGATGGCTTTGCGCACTCACTTTGAGCAGACCAAAATAGGCTGCCCGGGCGTAGCGGAATTTACGGTGCAGCGTACCAAAGCTTTGTTCGACCACATAACGGGTCTTTGACAAATATCGGTTGCGTTTGGTTTGCGCTTCCGTCAGCGGACGGTTGCGGTGGGCTTTGCGCATAATGCCGTCTAACAACTGATGCTCTTTCAGATGTTGCCGGTTTTCCTTACTGTCGTAGCCTTTATCGGCATAGACGGTCGTGCCTTCGGCAATGCCTTCCAACAAAGGGGACAGATGGTTGCACTCATGGACATTGGCGGGGGTGATGTGCAGTTTCTCGATATAGCCTTCCTCATCGGTACGGGTATGTTGTTTGTAACCGAGTTTGTAGAGGCCGTTTTTCTTTGTCCAACGGGCATCTTTGTCCTTACTCGGTGTGGTTTGGCCGCTGACTTGTCCTTCTTCATCGACTTCTATGGCCTGACGCTGTTTGCTGCCGGCGGTCTGAATAATGGTGGCGTCAATGACGGCGGCGGATGCTTTCTCTACTTTTAGGTTTTTTTCGGCCAGTTGTCGGTTAATCAGTTCCAGCAATTCGGACAGGGTGTCGTCTTGCGCCAGCCAGTTGCGGTAGCGGCATAAGGTGCTGTAATCGGGGATGCTCAGTTCGTCAAAACGGCAAAACAGGTTGAAATCGATGCGGGTGATGAGGCTGTGTTCGAGTTCGGGATCGGAGAGGCTGTGCCATTGTCCGAGCAGGACGGCTTTGAACATGGACAACAGGGGATAGGCGGGACGGCCGCGGTGGTCTCTAAGGTAACGGGTTCTTTGACGATTCAGGTATTGTTCGATCGGTTGCCAATCAATCACCTGATCCAACTTCAATAGTGGGAAGCGGTCGATGTGTTTGGCAATCATGGCTTGTGCGGTTTGCTGGAAGAAGGTGCTCATGGAAAATCCCCTAATGGAAAATCCCCTAAATGTCTTGGTGGGAATTTAGGGGATTTTGGGGAATTTTGCAAAAGTCTCAAAGCGTGTTTCTTGACAAGTTAAACGTTGCTGCGGTTTGGCTGATGTTCTTGCATTGTTCGTAATAGTTTAAAGCTTTGTTTCTTAAGTCCGCAGAGTATGCCATGGTTAGACCTTCAAAGTTGAGTATTGTACTATTTTGTTTTTAATTGACTATACAACCGGGAGCGTTGCAGTTTGAAATTGAAAAAGCTGAGTCCTGTCGCATACAGAATCCAGCTTGCACAGAGCGCCTGAAAAGGCTTTTATGAGTGTCCAAGATTTGGGGGCCAGTTCACACCGTTCAGACGGCCTTTTTTCCACTCATCCCATTCGCTTTACCATCGGCATAATCCAAGTTAACATATCAAATTCATTGTCATTCTGAAATTGTCTCGTCATGACCGCCCGCCAATCCTACCATCTCACCTTCGCCCGATTCTCCCCATCACTCTCCGTCAAATCCTTCACCGCCTCCGAAGCCGCCAACACCGCCTACCGCGTCGAAATCACCGCCACCTCCACCGATTTCTCATTGCCGCTGTCTTCCTACCTCAACCAGCGCGCAGCATTTGAAATCCGTCCGCAGGAGGCCGTATTGTCCGAAGTCGCCGCCGCTTTTTCAGCCGGTTCGGACGCCCCCCCCAGCGAAACAATGGCAGGGCATTATTACCGCATGCGAGAAGTTGTCGGTATCCAAGGATGAAACCGTTTACCGCTTTGTTTTAGAGCCGCGTTTCGCGGCTCTAAAGCATTTCCAATCTTCCCGACTGTTTCAACACCAAACCGTCCCCGACATCGTTGCCGCCGTCTTCAAACACCACGGCTTCTCCGGTGTCGACTACCGTTTCCAAAAAAGCCGCAGCTACAGTGTACGCGAGTATGTCACCCAGTATCTCGAAAGCGACTTCGCCTTTATCAACCGTCTGTGTGAAGAAGAAGGCATCTGGTATGCCTTCGAACAGCATGAACAACATGGCGACGTGGTCGTCTTCGGCGACAGTCCCGAACACTACTTCCGCGACCAAAGTCTGCCCGTTTCCTACCGCCCCCATGCCGGACTGGAAAGCGTCGGTACCGAAGCGCTGTTCAACTTAAGCATCCGCCACAACCCCATCGTCGAAGGCATACGCACGGCCGACTACAACTACCGCAGTGCCGATACCGACCTCTTTGCTGAAACCGACAACAAACAATCCGAAGAATCTGCCGACAATACCGTCTTATTGGGCAAACAGCAGCATTGGGGCCTTCATCCTAAAACAACCGGCGAAGCCCAAGTTCAGACGACCCTGTTGAACGAAGCCAACCTCTGCCGTCAAACCGTCGCAGCTGGCAGCGGCAACGTCGTCTCCATGACACCGATGAAGGTGTTCCAAACCGATACCGCCTTCCCCGAAGCACCCGACGGCTGGCTGGTACTTTCCATGGAACACAGTGGCAGCCGCGATACCGCCTATACCCACACCTTTACCGCCATACCCGCCCAACTCGCCTTCCGTCCCGAACGCACCACCCCGCGTCCGCATATTGACGGTACCTTGCCGGCACGGGTGACTGCGGCGGAGAACTGTACCTATGCCTATATCGACGATATGGGACGTTACCGCGTCAAACTCCCGTTTGATTTGGACGAATGGAGTCCCGGCGGAGAAAGCCGTCCCGTCCGACTGGCCAAACCCTATGCCGGTCCCGAATACGGTATCCACTTCCCCTTACACGAAGGCACCGAAGTCATGCTGTCCTTCGTCCAAGGCAACCCCGACCGTCCGTATATCTCCGGCGTCATGCACGACAGTGCACATCCCGACCATATCCCTGCCGATTGGAACACAAGGAACGTCATCCGCACCTGGGCGAACAACAAACTCAGGATGGAAGACCAAAAAGGTCAGGAACACATCAAACTCGCCACCGACTATCAGAAATCCCAACTCAACCTCGGCCACATCGTCGACTCAAACCGCAACAAACGCGGAGAGAACGGCGAAGGCTTCGAACTCAGAACCGACGGCTGGGGCGCCGTACGGGCGGGTAAAGGCATACTCGTCAGCGCACAAAACCAGGATGCCAACGGCAAAGTGCTGGATATGGACGATGCCGTCGCCCAACTCGAACAGGCACTCTCCCTGGCCAAAAGCCTGAACAAAGCCGCCCAAACGGCCAACAACCACAACACCGATGAAGAAACCCAAAGGGGTCGTCTGAAAGACGCACTCAAAGACCTGAAAGAGGCCGGTTTGATCCAAACCGCCCCGGCCGGCATCGCTACCGCAACAGAGCAAAGCCAACTGCACACCGCCAATGAAAACATCCACCTGGTCAGCGGCAACCATACCGACATTACTGCCGGCCAAAGCCTGACCGCCCATGCGGCAGAGAGCGTTAACCTGTTTGCCCAAAGCAGCGGCATCAAGATGCAGGCGAACCAGGGCAAAGTGGAAGTGCAGGCACAGAATGACGAATTGCAGCTGAATGCGCTGAAAGACGCAACGTTAACCAGCAGTGCGGGGAAAATCACCATAGCGGCGAAGGAAGAGGTCCTGATTACCTGCAAAGGGGCGTATATCAAACTGGCGAATGGGGAAGTTGAGATCGGGAGTCCGAAGGTGGTGCGGGTGAGGGCGCCGATGGTGGTAACCATTCCATCGAATGTACCTGTGAAATTACCCGATTTCAAACAAATCTATTCGGGTCGTTATATTTTGAGAGACAGAAAAACTCAGAAAGTCGTAAGAAACCGTCCATATACTTTGACACTGGAAGATGGTAGTCAGATTGAAGGAATAACAAACAGTAAAGGTGAAACGATGATTGTTAATACGTCATCACCGCAGAAAGTTGTATTCGAGCAGGAGAAAAAAACGAAAAAAGAACCGCATCTGTTGCATATTGCCGGAGGGGGAACGATTAAATTACATTTTGAAATTTTTGATGAGGAATAATTTATGGCAATGATTACTCGGCTAAAAGTGCATAAAGAATACGCCGATATAGAACTTGGAGACTTGGGATATTTGTATATAGTATGGGAATTTGTTTTAAGGTTTTACAATGGCAAATCGACTAAAAATTTAGATGCTTTCAGTGGATCTTGCAGCGTAAAAGGTAGAAAACAAAACGGATTCGACCGTGTGGTAAACCTTACCGAGCGAATGACCGGATATTATTGGCCGTATAAGCCAGAAGTAACTTTCAGTGTACCTGAGGGGAGAAGCGATATTGTTCCTGTCCCGCATTTAATTGATGATCGGAAAGCAAAAAAAAGAGAAGATAAAGAGACACAAAGTTTCATAGATAAAATAGGTAGAAAAATTGGCTTGCTAGACAAGACAACTCAAGGGAAAAATCGACGTCATACCCGCTGGAAATGCTCCGAACCTGTGTTGCCAGGTGCGGAACGTAAACGTCCAGATCTGATTATCGTCAAGGACTACCATATCCGTTGGCCTGGAAGGAAGGCCTTAGCTTACGGGGAGCAGTATGAAGACAACTTAAAACGGCTGGTAGAGATGAAGTATGGCGATGATGAGCTTGATGACAAGCAGGAGCAAGCCTATATAAAAATCGCCACCATCAAGCGATTTGCCTTACTGGAGATCTATCAGGACAACGATGAGGGCAACACCGAAGGGGTGTACGAATTTTCACCGGAATTCGTCCCAGCCTTCGGTTTCAAGAAAGAAGACCTGTTGCCTAAAATCCGGCTCGAGCCATGGGTGGCTGCTCCTGAAGGTCGCCCCATCAATATCCTGTCTGAAAAACTCATCGATAGAAAAAGCATGGAAACGGTATATCATCCCGAAACTGCCGCGCAAATTCTCCAAAACTCTCCTTGGTTGGAAGGATTCGGAAAATTTGAGAGTACAGAAAATGGTATACGCTGGGTAGGTGATGACGGGAAGATCGTAGAATATAGTAATCAAGAACTACAACAAGCAGTAGATTATTTAGAAGAGTATGAGGATATTCCAAGAGATTATTTGCCTTATATTCAAGAAGCAGACGTAGTTATGTCGACAGATAATGCCTTAATGATTGCAGTGAAATTCGTTAAAGAAAATAAGGAAGAAATTGTTACATTCATTGTTTTATCGGTAGCAGCAATCGCATTGGCGTATTTCTCCGCCCCTGCTGCCTTGGCAGGCTCAATCATGTTCGCCCTCCGTTTGGCAGTATTTGCACCTGCCTTAGGGGCTTCAGCCGACCTTTGGGCGGCAGACGAACGTTTTGAACAGCGTAGTAACTGTTATGCTTACAAATATCTTGTAAATAAACCCAAAGGTTCGACATACGAACCCAATGAATACAAAATTACCCACTATGTCCCGTGGCAGGCTTGCGAGAAAAACACCGATACTTCGCATCTGAAAGGCTGGGAAGAAAAAGTGCGCGAATTCGATGCCCGACATGGTAATCTGCCGAAAGAGTAAACAACAGCAACCCTGTGAAAGAAAGAACATGACAAAAAAACTTTATGAATCCCTGCAACGGGAAGCCGATGAAATCCTGATGTATGACGAAGATTACAATATCAATGCCCGTCTGGGACTGACCATATTGATCTACTATACGGGCGGCGGTTCGGTAGCGGGACAACGCAAGACGCTGGAAGTTTTCGAACGCTTTTATTCGCAGTACCACGGATATTTGAAAACACACTTTTGGGACGGGATGCGCCGTTTTGCCCGTATCAATCCGAACGCATTTCAAAAAAAAATCGATAAAATGATTCAAAATGCCGAACAGGGGGAAAGCTTGCATGGCGTGCTGAACTCCGGTCCTTCCAACAGGGCGGCGGAATATGAAATCAAAACCCTATCCGCTCACCCCTTAGGCGGAGTTAATGACCTGTCCTATCTCAGGATCACCTTTCCGCTGTCTTTTTTGTCCTCCTCGGAAAAACGTCGCGAGTATGAAAGCTGGATAGAATATCTGTGCAAGCACTTTGATATTTTCCACGGTTATGCCGGACTGAGCATCGTCCTGCCCTACGCCTACCACAAATATCAGTTTTACGAATATTCCGTGACCAAACGCTATTGGGGGGTAACACCCGATTCAGGAGGACATCACGACTCTCTCTGGTACGAGGGCATTAAGTCCGTCAGTTGGTATACCCTTGTCGGCAAAGCGTTCCAAGATAAACTGAACAGCACGGAAATCCAAAACGTTTTGAACCATTATCGTGATATTACACTGAAGACCTATAACGGCACCATGGTATTCAAAGCAGGGAAGTTTCCCGACTTGGGAGATAAAACCAAACCGTTGCCTATTAATTACCTGGTAGTGAACAACCTGATGCGGCCGATACTGACGCAAAAGCTGAATGATTCGCTGCATACTGCTTTCGGCAACGGCAAAAACCGCTACTCGGCTTCCCAAGGCTATTACTGGCTGCATCGTTGGGATAATGCCAATTTTGAAAACGGGATTTTTGATCCTAAAGGGACGAAGCAGGAACTGATGCCTGTTTACCGAGAACGTCCTTTGGAAGCACCTTATGCCGGGATGTGGATACCCGACAATCTGGAGAATGCAATAGAACGGCATTTCGAAAAGGGAGAAATCTTTCCTGATGATGGTGAATACCTTCAGCCCCTACAAAATGGTACGACCGCAATTTGGAAAACCGATGCGGTCTGGCGGCTACTCAAACGAGACGATGGAGGCAGTGTGCTGCAGACTTCAGAGTTTTGATTATTTAGGTATCAAACGTAAGTCAAGTTGAAAACCCAACTTTAATAAAGGTCGTCTGAAAAACTGAACTGCCCCCCAAAAGTTGGACATCCCCTCCAACTCACAAGGTGCAGTTTTTTTATGAGCAAATATACATTACACTTCAAATACCAAGCCGTACTCCACTACCTGCACATACGCAGCCAACAGCGTACCGCTGACCACTACGGCATCTCACGAACCCACCTGAGACGATGGATACGCGCCTATCAAGAAGGCGGTATCGGCGCACTCGAACATCCCCAATCCAAAACCATGCCCCAACACCGCAAAAACCCCTTCATCGCAGATAAACCCGACCAAGAAAAAACGCAGGCAGAGCTTATTGAAGAGTTGTGCTATATGCGCGCAGAGGTCGCCTACCTAAAGGAGTTAAAAGCCCTCAGCCAAAAACAGACCGAAAAGGACAAAGCCAAACCGTCCAAACACTGAGGGCGCAACACCCGCTCAAATACCTGCTGCACATCGCAAACCTGCCCAAAAGCAGCTTTTACTACCATCACCAAGACCGGCCTGACCCCGATGAAGCCGACAAAGCCCTCCTTATCGAAACCTACCAGCGGCATAAAGGACGCTACGGACAAAGGCGCATTGCCGCAGCATTGGGTTGGAACCGCAAAAAAGCGGCGCGGTTGATGAAGCAGTTGGAACTGAAAGCCCTCATACGGGCGAAAAAAGCCTACCGCCATCCCGCTATGGGCGAAATATCGGAAAACCTCCTCAAACGCCGGTTCAAAGCCCGAAAGCCCAACGAAAAATGGCTGACCGACGTTACCGAACTCAAAGGAAAAGACGGCAAATTGTACCTCTCGCCAATCTTGGACTTGTTCAACCGCGAGATCGTCGCCTACGCCATGAGCCGCAGAGCCGACAGCGAAATGGTGAAGGAAATGCTCGAAAAAGCCGCACCCCGTCTGACTGATAAGGGAACAATGCTGCATTCCGACCAAGGTGTGCTGTACCGTACGGCGGGGTATAGGGAATTGCTTGCGGAGCATTCCATGGTTCAAAGCATGTCGCGTAAGGCGAACTGTTGGGACAATGCGCCGATGGAGAGCTTCTTTGCGGTGTTGAAGACGGAGTGTTTCTATAACGCAGGTGAATTGACGGTAGATGAATTGATGAAGCAGATAGATGACTATATGGATTACTACAACCGGGAGCGTTGCAGTTTGAAATTGAAAAAGCTGAGTCCTGTCGCATACAGAACCCAGCTTGCACAGAGCGCCTGAATAGGCTTTTATGAGTGTCCAAGATTTGGGGGCCAGTTCAAGTTTCAGACGACCTTCTTTGTTGTCAATATGGCGAAGTAGAAACAGAATACCTCGTTTTATCTCAATCCGTTATGTTCGGAATGAAGCTGCATCCTTCTGTCCGCTTCGGCTGACAAAACGCCTTTGATCGTACGGAAGTGGGAGGCGGCTTTTTCCATATCCGTGCCATTCGGCAGTTTGATTGCGATGCCATTGAAGTTTCTATATTCATAAACAATCTTTGCCCCATATTCGCGGACTGCGTTCATAAGCCTTTCCGAACCGGTTTCGGGGTCATAAAAAATAATCAGGGTATTCGTAGCTTCTGTCGTTTCTAAAAGTGAAGATGATGAATGCGGCTGCCTCTCGGGATGCAGTATGCTGGTTGACGTACAGGCAGCAAGCGTAAAGGCAGGCAAAACGACATAAATCAAATCGCGTTTTTTCATAATATTTCAGATTTTTGATGAGGCATTATTTCGACAATATATCCAAAGTCAGGACAACTGAAGAATATTACAGGACACGTCGTCTGAAAACACAAAACCTATTTTCAGACGACCTTTCCCTTTAGGAAGAATGGGGGGATAGGCAGTAAAGTTTGCCTTCTGCACAATCCGACGAACTAGCCTGCCAATTGTGGGAAAATGGATTTCAATCCGGCAACGATGATTTCTACGGAGACGGCGGCAAGCATCATGCCCATGATGCGGTTGAGGATGGTCAGCCCTGTCGTGCCCAGTTTTTTGCTGATTCGTCCGGCGACAACGAGGATGGCGTAGCAAATCAGGCTGACAAGGAAGCCTGCGGCGAGAATCAAAGCAATATCGCTGTAATTTTTGGCGGCTGAGGCGTAGATGATGACGGTGGAGATACCGCCGGGACCGATGGTGATGGGGATGGCGACGGGAACGACGGCGATGGCTTTGGCGTTTTTCTGGATATGTTGTACGACGCCTTCTTCTTTGTCTCCGCCGATATTTTGTTTGGCGGGGTTGTCGTTGCCGTTCATCATGGAAATAGCGATGAGCAAGACCAAAATACCGCCGCCGACTTGGAAAGAGCCGACGCTGATGCCTAAGATTTTCAACAACATCCCGCCCGTTAAGGTGAAGACGGTAATGACGATGAAGACGGCGAGTGCGGCGGTGCGGGCGATGCGGCGCTTTTCTTTGGTGCTGTGATCCTGTGTCAAATCGAGGTAAATCGAAAGCGCGCTGAACGGGTTAATCAATACAAGGAAGGCAACCAAAAGTTTGCCGATTTCTACACCTAATTCCATTTTTCATTCCCTTATTTGTTTTTTGTAGAGACGTTTACGTCCGCTTTATCGTTGAATTCGTAGTGGCGTTTGGTTTTATGTTCGCTGGAAATACCCATTAGTAGCGCAAGTACGGTCATGATGGAAAGCGTTGCAGTACCGCCGTAGCTGACCAACGGCAGAGGGACGCCGACAACGGGCAAAATGCCGCTCACCATGCCCATGTTCACAAAGGCGTAGCAGAAAAAAGTCATGGTTAATGCGCCGGCGAGCGTGCGGCTGTAAAGCGATTGGGCTTTGGCGGCAATCAGCAGTCCGCGCGTCAGAATAACGAAATAAACCAGCAGCAGCAAGATGTTGCCGATCAAACCGAATTCTTCGCCATACACGGCAAAAATGAAGTCGGTCGTGGACTCGGGAATGTAATCCAAATGCGTTTGTGTGCCGTTGAGCCAGCCTTTTCCCCAAACGCCGCCCGAACCGATGGCAATCATGGCCTGGATGATGTGGTAGCCTGCGCCCAAAGGGTCCTGCGTCGGGTCAAACAGCGTCAGAACGCGGGTTTTCTGATAGTCGTGCATCCCGTAGTTCCACAAAAGCGGCAATGCGGCAACAAAGGCAATGATGGCGGCAAAGATGACTTTCCACGGCAGGCCTGCGAAAAAGACGATGAAAATACCCGATGCCATAATCAAAACTGCCGTACCCAAGTCGGGCTGTTTCAAAATCAGCGCAACGGGGATGAGGATTAAAAGCATGGCGATGATGTAGTGAAACCATTTCAGACGACCTTCGTGCCGTTGGAAGTACCAAGCGACGGTCATGGGCAGGACGATTTTCATGATTTCGGACGGCTGGATGCGCGTGAACCCCAGTTCCAACCAGCGTGTAGAGCCATTGACGGTCACGCCTGCGACTTCGACGGCGACAAGCAGCAACACGCCAATCAGGTACATCGGCAGCGCAACCTTTGCGGCATCACGCGGCTTGAACGAGGCGACAAACCACAGCAGGGCGAAGCCGAAAACCGTATGCAGGGTTTTGTGTTCAAGCTGGCCGAAATCCTGCCCGTCCGCTGAATAGAGCAAAAACAGGCTCATGATGTAGATGGCGAGCATGGGGAAAAACAGCCACGGGTCTATCGGAGCAGATACGGTGCGCTTGATTTTTGCCCACATTCCGACCGTTTCATTCATGATTTGCTTCCTCCTGTTTCAGACCGTAGGCTTTTTGGAATATGGTCGGCGGTTGGGGTTGTGTGCGGTGTTGTTGCGGTTCGGGCATTCCGCCTGCGTCGGGGTCGTCTGAAAACTGCTGCGGCTTGACGTTGAGCATATAAAAATCGGTCAGGCTGCGGGCAAGCGGTGCGGCGTAGGCACCCCAGCCGCCGTTTTCCAGAATCACGGCAATGGCGATTTCAGGTTTTTCCAAGGGAGCGAACGAAATAAACCACGCATGGTCGCGGTGTTGCTCGCGCAAGGCTGCGGCGTTGTAACGACCGCCCTGCTTGATTTGCACAACCTGCGCCGTGCCCGTTTTGCCGCCCATGCTGTAAGCCAAACCGCCGCCGATGCGGTGTGCCGTACCGCCCGGTTTCAAGACTTTCTCCATTGCCTGTTTGACGTATTCGAAGTTGTCTTGTTTGAACGGGATTTTGTATTCGGGATTGGGATTGATACGCGTGATTTTGCGTTTGTCGAAATCCAACAATTCTTTCACCAAATGCGGTTGATAAACCACGCCGTTATTGGCGAGCGAAGCGGTGGCATGTGCCATTTGCAGCGGGGTGTAGGCGTTGTAACCCTGCCCGATGCTGACCGAGACCATCTCGCCTGCACGCCATTCTTTGGCGGTAGGATCGGACGATTTGGCAAAGCGTTTCGCCTTCCATTCGCGGCTGGGCAAAACGCCCGTATATTCGCTGGGCAGGTCGATGCCGGTTTTTTTACCGAACCCGAATTGCGCTAAATACGGCGACGCTTTGTCTATGCCCATTTCGTAGCCCAAGCGGTAGAAAAAGGTATCGGACGACACCTGTATCGCCTTGCTCAAATTCGCCGAGCCGTGTCCGCTGCGTACGGAATCTCGGAAAACGTGACGGCTGCCGGGAATGCTCCATGCACCGGGCGCGGGAACGACCGTTGTTTGGGTAATTTTGCCGCTTTCCAGCAAAGCCATGCCCATAAATGGCTTAAACGTCGAGCCCGGCGGATACAGACCTTGCGTTACGCGGTTGACCAACGGCTTTTTCCAGTCGTCATTCAAGGCTTTCCAAGTTTCGCTGTCGATGCCGTCGATAAAGAGGTTGGGATCGAAAGATGGTTTGGAAACGAAAGCCAATACCGTACCGTCTTGCGGATTGATGGCAACAATCGCCCCGCGCCTGTCTCCCAATATTTTGTCCGCCTCTTGTTGCATGCGGATGTCCATGCCCAAGCGCAAAGTTTGCCCCATGCGCGACGGCACGTTTTTCAAGACGCGAACAATATTGCCGTAAGCGTCTTTTTCCACTTCTTGATAGCCGGGCGCGCCATGAAGCTGCGGTTCGTAATATTTTTCCAGCCCCGATTTGCCGATGTGCGTGCTGCCGCGATAGAGTGCAGTCAAGCCCTCTTCTTCCAAAATTTCCTGATCTTTGTCGCTGATGCGGCCGATGTAACCTAAAAAGTGTGAAGTCAGCTTGCCATAAGGATACTCGCGGAAAGTGCGCGAATTGACTTCTACACCTTTAAATTCATTAAGATGCACGGACAATTTCGCCGCTTCTTCATCTGTCAGGCGCAGCTTGAGCGGGATGTTTTCAAATTTGCGGTAGCTTTCGCGGTATTTGTGGAAACGCTTCAAATCAGTAGGCGTAATATCGACATACTTCCGCAGGGCTTCGATGACATCCTCCATCTTGCCCTCAATGCGGCTGGGGATGACTTCCAGAGAGAACACGGGATAGTTTTTTGCCAGCGGTACGCCGTTGACATCTACGATTTCGCCGCGGACAGGCGGGGTCGGAATTAATGTGATGCGGTTGCTGGATGCCTGTCCGGAAAAATCGTCATGCCGGAACACCTGCAAATAAACAAACCGAGCCACCAATGCGGCAAACAGAACCACAATCAGGATAAACGCTACCAGCAGACGCAATAAAGAATCGGCTTGCGCCGCCTTTGCAGTCTGTGTTTTACCGCTACCGCCATTTTTCAGACGACGTTTCATAGTATTCAGTATAGACATGGTTTCACGTTATCTGTTGGCGCGATAGAAATTGGTCAGCATCAGCATCAACTGGCTCAAGAAAGGCCAAAGCAGCGCGCCTGCCAAAGGCGCGATGAAACTTTGCCAAGTAATGATTTGGTTGTTGAGGAACAGGCGCGCCGCCACCAAGACCGCCTGATGGCAGAACAATGCTGCCAATACCGCCCCGATCTGCATGATGTGGCCGTAGAGCATGATTTGACGGCGCGTGTTCAAGACGAAATACACCATGACCGTATAAGACAATGCGTGCAGCCCCAAAGTCGCTGCCGTTGCGGCATCGACTATCAAGCCGAGCAAAAACGCAATGCCCATGCCGACGCGTTGGGGATGGTGCATAGACCAATAAAGCAGCATCAGCGCAGTCAGTTCGGGCAGCCAAAAAAACACATCAAAGGGGAAAGGCATGAAATCGACAAGCATGGTTACGGCAAAACTTGCCGCAATCACGCCGACGGGCATGGCACGGTAGGAATCGTCAAAATCGTTCATGAATGATTTATTGGGAAGAATGGGAAGAAGACAGAACCAAAACAAAGCGGTTGCGGCGCAAGGCGGCAAACGGGGTCAGTTCTGTGTCGTAATAAGGCGTACCGGAAGCGCGGACGACTTTATCCACGCGGGCTACGGGAATGCCTGCCGGATAAATGCCATCCAAGCCGGAGGTAATCAAAACATCCTGCGGCTTCAAATCCGATCCTGTCGGGAAATAGCGCAAATCCAAACCTACGCCGTTGCCGTAGGCGAGATTGCGTTCGCCCGTACGCTCAACGGCAACAGGGACGATACTTTGCGCAGCCGCCATCAGCTCGACTTCCGCGCTGTTTGCATGAACCAATGTAATTCGTCCGATTAAGCCGTTTTGGTCGATAACAGCATCGCCTGCCGCCACCCCTTCGCCACTGCCTTTATTGATAATCAAACGCTCGGACAGCGGGTCTTTGCCACTGGACAATACTTCAGCACCGATGACATTGCTGATGCCTTTTTGTTGCAAGCCGTATAGCTTTTTCAGTTCCTGCAATTCGCTCAGATTGACCTTGTCACGTTGAAGCTGGATTTTCAGACGACCGTTTTCCTCCAAAAGGAGACGGTTTCGTTCCAACAGCTCGGTTTGTGATTGAGATTGATTGGAAAAATATTGATAGAGACGGACCGGCTGGTTTGCCAGCCATTGCACCGGATAAAGAATCTCCGCCGCCGCAGTGCGCACGGGTTGCATCAGGTCGAAACGACCATCCGCCACCATAATGCCGGCACCCAGCAAAAGATACGCAATAAAACGAGGCAACAGCTTTTGGCCCTTTGCCTCGTCAAACCGTAAAGAAGAATGTTCCATTTCAGCCTGCCTTACGGGTTATCCACAAAAACGGCATTCCATTTGCCGATGTAATCCAAGGCTTTGCCTGCGCCATAAGCCACACAGTTCAAAGGCTGGTCGGCAATGCCGACAGGCAGTCCCGTCGCATCTGCCAAAACCGTATCCATACCGTGCAACAGTGCGCCACCACCCGTCAGCATAATACCCCTGTCGGCAATATCACCCGCTAACTCCGGTGATACTTGTTCCAATGCAAGGCGTACGGCGCGGATAATCTGATTAACCGTTTCGCTCAGAGCTTCGCGCACTTCCTCAGAAGTAACAGCCAACGATTTTGGGGTTCCTTCCGCCAAGTCTCGACCTTTAATCCGCATTGCGGTTTCCGTTGCAAAGCCATAGGCAGAGCCAATCGTTTTCTTCAACTCTTCAGCCGTCGCTTCACCAACCAGTACACCGCGATGACGGCGCAAATAATGCGCGATGCTTTTATCAAATTCATCACCGGCAGCGCGGACGGATGCGGAGTAAGCCATACCGCCCAAAGACAAAATACCGATTTCCGTTGTGCCGCCGCCAATATCCACTACCATTGAGCCGACAGTATCCTCAACCGGCAGACCCGCACCCAAAGCAGCCGCCATCGGCTCCTCAATCAAATGAACAGATGACGCCCCTGCCGCAAATGCAGAATCCAAAATCGCTTTGCGTTCAACCTGAGTCGCACCACCCGGCACGCAGATCACTACGCGCGGAGGTACGACTGAATGACCTTCCGTGGCCTTTTTAATCAGCATGCTTAGCATACGCTCGGCAATCGTAAAGTCGGCAATCACTCCGTCCTGCATAGGCCGGACGATTTCAATATTGCGCGGCGCACGCCCCTGCATTTTCTTGGCTTCCGTACCCACGGCGACAATCTTACTTTTACCGCCCGTACCCGATTGAACCGCCACCACAGACGGCTCGTCCAAAACAATGCCTTTACCGCGCACATAAATCAACGTGTTCGCCGTACCTAAATCAATGGCGATATCGTTGGAGAAAAAACGGGATAAAAAACGAAACATAAAATACCTGAATATCGGCCCAGCACCGATTTTATTTAATTGTTATTCAAAATATTAAAAACATAGGGACAACGCCTTTTCAGACGACCTTCCCCACTTCCCGCATGAAACGCATGGCGAAATCACACGCCATTTGAGTAGTTTTCGGTTATAATTCCTCGTTTGATCGAAGAAGAATGCAATGATACCCCAAATAAGGGGGTGTCTGCTATCAGACAAGGATTTTTTATGGCTCTAAGCTTAACCGATGTGGAAAAAATTGCCAAACTCTCACGCCTTTCGCTGACCGAAGAAGAAAAAGGCAAAACCCTCTCAGAATTGAACGACATTTTCGCCATGGTTGAAAAGATGCAGAGCGTGAATACCGATGGTGTCGAGCCGATGGCACACCCCCACGAAGCCGCCCTGCGCCTGCGCGAAGATACAGTTACCGAAACCGACCATGCCGCCGAATATCAAGCCGTCGCACCCGAAGTGCGCAACCGCCTGTATATCGTGCCTCAGGTAATTGAAGAATAATTTTTTCAGACGATCTCATTATCTTGAAATATGAAATCTAAACTTGGGTCGTCTGAAACTCGTTTTTTTCCTTCGAAATTTCAATCACTGTTCAGCCTACGTTTTCGGCAACACTTTTCCGAATATTTGCCTGAAAACAGAAACCGTCTCAAATTAGGAATCATGGCGCAATGACCCAATACACCCTCAAACAAGCCAGCCAACTGCTGCAATCCAAGCAAATCTCCGCCGTCGAACTGGCAACCGAATACCTCGCCGCAATTGCTGCGCAGAACCCGGCAATCAACGGCTACATTACTCTCGACCAAGACAAAACCCTAGCCGAAGCCCGTGCCGCCGACGCGCGTATCGCGCAAGGCAACGCCACGGCGCTTACCGGCGTACCCATCGCCTACAAAGATATTTTCTGCCAAACAGGCTGGCGCAGCGCATGCAGCTCCAAAATGCTGGACAACTTTGTTTCCCCCTACACTGCCACCGTCGTCCAAAACCTGCTCGACGAAGGCATGGTAACGCTCGGTCGTACCAATATGGACGAGTTTGCCATGGGTTCGACTAACGAAACCTCGTTCTACGGCGCGACTAAAAACCCATGGAATCCCGAACACGTCCCAGGCGGCTCGTCCGGCGGTTCCGCCGCCGTCGTTGCGGCACGCCTTGCTCCTGTCGCGCTCGGTTCAGACACCGGCGGCTCCATCCGCCAGCCTGCTTCACACTGCGGCATCACAGGCATTAAACCTACCTACGGTACCGTTTCCCGCTTCGGCATGGTTGCTTACGCCTCCAGTTTCGACCAAGCCGGTCCGATGGCGCAAACCGCCGAAGACTGCGCGATTTTGCTCAATGCGATGGCAAGCTTCGACGAGCGTGATTCCACCAACTTGGAACGCAGCAAAGAAGACTACGCCCGCGATTTGGACAAACCGCTCAAAGGCATAAAAATCGGTCTGCCTAAAGAATATTTCGGCGAAGGCGCGGATGCTGATGTGCAGGCTGCTTTACAAAGCGTCATCAATCTTTTAAAAGCACAAGGTGCGGAAACCATTGAAGTTTCCCTGCCGCAAACTGCCCTGTCCATTCCCGCTTACTACGTCCTCGCTTCCGCCGAAGCCAGCACCAACCTTTCCCGCTACGACGGCGTACGCTACGGCCACCGCGCCGCCCAATTCGGCGACCTTGAAGAAATGTACAGCAACACCCGCGCCGAAGGCTTCGGCAGCGAAGTCAAACGCCGCATCATGATTGGTACTTATGTGTTGTCGCACGGCTACTACGATGCCTATTACCTGAAAGCCCAAAAACTGCGCCGCCTCGTTGCCAACGATTTTCAGACAGCCTTCGCGCAATGCGATTTCATCCTCGCCCCGACTGCGCCCACCGCCGCCCCCAAACTCGGCAGCGACATCCACGATCCCGTGCAGATGTACCTTTCCGACATCTACACCATCGCCGTGAATCTGGCAGGATTGCCCGCCCTGACCCTACCCGCAGGTTTCAGTAGCAGCGGACTGCCCATCGGCGTGCAATTTATCGGCAACCACTTCTCCGAAGCCAAAATCCTTGGCGCAGCGCATCAAGTACAGTTGGTAAGTGATTGGCACACCCAAACCCCTGATGGAAAAGCATAATGCCGGAGCAGTTTGTTTTTCCAGATTTCAAAACCGTATATAAGGATGCGCCGAAATTTCAAATCCAGCATTTGAAATTCTCCTTACGCAGGTTGTTTACACGGCGACAAGTCAAAGATTTTGAAAACTTTGTCAACGCCTCCGCGCCACGCCGTACCTTTTTTCAAAGGCGGCCGCAAGATGCCTATCCGTTGATACATGCCTTTGTTGACCAACGCTTCAACAGACGGCGCAGGCTACAAGTCATGAAAGAAGACCTGCTGACAGCCGAAAAACTGTTCGGGCAGGAAACGCTCGCCAATATGACGACACGTAAATTCCATGTCGTTCTGGCGCATCTTTCAGACGGCCTGACTTTATGGCTGAACCGGAACGATAATTGCGTGGATGAAGGAATGTGGTCGCTATCCTTGCGCGACAGCGAAGGAAAACGTCTCTACATGGCAACCTTCGCCCTAGTTGACGGCAAACTGCTGGCCGCCTCTATCCAAGGCCCCGCAGGGGAAGAAGCCAAAGACCTTGTACGCAGCCTGACCAAACAACTCCACGGTCTGCGCCCGCAGCAACTGATGGTAACCGCCCTGCAATATTTTTCGACATCGCTCAATTTGGGCGGCGTTGTCGGCATTGCCCAAGAGCATCAGGTCAAACTGCGCTGGCGGCTGAAGAAACGGGTCAAAATGAATTACGACCTGTTTTGGCAGGAGAACGGCGCAACGCTCGGCGACGACGGCTACTGGCATCTGCCGCAAATCCCGCCGCGAAAAGACTTGGCGGAAATCGAAAGCAAAAAGCGTTCGATGTACCGCAAACGTTACCAAATGCTGGATAACATGGCGGTCGAGATGCAGGCTTGCTTTCAGAAGACTTGATTCTGCGTTTTCAGACGACCTTTGCCATTTGAAAAACAAACAGGTCGTCTGAAAACGGCTGACCACTTTACATTATCGACATCAAAAGAAAGAACCCCTTATGACCTGGGAAACAGTAATCGGCTTGGAAATCCACGTCCAGTTAAACACCCAATCTAAAATCTTCAGCGGCGCATCAACCGCATTCGGTGCAGAACCCAATGCGCACGCCAGCGTGGTGGAATGCGCGCTGCCGGGCGTGCTGCCGGTAATGAACCGCGAAGTCGTTGAAAAAGCCATCAAATTGGGCTTGGCTTTGGATGCGGAAATCAATCAGAAAAACGTGTTCGACCGCAAAAACTACTTCTACCCCGACTTGCCCAAAGGCTATCAAATCAGCCAGTTGGATTTACCGATTGTCGAACACGGCAAACTGGAAATCGTGGTCGGCGACGATGTGAAAACCATCAACGTAACCCGTGCGCACATGGAAGAAGACGCGGGCAAATCCGTGCATGAAGGCTTGAACGGTGCAACCGGCATCGACCTGAACCGCGCAGGCACGCCGCTGTTGGAAGTGGTATCCGAACCCGAGATGCGCTCCGCCGCCGAAGCCGTTGCCTACGCCAAAGCCCTACACAGCTTGGTAACCTGGCTGGACATCTGCGACGGCAATATGGCGGAAGGCTCGTTCCGCGTCGATGCCAACGTATCCGTGCGTCCGAAAGGCCAAGCGGAATTCGGCACGCGCCGCGAGATTAAAAACCTCAATTCCTTCCGTTTCTTAGAGCAGGCGATTAATTACGAAGTAGAAGCGCAAATCGAGATTTTAGAAGACGGCGGCAAAGTACAGCAGGCAACCATGCTGTTCGACCCTGAAAAAGGCGAAACCCGCGTGATGCGTTTGAAAGAAGACGCGCATGACTACCGCTACTTCCCCGACCCCGATTTGCTGCCCATCATCATTTCAGACGACCAGTTGCAAAAAGCCAAAGCAGAAATGCCCGAGCTGCCAAAAGAAATGGCGACACGTTTCGTGGCGGACTACGGCGTGTCCGACTACGACGCGCGCCTGCTCACTGCCAGCCGCGTGCAGGCTGCCTATTTTGAAGAAGCCGCCAAAGAGAGCGGACAAGGTAAGCTGACTGCCAACTGGATGAACGGCGAACTCGCCGCCACGCTGAACAAAGAAGGCATGGAACTTGCCGACAGCCCGATTACCGCCCCACGCCTCGCTGCGTTGGTAGGCAAAATCGCCGACGGCACTTTAAGCAGCAAATTGGCGAAAAAAGCCTTTGAAGCCATGTGGGCGGAACCCGAAGCCTCTATCGCTGAAATCATTGAAAAACACGGCTTGCAGCAGATGACCGATACCGGCGCGATTGAAGCGATGGTAGATGAAGTGCTGGCAAACAACGCCAAAGCCGTGGAACAGTTCAAATCCGGTAACGAAAAAGCCCTGAATGCGATTGTGGGACAAGTGATGAAGGCTAGTAAAGGCAAAGCGAATCCCGCGCAGGTGCAGGAATTGATTAAAGCGAAATTGGCTTAAGTAAGATAAAGGCTGGCTGAAAATGATTTATCTGTTTTCAGCCAGTCTTACCAGGTCGTCTGAAAGCAAGGTATAGGTTTTAATTCTATTAAAGCTTGGTTTTCAGACGACCTTCAAGCCATTACAAATCAAGGAATAAGATGAAAATAATATTACCTGCAGTACTATTACTGTTAACAACTTCCTCATTTGCAAAAAATTACGCCGATCAGCCTCAGCCTTTTACTCCTCAAACAGTACAGGATGTATTGCGTTGCAAGGTGTCATTATTGGATTTTTCGTTTTGGACTCCGGAAAATTTTACCGGTTACCCTGGCTCAAATGAGCGCGCGGAAGAAGAAAATGTGGGACGTTTTGTCAATAAGATCGACAATATTACTTACCGTTACCGCTTGCCGTTTAAGGTGCATCTTGCCAATCCCTTAGATGGAAAAGAAGTAGAAGGGCAGTATGTCGCTATTCGCAACAATGCTGTCTATTTGGAAATTGATTGGGCACGATATCCCAAATTGCATTCACTATACCGTCAGAAATATCAGGAAGACCTTTATGAGCTGACGCAACAGCTAAAGGGACAAAATATCACATCCAAAACGACACCTAAAAAACTGGATACATTGGGCTATAGTGTGCCTGCTGTCGAAAAATCGATAACAGACCCCAATAAAAAATTGAAGGTATGGAAATATTTTGGCTTTCCTGCTGTATTTAAAGCAGATGTAATAAGGGGTGATTCAGATAAGGGCTATATCGGCTGCCGTTATCCGTTGTAGACTGTCTTCCGCAAACGGAGGTCGTCTGAAAGCTGATTTTTCAGACGACCTTTTAACTTAATCTATTCAAACCACACCAAGCTATGACCCATACCATTACCCTACCCGACCAAACCACCTTTACCGCCAACGACGGCGAAACCGTTTTAGCCGCTGCCGCCCGTCAAAACCTCAATCTGCCCCATTCATGCAAAAGCGGTGCCTGCGGTCAATGCAAAGCCGAACTGGTCAGTGGCGATATTCAAATGGGCGAACACTCAGAACAGGCCTTATCCGAAGCAGAAAAAGCCCAAGGCAAGATTTTGATGTGCTGCACCACTGCGCAAAGCGACATCAGCATCAACATCCCCGGCTACAACGCCAATGCGTTACCCGTCCGCACCCTGCCCGCCCGTATTGAAAGCATGGTTTTCAAACACGATGTCGCCCTCCTGAAACTTGCCCTGCCCAAAGCCCCGCCGTTTGCTTTCTATGCCGGGCAATATATTGATTTACTGCTGCCGGGCAACATCAGCCGCAGCTACTCCATCGCCAATTCGCCCGACCAAGAAGGCATTTTGGAACTGCACATCCGCAGGCGCGAAAACGGCGTCTGCTCGGAAATGATTTTCGGCAGCGAACCCAAAGTCAAAGAAAAAGGCATCGTCCGCATCAAAGGCCCGCTCGGTTCGTTTACCTTGCAAGAAGACAGCGGCAAACCCATCATCCTTTTGGCAACCGGTACAGGCTATGCCCCCATCCGCAGCATCCTGCTCGACCTTATCCGCCAAGACAGCAGCCGCGCCGTCCATTTCTACTGGGGCGCGCGTCACCAAGATGATTTGTACGCACTCGAAGAAGCTCAAGAACTGACAGGTCGTCTGAAAAACGCCCGCTTCACCCCCGTCCTATCAAAAGCCACTGAAGGTTGGCAAGGCGAAAAAGGATACGTCCAAACTGCTACCGCAAAAGATTATCCCGACTTGAGCGGTTACGAAGTTTATGCCTGCGGTTCCGTCGCCATGACCGAAAGTGCGAAATCCGCGTTGACCGCGCAATGCAGCCTGCCTGAGACAACCTTCTATTCGGATGCGTTTTCTCCGGCGCAATAGTCCCAGTTCACCATTTTTTCATCACTTGAGACCTTTATAAAATTTCCACCAAGACATTTAGGGGATTTCTCATGAGCACTTTCTTCCAGCAAACCGCACAAGCCATGATTGCCAAACACATCGACCGCTTCCCACTATTGAAATCTGAAGGCGATGTGTTTGAACCTGTTGAAAGCGGCTAACAGGTTAAGTGTGCCTGTTACCGCCTAAAAGGCGGCCCGGATGCCTGATTATCGGGTATCCGGGGAGGATTAGGGGGTATTTGGGTAGAATCAGTGGATATTTGAAACGAAAACAGCCGAAAACCTGTGTTTGGAGTTTCGGTTGTCGGGGGAAAAGGAATTTTGCAAAGGTCTCAACCTGTGGTGTAAACAACGCGACGATTTCCTACACGTAAACGCCGCACCGCCTTGTCCATATTGCAGAAAAAATTACTGATGCCTAAATCCTGTCCTGATGAAAACAAACATGGGCGGATCAATAGCGAACAAAAATGTGCCAAAAAATTTTCAATAGACTAAAACCTTTCTGATCTTGAATAAGAAGTAGGAAAAATCAGAAAAGTTTTCATTTTGAAATAAGTATAAAATTTTAATAACTTATATTATTGTATAGGTTTCAGCGAGCTGATTCTTATCTCCTATCCCGTTATTCCTTAACTCATCCTCCTTTTATCATGTCAATCACCATTCCAGCCTTCGATCCTCTAAGCATCCCCATAGCAGGTACCAATCTGATTGAAGCCTCTGCCGGCACGGGCAAAACCTACGGCATTGCGGCTTTGTTCACGCGCTTGGTCGTGCTTGAACAGATGCCGGTCGAAAGCATTTTGACCGTTACTTTTACCAAGGCGGCAACGGCGGAATTGAAAACCCGTTTACGCGCACGTTTGGACGAAGTTTTGCAGGCTTTGGAAAGCGTGGAGGATACGGACAATCTTTCAGACGACCTTGGAGCATACTGCCGAGACAATCATCCGGGCGATGTGTTTCTGACCGGTTTGCTCAAACAGGCATTGGCTCAAGAAAGTCGGGCGCGGCTGATTGTCCGCCTCAAGGCCGCCATCGGGCAATTCGACAACGCCGCGATTTATACCATTCACGGCTTCTGCCAACGCATTTTGCGCGATTATGCGTTTTTGTGCCGCGCGCCTATGGATGTCGAGCTGACCGAAGACAGCCGTGACCGCCTGCTGATTCCCGCTCAAGATTTTTGGCGCGACCGCATCGTCAATCATCCCGTTTTGGCGAAGCTGGTATTCCAACGCCGCCAAACGCCGCAAACCATGCTGGCGGCAATACAAAAGTTCGTCAGCCGTCCGTATTTGGTTTTCAGACGACCCGAAGCAGACTTAATCGCCGCGCAGGAAAACTTTCGGAAAACATGGGAAAAAGTGCGTTCCAAACTGGATGCTTTGGAAGAAACATTCTGGCGCATCCGTCCGATATTAAATGGCAACTCATACCAAGAAAAAACATTCAAGACCGTCTTTCTCGAACTCCAATCCGCCTCCCAATCCGATGCCCTTCCTTCTTTTAGCAAAACGACGGCAGAAAAGCTGCCCATGTTTGCCGCAGAAGCCTTAGAGTCCAAAGTCAAAAAAGGCAATACTCCCGATGCTGCCGCCTTTGCCGATTTGCAGATATTGGCGAATCTCGGCGCAGATTCGGCTGCCATGGCGCAAGCCGAAGAAGAGACGCTTACCCTGCTCCACCTCGACCTGCTCGACCATCTTAATGCCAGTCTGAGCGAGCAGAAAAAATCCAAACGCGAACGCGGTTTCGACGATTTACTGCTTGATGTTTATGACGCATTGACCGACAACCCGCAGGCAGATTCATTGGCTCAGGCGGTGGCGCAAAACTGGCGCATCGCCTTGATTGACGAATTTCAAGACACCGACCCGCTGCAATACGAGATTTTCCGAAAAATCTTTATCAGCCAAAACAAGCCCTTATTCCTAGTCGGCGACCCGAAACAAGCGATTTACAGCTTTCGCGGTGCCGACATTTACGCCTATCTGCAAGCCGCAGCCGACGCGCAACACAGCTACACACTGGCGACCAATTACCGCAGCCATGCCAAGCTGATCAACGGCATAGGCGCATTGTTCCGCTGCAAAAACCGCCCTTTCGTCTTGGAAGGCATAGACTATACCGAAGTCGATGCCGCGCGTTCCGAAAGCCGGCTTTCGCCGCCCCGCACCGCCATACAGATACGCTGGTTAAATGGCAAAGACGACGAAGTACTCAACAAAGACATCTTGCGCCGCCGTGCCTCCGAATATTGCGCCGACGAAATCGCCCACACGCTCAACGAAGCTGCCGAGGGTCGTCTGAAATTCAAAGACAGGCCGGTCGTTTCGGGCGACATTGCCGTCTTGGTCAGGACGTTTAACGAAGGCGTAATGGTGGCAAAAGCGTTGAAAACGCGCGGCATACAAAGCGTTTTGCTGTCGCGGGAATCGGTTTTCACCACGCCCGAAGCCCTCGCCCTTGCCGCGCTGTTGGATTACTGGCTCAATCCGGGGCAAATCGGCTCGTTGCGTTTCGTCTTGTCCGGCACATTGTTCGGCTACGACGCGCAAGCCCTGTATCAACTCAACCGCAACGAAGCCCAATTATTAAACTGGATAAACACCGCCGCCGAATCTGTCTCCATTTGGCGGAAAAGCGGGATTTATGCCGCGCTGCAATACTTCTCCTCGCTACACGGCATCGAAACCGGACTGCTTGCACGCGGCGACGAACGCGGTCTCACCAATTTCCATCAGCTTTTAGAGTGCCTCTCCGAAGAAGAAGGACAAAGCCTCAGCCCCGCCGCCCTGCATCAATGGCTCAACGACCAAATCAGCCTGGCGCAAGACCGCTCTATCGGCGAATCAGGACTTTTACGGCTTGAAAGCGATGAAGCACTGGTCAAAGTCGTCACCATGCATGCCTCCAAAGGTTTGCAATATCCTTTGGTCTATTGCCCTTTCGTCTGGGACGCGAAAGACATGAAGCCCGCCGATTGGCAAATCCTCCACACCGCCGACCACACCACGGAACTGCTTGCCAAATCGCAACTCAACGATGAAGACCGTATCCACCTTGCCGACGAAGAAATGGCGGAACGCCTACGCCTGCTGTACGTCGCGCTGACCCGTGCCGAAGAGCAGCTCGTCCTTTATGCCGCCCATTGCGGCGATACCGCCGATTCCCCTTTCGCCTACCTGCTTGAAGGCAGCGCCGACAGCAATCGGGTGTCTACCCGCCAAGCTTATGAACAAGAACGCAAAGCAAACAAAGCCCTAGGCGAGCTGCAAATGCTGAAAAACAACTGGCTGCGTTTCCTCAAAAATCCTCCCGAACATACCGACTTCAGCTTTTCCGAAGACGCGCCGCAACCTGCTGCCGCGCAAAACCGCCATCTTTCAGACGACCTCTATCAAGCCGCCGTTATCCCCGCCCGCGGATTTCAGTTCATCCGGCATACCAGCTTTACCGGCCTCAGCCGCCAAGTCAAAACCCGGGACGACGAGCGCGAAGAATTACAACCCGCACTCGACCCCGCAGAAACCGCCGCCGAAACAGAAAGGTCGTCTGAAACCACCCTCCCCGTTTCAGACGACCTCCCGAATGCCGACATCCACCATTTCCCGCGCGGCGCCAACGCCGGCGTCTGCCTGCATGAAATGTTGGAGAAATTCGACTTTGCCCAAAGCGCCGAAAGCCAAAACAGCCTGATAGCCGAAACCTTGACCCGCTACGGCTTCGACCCACTCTGGACAGATGCCGTCAAACAAATGCTCGATACCTGCCGCAAAACGCGCCTTGTTGCACAAAGCCTGTCTGAAATCCCACCCGAGCGCCGCCTTCCGGAAATGGGATTTACCCTCTACACCGAAGACTTCAAACTCCATGACCTGCGCCGCTGGTTTGCCCGCGAAAACAGCTCACTGCCACCGGAATGTATCGAAGCCGCAGAAAGATTGGATTTCCAAGACGTACAAGGTTTTCTCAATGGCTTCATCGACATGGTCTGCCAAGATTCAGACGACCTCGTATGCATCATCGACTACAAATCCAACCATCTGGGCGACAACGCCGAAGCCTATACGCAACAAGCCATGAACGAAGCCGTAGCAGACCACCACTACTACCTGCAAGCGCTCATCTACGCCATCGCCGTAGCCCGCTATTTCAAACTGCGCGGCAAGCCGTTACCCAAACTCGCCATCCGATACCTCTTCCTGCGCGGATTGGACGGCACGGACAACGGCGTCTGGCAATGGGACTTGGATACCGAATCCTTGGCGCAATGGCTGTAAATGGAATGAAAAAGGTCGTCTGAAAATATATAGTGGATTAACTTTAAATCAGGACAAGGCGACGAAGCCGCAGACAGTGCAGATAGTACGGAACCGATTCACTTGGTGCTTCAGCACCTTAGAGAATCGTTCTCTTTGAGCTAAGGCGAGGCAACGCCGTAATGGTTTAAAGTTAATCCACTATACGTGCAAGCGTTTTCAGACGACCTTTACTTTGTATTCATGCAATAAAACCAGCATCTGTTTATTGTCTGTGGCCCCAGCATTGTTTACAGTCTTCGAAAGACAATACTGCCATGAAGATCCATAAAAATACCCACCTCATTTCTCACCAACGCCAAGCCGTTTAGCGAGCCTATATATAGGATAAAATCACCGTTACTTTTCTAATCCGACTATACCAAGTTAACAGGGTAACCATCTACTGTATCCTCAAGGCATACGGCTGTAAATGCTCTCACCGAAAACAGCACCAACAATCGTTTCAAACGAACAAAATACGGTATAAAACGGTTGGCCAAAGTTGATAAAGCCATCAGCAAAATAGTTCATTTTGATACCAAACAGCTGTATTTATTGCAAAACCAAAAGCCAACCGACCAAAGGGATTACCTATTTTTCGTCATTGGTGATTATTCCCATAAACTGCATCCAGCTATTTTGCCTGAACATACCGCAACTAGCGCAGCCAACTTACTTTTGCACAATGTCATTGAATGCTGTATGAGCAACTACTCTTCACTCTATAAAAATTAGACAAAATGTATAAAATAATTTCAATATTAAAATGTGAGGCATTATTTTTAGAAAAATAGATTGTCGTTTTGTCTAAAATGCGTATAATCCCCTTCCAAAGCAAACCATAATTTCGATAAAGTTTGGACAAGGAACATCATGCAATTAGACATTGACCGCTTAGTTGCTTATTTCGGCGGCGTGAATGCACTTGCCGAAGCGTTGAAACAGCACGACCCCGAAAATGCCGCAACAACCGCTGCCATCTATAAATGGCGCACGCGCGGGTCGCTGCCTTTGGCGCAACTGCAAAAGCTGACCGCGCTGGCGGAAGCGCAAGGCAGGCCGCTGGATTTGAATGCTTTTTTACAAAAAAACGAATCTCTGGAGAGAACAGAAATGACACAGACCAACCGCGTAATTATTTTTGATACCACCCTGCGTGACGGCGAGCAGTCGCCCGGTGCTGCTATGACTAAAGAGGAGAAAATCCGTGTGGCACGCCAATTGGAGAAATTGGGTGTGGACATCATCGAAGCGGGTTTTGCCGCCGCCAGTCCGGGCGATTTTGAAGCGGTGAATGCGATTGCCAAAACCATCACTAAATCAACGGTCTGTTCATTGTCCCGCGCCGTCGAACGCGACATTCGTCAGGCAGGCGAGGCAGTTTCGCCTGCGCCGAAAAAACGCATCCATACCTTTATCGCCACCAGCCCGATCCATATGGAGTACAAGCTGAAGATGAAGCCGAAGCAGGTTATCGAAGCGGCGGTCAAAGCGGTCAAAATCGCGCGCGAATATACTGACGACGTGGAATTTTCCTGCGAAGACGCGCTGCGTTCGGAAATTGATTTCCTTGCCGAAATCTGCGGCGCGGTGATTGAAGCGGGCGCGACCACCATCAACATTCCCGATACCGTCGGCTATTCCATTCCCCATAAAACCGAAGAATTTTTCCGCGAACTCATCGCCAAAACGCCCAACGGCGATAAAGTCGTTTGGTCGGCACACTGCCACAACGATTTGGGCTTGGCGGTCGCCAATTCGCTTGCCGCGCTCAAAGGCGGAGCGCGTCAGGTGGAGTGTACCGTCAACGGCTTGGGCGAACGCGCAGGCAATGCCTCGATTGAAGAAATCGTGATGGCTTTGAAAGTGCGCCACGACCTTTTCGGCTTGGAAACCGGCATCGACACCACCCAAATCGTGCCTTCGTCCAAACTGGTTTCCACCATCACAGGTTATCCAGTTCAGCCCAACAAAGCCATCGTCGGAGCGAATGCGTTTTCACACGAATCGGGCATTCATCAAGACGGCGTGCTGAAACACCGCGAAACCTATGAAATCATGTCTGCCGAGTCCGTCGGCTGGGCGGCAAACCGCCTGAGCTTGGGCAAATTGTCCGGCCGCAATGCCTTCAAAACCAAGCTGGCGGATCTGGGCATAGAATTGGAAAGCGAAGAGGCGCTGAACGCCGCGTTTGCCCGCTTCAAAGAACTCGCCGACAAAAAACGTGAAATCTTCGATGAAGACCTGCACGCGTTGGTGTCCGACGAAATGGGCAGCATGAACGCCGAAAGCTACAAATTCATCTCCCAAAAAATCAGCACCGAAACCGGCGAAGAGCCGCGCGCCGACATCGTGTTCAGCATCAAAGGCGAAGAAAAACGCGCTTCGGCCAGCGGCTCCGGCCCTGTCGATGCGATTTTCAAAGCGATTGAGAGCGTAGCGCAAAGCGGCGCGACTTTGCAGATTTATTCCGTCAACGCCGTAACGCAAGGCACAGAAAGCCAAGGCGAAACCAGCGTCCGTCTGGCGCGCGGCAACCGCGTCGTCAACGGTCAGGGCGCGGATACCGACGTTTTGGTCGCCACCGCCAAAGCCTACCTCTCCGCCTTGAGCAAACTGGAATTCGGTGCCGCCAAACCGAAAGCACAAGGCAGCGGTACGATTTGAGCTTAAATGGCTTGATTTGAATTTAAAAAGCAAAGAGGTCGTCTGAAAACTGAACTGCACCCCAAAAGTTGGACATCCCCTCCAACTCACAAGGTGCAGTTTTTTTATGAGCAAATATACATTACACTTCAAATACCAAGCCGTACTCCACTATCTGCATATACGCAGCCAACAGCGTACCGCAGACCACTACGGCATTTCCAGAACCCACCTGCGGCGATGGATACGCGCCTATCAAGAAGGCGGCATCGGCGCACTCGAACATCCCCAATCCAAAACCATGCCCCAACACCGCAAAAACCCCTTCATCGCAGATAAACCCGACCAAGAAAAAACACAGGCGGAGCTTATTGAAGAGTTGTGCTATATGCGCGCAGAGGTCGCCTACCTAAAGGAGTTAAAAGCCCTCAGCCAAAAGCAGACCGCAAAGGACAAAGCCAAACCGTCCAAACACTGAGGGCGCAACACCCGCTCAAATACCTGCTGCACATCGCAAACCTGCCCAAAAGCAGCTTTTACTACCATCACCAAGACCGACCCGACCCCGACGCAGCCGACAAAGCCCTCCTTGTCGAAACCTACCGGCGGCATAAAGGACGCTACGGACAAAGGCGCATTGCCGCAGCATTGGGTTGGAACCGCAAAAAAGCGGCGCGGTTGATGAAGCAGTTGGAACTGAAAGCCCTCATACGGGCGAAAAAAGCCTACCGCCATCCCGCTATGGGCGAAATATCGGAAAACCTCCTCAAACGCCGGTTCAAAGCCCGAAAGCCCAACGAAAAATGGCTGACCGACGTTACCGAACTCAAAGGAAAAGACGGCAAATTGTACCTCTCGCCAATCTTGGACTTGTTCAACCGCGAGATCGTCGCCTACGCCATGAGCCGCAGAGCCGACAGCGAAATGGTGAAGGAAATGCTCGAAAAAGCCGCACCCCGTCTGACTGATAAGGGAACAATGCTGCATTCCGACCAAGGTGTGCTGTACCGTACGGCGGAATATAGGAAATTGATTGCAAAACATTCCATGGTTCAAAGCATGTCGCGTAAGGCGAACTGCTGGGACAATGCGCCGATGGAAAGCTTCTTTGCGGTGTTGAAGACGGAGTGTTTCTATAACGCAGGAGAATTGACGGTGGATGAATTGATGAAACAGATAGATGACTATATGGATTACTACAACCGGGAGCGTTGCAGTTTGAAATTGAAAAAGCTGAGTCCTGTCGCATACAGAACCCAGCTTGCACAGAGCGCCTGAATAGGCTTTTATGAGTGTCCAAGATTTGGGGGCCAGTTCAAACCGGATTTTGAGGTTTCAGACGACCTTTTTCATGACTGCCCGCTGCACCCCGAATATCGATACCAACACCAACGCAAATCCCGCCAGCGACTTCGCGTCCATCCCTTGCCCTAAAAACAGCCAGCCCAAGATAAATGCCGAGACAGGGCTGAGCAATCCCAACGACGAAACCGCAGCAGGCGAAAGTTTGGCGATTCCTCTGAAAAACAACACATAAGCCAATACGGCACCAAACAGGCTCAAATACAGATAGCCGCCGATATTGGCGGGGCTTAAAGATTCGAGCCGCGGTTCGGCAAGCAGGGCGACGGGCAGTAAAAATAATCCGCCGATGAAAAGCTGCCAGCCGGTGAACGCCAATACGGGCAGCGAAGTGCGGCGGTGTTTCGACAAATACACGCCCAACGCCATCGCCGCCGCGCCCGCCAATGCCGCCAAAATCCCCGTCCCGTCATAGCGCGCCTGCGGCGACAAAACCAAAAGCGCAATCCCCAAAACCCCTGCCGCCGACCAAGCCCAAGCTGCTTTAGGCGGCATGGTTTTGCCGATTAACCAAGTAAACACCAGCACCATCAGCGTCTGCGTCGAACTCAACACCGCCGCCAGTCCGCCCGGCAAGCGATACGCCGCCACAAACAGCATGGCCTGAAAAAAGCCGATGTTTAAAAAACCGAGCAAGACAACCGTCGCCCATTCGTCGCGTTTGGGTATGCGCCGCGTCCACGCCAACAGCAAAAGCCCGGCGGGTAAAACACGGATAAGCGCGGCGGTGAACGGTCGGTCCGGCGGCAGAAATTCTGTGGTCACGAGATAGGTGCTGCCCCAAATCAACGGGGCGAGTGCGGTGGTCAGGATGGTGGCGGTGCGACTGGGCATCGGGATTCCTTGTATTTGTGTTTCAGCTTGCCCGAAGGTCGTCTGAAAAATGGGACGGATATGCAATGATGGAAAGAAAAAGCAGCCTGCACATTTTAAAACAAAAGTGCAGGCTGCTTTTCGTTATTTCAGACGACGAGGGGATTACAGCCGCCAGTTCAGTTTGAACATGATATTGCGCGGCATTCCGTAAAAATTGTAAGTACCGTTGCTGCGGTTGGCGTTGTTTTCAAAATAACGCTTATTCGACAGGTTGTTGCCAATCAGGCTCAAACGGATGCGGTCGGTCGGCGCGTATTGCACATCGGCATGCCACAAGGTGTAGCCGCCCTGCTTGAGGTTGTGCTGGTCGTGCAGGTTACCGGTGCGGCTTTGCACGTTCATACCTGCGCCGATACTCCATCGGTGCGCGGCACCGGGCAGCCGGTAATTGGTGTAGAGCCTGAAGATACTGCGCGGCGTGTGCTGGCTGTATCTCTGCCCTGCTTGGTAGTCTTCGTCATCATTGCGGTATTTGCTGTCGTTGTAGGTGTAGCCGGCAAACAGTTTCCAGTTATCGGTCAGATTACCAGAAATTTCCGCATCCAAGCCTCGGCTGACCACTCGGCCGGTGTTGATATAGTAGCCGTTGCCCATTCCGTCATCTCCGCCATAAACGGCGCGGTTTTTCTGATCGATTTGGAACAAGGCGACGGCAGTGTTCAGGCGTTTGTTGTTCCAAGCGGATTTCCAGCCGATTTCGTAGTTGGTGCCGATAACGGGCGGTAAATCGTTGCCGCCGGCATCTTTATATTCGAGCTGCGGTTTGAAAATCGAGGTGTAGCTGGCATACAGGCTGTGATGCGGCGTTACATCCCAGGTAATACCCAAATAGGGCACGAAACGATTGCGGTTAATGCGGCGTGTCATACTCTCCAAAGGAGCAGGGTTGGCCGGGTCGATTATGTCATCGGTGTTTTGCCGATAACGCCAACGGGTGTAGCGGAAACCGGCCAGCAGGTGCAGTTTGTCGGTCGGATTAAAGCGGATGCCGGCACTGACGGCATGGGAACGGGTATGCTCATCGGTGTGTCGGTGGATGGGGTTGAAGCGGTAATCCAAATCGGCCAGCTTGCTCCAATCGGGGCGCGGGATAACGGAACCGTCAAACGGATCCAGCGGGAAATCTCGGCTCAAGTTAGGGTCGCACCAGTTCGGCCAGCCGCGCGATGCGCAAAACTGGTTCCAAGAGTCGGACGGGTCTGCCCACAAATTCCAATGCTGCATGGTTTCGGAGTCGGTACGCCGTTTGTTGTAGCTGTATGTGGCGAACACGTCGTGTTGGCGTCCCAATACCTCAAAGCGGCCGGCCAGCTTGCCTTGCGCCGTCCATTGCGCAGTTTTGTTGTCGGCAAGGCGGTTGCCGCTGCCCCAAATGGTGCCGCTGCTGTTTTGCCAGCTCGGACCGCTGCTGAGCGCGGCATACTCCCGAAATGCCGTGTCGCGGCGATAATCGACCAAGCCGATAGCCCGCCAGTTATCGTTGAAATCGTACCGCAGCTCCGAAAATAAATTGAATTTGGTGAAGCGGCTGTTGTTCCACGGCGCGCCGGAATAAGCATTGCGCGGCAGATGCAGCGGATGATCCTCGCTGCCTGCAGGCAGGCCGTACACATCCGGCACCGCATGGCGGTTTTGATACAGGCTGCCCACCGTCCAAACTGCTTTTTCGCCCAAATCGAAATCAAGCACGCCGTACACCACGTTTTGCCGGCTATTGACGCGGTCGATGAAAGAACCAGACTTTTCCCATGCGCCCAACAAACGGCCGCGCACCGTGTGGCTGCTGTTGAGGCTGCCGGAAACATCCAATTCGCCGCGGTAAGTGTCGAAACGCCCCGCACTCACGCTGCCTTGTATCTGCCGTGCAGAAGTCGGCCGTTTGCGTACCGCATTGATGGTTCCGCCCGGCTCGCCGTTGGCCTGCGTCAAACCGGTGGCACCGCGCACCACTTCGATGTGGTCGTACACCGACAAATCGGTCTGACTCTCAGCATTGAGGATGGTTTCGCCCACATAGCTGGAAACATTGGAAGAAACGCCGTCTTCTTCTATTTGGTCGATATAGAAACCGCGCGACATGAAGCGCGAGCGGTCGGAATCGCGCACAACGGTAACGCCCGTAGTGGCCTTCAGTGCATCTTCCAAACGGGTAATGCCCTGCCCTTCAATCTGGGTTTTGGTAATGACACTGACCGACTGCGGCGTTTCCTTGGGCGATAAAGCCAAACCCGTGGTGGTACGCATGGCGGAGGTGGTGAACGAATCTCGGTTTTCGGTACGCGTGCTGCGGTTTACCGCCTGTACATAAACATCTTCCAATACACCCGACACTTCAACTTTATCGGCAGCCGCTATGGCATGTGTGCCCAACAGCATGGAAGCAATCAGGCTCATGCGAAATCCCGAACGATTCATATCCTCACCTCCCTTTTCATAGATTAAATTAATTTTTCCATTTTATTGAATAAAGAGAAGTAGATTTATCGGCAAAACGTTGTAATCCTAAAGCGTGATGCTATATTTTCAGACGACTGTGCGTTTTCTTCATGCAGGCCGTCTGAAAATTGGTTACCGTAGTTCGGACTGAAGCCTGTCATGCCAAATCAGAAGGAATCGTGGGATGGATCCCATCCACCCTGTTCAAAATATTCGTTATCCGACACTAAGAATCAACCAACCCTGTCCCAGTTTAATCAAAAGTCCTAATTACTCCGCCAGCGCCGCATCCACTGCTGCAAGCGCATGGATGGCGGTGCTGTCGAACACGGGCAGCGGGCTGTCGGTTTCGTTCACAAGCAGGCAGATTTCGGTGCAGCCGAGTATCACGCCCTGCGCGCCTTCGTTTTTCAGACGGCCTATCACGTCGTAAAAGTAGCGGGCGGATTCGGAGCGGATGCGGTTCAGGCACAGTTCGTCAAAAATAATGCGGTGGATTTCGTCTTGTTCGGCGGCGGTCGGAGTTATGGTTTGTACGCCCTGCGAACCCATGCGCTCCGTATAAAAACCGTCGCTCATGGTAAAGCGCGTACCGAGCAGGCCGACGGCGGACAAGCCCTGCCGTTTGATGGCGGCGGCAGTCGCATCAACGACGTGCAGCAAGGGGATGCCGGCCGCCTGTTCGATGGCGGGGGCGACTTTGTGCATGGTGTTGGTGGCAAGCAGCAAAAAATCCGCGCCGCCCGCTTCCAGCTTCCGCGCGCTTTGCGCCAACACGTTTCCTGCCGCCATCCAATCGCCGCTTTTCTGCAAACGGACGATTTCTTCAAAATCCACGCTGTCAAGTAGGATTTTGGCACTGCGGTTGCCGCCCAAACGGCGGTTGGTCTCGCGGTTGATGATTTGGTAGTAGAGCACGGTGCTTTCGGGGCTCATGCCGCCGATGATGCCTATGGTTTTCATGTTTTTTCCTGAAATTTAATAAATAAAGTCTGAAAAGCTCAAGACAAGAAAGTACATCCTACGGCTGTTGCGGCATTTCTTTTTCAAAACGGAAGAAATATTCAAACGCTTCATCTTGCTCCACAGCTTTCGGTCTAGTGGTATCAGGGTGGTACGGATTAAAAAACTCTACGATTTTAAAGCCGCATTTATTGACGTAGAAATGGATGTTGCGCTTCTCAAAATACGGCGTATGCGTTTCCCACACGCGCACTTCGGGGTGCAGCCGCTCTATCGCACGCCACGCTTTCCCGCCCAAGCCGCTCCCGTGTTTCTGCGGGAACATAAATAGCAAATCCAACGAACCGCGCTCCGTTTCAGCATTGACGACTATCACAGCGCCGCCTGCTTTTTCGCCGTCGGCAACAATGTGATAGCTCTCTGCTTTGGGTGCATTCATGGATTCTTCGATTTCTTCTCGGCTGATAACTTCTTCTCCGTCGTCCAAATCGTCTGCCACCGCCAATCTGAACGACTGCTGCAAGGCGCGGATAAACTCGTCTTTTTCGTGTTCTTGAACGGGGATAAGGGTAATGTCAGTCATCATGTTCTCTTGTATCTAATGTGTGAAGTTAACCAATCCTAGCGCGTCAGCACGAAGCTGTCGTCTATCAGCCGCCACACGTTTTCTGCGGGCGTTTGCGCCAATACGATGCTCAACCAATGTTCTTTGTTCATGTGGTAGGCGGGCAGGATGCCTGCCGTCGCGCGCCATGCGCCGATGTGTTCGGGGCGGCATTTGACGTTGACGATTTCCGTCAGACCGCCCTCGCCCCTGCCCAGTTTTTCAGACGGCACGGGCATATACAGGCAGAACCATTTGCGGTTGCCCGTGTGGCGGAACACGGCAAAGTCGGGAGATTTCGCCCACGGACATTCTGCCGCCGCGCCGTAGCGTTCGGCCAGTCCGTCAAACAGGGTTGTTCGGTTCATGGCGTTTTTTCCTTTATAGTGGGTTAAGGAACAAGTCAGGCATCAATATCCGCCTGCCGAGTTTTCAGACGACCTCTCACTTCTCCTGTTTCTTCAACAACACGCACGCCAGAATCAGGCTGGTGGCGGCAAAGGCGGCGATGGCGGCGTATTCATGCAACAGGTCGACGGTGTGCAACCCTTTTGTGAAGCTGCCGACGCTGACGGTGTAGTACCACGACGATGGGAAGGTTTTGCCGATAATCAGCGCGCCGCCTTCCATGGTGGACAGCGGGTAGAGAAAACCGGAATAGGTTTGCGCGGGGATCATGGTGATGATGGCGGTGGCGAAGATGGCGGCAAGCTGGGAGCGCACGAAGCAGGAAATCAAAAGCCCCAGCGCGGTACTGGCGGACACCATCAAGAGCGTGCCGACGGCAAGTCCGATAAACGAGCCTTTGAGCGGCACGCCGAACAGGTAAATAATCATCAGCATCATGGCGGCGAAATTGACCATGCCGACGGCGATATAGGGAAGCTGTTTGCCGATCAGATATTGCGCCACGGCGGCGGGCGATGCGTAGAAATTGGCGATGGAACCGATTTCGCGTTCGCGCACCACGCCGACCGCCGACATCATGGCGGGTATCATCATCAACACCAGCATCATCACACCCGGGGCGATGGCGTTGATGCTGTCGAAATCCTGATTGTACATAAAGCGCGGTTCGATGCCGGCGGGGGCTTTGAGCGAAACGGGCAGCCCGCTTTCGGCGATGCGGTCTTTGGTGTAAGCGGTGATCAGGCTGCCGATGTAGCCGCGGATATTGGTGGCGTTAAACGGCATGGAGCCGTCCACATAAAAACCGACTTCGGGTTTGAGCCCGCGCGCCAAATCACGCCCGAAACCGCTCGGAATATCGATGACCAATATGGCGCCGGAGCTTTTGAGCACGGTGTCGATTTCGGCTTCGGACTGTATCGGCGGCTGTTGGAGGAAGTAGCGCGAACCGTCGAAATATTCGACCAGCTCGCGGCTGGCAGCGGTTTGGTCGCGGTCATAAACGGCGAATTTCAGATTCCGCACGTCAAACGAAATCCCCCATGATACCGACGCCATGATAATCAGCGGGCCGAACACGGCGAAAAACAGGCGGATTTTGTCGCGCAGGAGTTCTTTGGCTTCGCGGCGGGCGAAGGTCCAAATCATGGAGAAGCGGTATTTGAAGGTTTGGATGTTTGGGTTGTCTCGCAGGGTGTGTGAACTTGGTTCACGCACGCCATTTTGGGTTTCAGACGACCCTGTATTTTTTCCTTGAAGGTCGTCTGAAAGTTCATAATGCCTGTCATCCGATGCCCCTTCCGCGTGCGTGGTTTGCGCCACACACCCTACGGTCGGAGTTTCCGCCGGTAGGGTGTGTGAACTTGGTTCACGCACGCCGTCTGTATTTTGGCGAAACTCGCGCTGTTCACTTTCAGAGTGCGCGGTCTCCTGACGGGACGATCTTTCCCCACCTTCTCCGCCTTCCGCTTCAATCAGATACTGCACAAACGCTTCTTCCAAGTCCGGCGCATTCTGCCTTGCCGCCAGTTCGGCGGGCGTACCTACCGCCAGCACGCGGCCTTTGTGCATAAAGGAAATGCGGTCGCAGCGGGCGGCTTCGTTCATAAAGTGGGTGGAAACGAAGATGGTGATTTTGTCTTCGCGGGAGAGTTTCAGAAGATGCCGCCAAAACATATCGCGCGCGGCGGGATCGACTCCCGAAGTCGGTTCGTCCAAAATCAACACTTCGGGATGGTGCAGGCAGGCGGCGGCCAGTTGCAGGCGTTGGCGGATGCCCAGCGGCAGCGATGCGGGCGCGGTGTCGGCAACGTCCGCCAAATCAAACTGTTGCAGGGCTTCTTCCACCGCCGCCGCGCCTTTAGCGCCCATCTGGTAGAGTCTGGCGTGCAAATCCAGATTGCGGCGCACGCTCAGTTCCTCATACAGCGAAAACGCCTGCGACATATAGCCGACGCGCATTTTCGTATCCAAGCCGCCCGCGTCTATCGGCTTGCCCAACAGCGTGGCGTCGCCTTCGGTCGCTTCCAGCAGGCCGGTCAGCATTTTCATGGTGGTGGACTTGCCGCAGCCGTTGCTGCCGAGAAAGCCGAAAATCTCGCCTTTTTGAATGGTAAAGCTGACGTGGTCCACGGCGGTAAAATCGCCGAAACGCTTGGTCAGCCCGTGCGCTTCCATCGCGGGCGGCGCATCGGGATCGGGGACGAACGGCGTAATGTCCAAACCGCCCGAACCCTGCTGTTTTTCCGGCGGCAGCATTTTGACGTAGGCTTCTTCCAACACATCAGTGCCGTAATCCGCCAGCACATCGGCGGTGGGCTTGTTTTCCAGCAGCCTACCCGCGTCCATCGCCAGCAGCCGCTCGAAACGCTGCGCTTCTTCAATATAGGCGGTTGCCACAATCACGGTCATGCCCGCGTGTTCCCGCCGCAAATCGTCTACCAACGCCCAAAACTGGCGGCGCGACAAAGGGTCCACGCCCGTGGTCGGTTCGTCCAAAATCAGCAAATCCGGGCTGTGCACCAGCGCGCAGCACAAACTCAGCTTCTGCTTCATCCCGCCCGATAGCTTGCCCGCCGCCCTGCCGGAAAACGGCGCAAGGCGGGTCGCCTCCATCAGCCGCGCAATCTGCCGCGTGCGTTCCTGTCCGTCCAAACCGAACAGCCGCGCGTGGAAATCGATATTCTCATACACCGACAAGGTAGGATACAGGTTGCGCCCCAGCCCCTGCGGCATAAAGGCGATGCGGTGCGACAAATCCCGCCGCACGTCCTTGTCCGCCATATCGCCGCCCAACACTTCCACCCGCCCGTCCTGAATCACCTTCACACCCGCCATCAGCGAGAGCAGCGTCGATTTGCCCACACCGTCCGGCCCGATCAAACCGACCGTCGCGCCTTTCGGAATGTCCAGCGACACACCGTCAAGCGCAAGGGTCTTGCCGTAGCGGTGGGAAAGGTTTTGGATGGAAACGGTGTTCATGATGTGGCCTTTTTTGCAGAAAACGGGATTTCAGACGACCTGTTCGTCACGGCTGATTCCATCGGGCTTACGGCTTAAAAGCTCTGCCGACGCTTCAACCGCAAGCGTGTATTCACTTCATCAGTTACCTACCTGAGGTCGTCTGAAAAAGCGGATATCAGTTACCTACCTGAGGTCGTCTGAAAAAGCGGATAACAGCCTAATCAAGGAAATTGAATATGTCTGAAAATTTCCCTTAATACCGTGAAACATAATGAAAGGATACATCGAACAAAGGTCGTCTGAAAACCTTGTCCATAGGCTTTCAGACGACCTTTTCTTTATGCCCTACCTTACAAATGCGGGTTCATCAGGTTTTCGGGCGACAGGATGCGGTCGAGTTCCGCTTCGCTCAACAGGCCGCGTTCGAGCACGACTTCGCGCACGCCTTTGCCGGTTTGGGCGCAGATTTTGCCGACCAAATCGCCGTTTTCATGGCCGATATACGGGTTCAGATAAGTAACCAGGCCGATGGAGTTGAACACATAGCGTTCGCAGATTTCGCGGTTGACGGTAATGCCTTTGACGCATTTTTCGGCGAGGTTTACCGCAGCGTTGCCCAAGAGGGAGATGGTTTCAAACATACATTGCGCGATGACCGGCTCCATTACGTTTAATTGCAACTGCCCCGCTTCGGCGGCGAAGGTGATGGTGGTGTCGTTGCCGATGACTTTGAAGCAGACTTGGTTGACCACTTCGGGAATCACGGGATTGACTTTGGCGGGCATAATCGACGAGCCTGCCTGCATTTCCGGCAGGTTAATCTCTTTCAAACCGGCGCGCGGGCCGGATGACAAGAGACGCAAGTCGTTACAGATTTTCGATAATTTCACCGCCGTGCGCTTCAATGCGCCGTGTACCATCACATACGCGCCGCAGTCGGAAGTCGCTTCAATCAGGTTTTCGGTCAGTTTGCAATCCAAGCCGCTGACTTCGGACAATTTTTTCACCGCCAAAGCCGCGTAGCCTTTGGGCGTGTTCACGCCCGTGCCGATGGCGGTTGCGCCCAAGTTGACTTCCAACAACAAGGCGCGCGTGCGGTCCAGATTCAAAATCTCTTCTTCCAGCAACACTTGGAAAGACTGAAATTCCTGCCCTGCCGTCATCGGTACGGCATCTTGAAGCTGGGTGCGCCCCATTTTCAAAACATCTTTAAACTCATCGGCTTTGGCGGCAAACGCGTCTTTCAGCAACGCCAGTTTTTCCAGCAGTTCGCCGACGCTGTAATACACCGCCAGCCTGAAGCCGGTCGGATACGCGTCGTTGGTGGACTGGCTGGCGTTCACATGGTCCATCGGGTTAACGATGTCGTAGCGGCCTTTCTCGTAGCCCAACACTTCCAAAGCAAGGTTGGCGATGACTTCGTTGGTGTTCATGTTGACCGAAGTTCCCGCACCGCCCTGATACACGTCGGACGGGAATTGGTCGAGGCAGCGGCCTTTGAGCAACACTTCGTCGCAAGCCTTTTCAATGGCGGCAGCGATTTCGGGTTTCACCGCACCCAGTTCGCCGTTTGCCTGCGCGGTCGCTTTTTTCACCATCACCATGCTGCGGACAAACTGCGGCACGTCGGAAATTTTTTGATTGGAAATTTTAAAGTTTTCCACCGCGCGCAAAGTATGGATGCCCCAATACGCCTCGGCGGGGATTTCGCGGTCGCCCAGCAAATCGTGTTCGATACGGACAGTCATTTCTCTTACCTTCTCATTCGTTGGTTTATCAAGTAATGTGCATATGCAGGCGGAACATTAGACCGTTTTGCATGGGTTGTCTAGCTGCAAATGCGCCGTTGTTATCAAAGCAGGAAAAACACTCCCACCCAAAAGGTAAAAGGTCGTCTGAAACCTTTTTCAGACGACCTTTTACATGCTTACATCCCGACCAGTCCCCGTATCTGCGGCCAGTAAAACAAACAGGCGATGGCGCAGACGGCAACGCTGATGCCTGCGGCGTTGATGCTGCTGATTTTTTCTTTAAACGCCATCGCGCCGACCAGCGTTCCCAAGACGATGACGCCGATGTTCATCCCTGCGAAGACCAGCGTCGGGTTTTCTTTCATCATTTGGTGGGCGGTGATGTAGGTAACGATGTTGGCAAAGTTCAAACCGCCCAAAACGATGCCACCGATAATGCCTTCTTTCGTCCATTTGGTCGATTGGGAGAAAAGGTAGCCGAACATCAAAATACCGGCGAGGCTGAAGGCGACCAAGAGGTTGCCTGAAAACGCCGTACCACTTTTGGCAAGCTGTTTGAAGAGGATGTCGATGATGCCGTAGCCCGCCCAAACACCCGCAAGCAGCGTGATTTGCGTACCCAATCCGCCCGATTTCTTGCCGCCGTCGGCTTTCCACAACAGGCAGAACAGAGCCACAAACGCCAAAACGATGCCTATCAGCCTGCCTTCGGTCAACGCTTCGCCAAAAATCACGAACGCGGAAATAATCGGCAATATCAAAGACAAACGCTGCGCCGCATCAGACTTGACGATACCCGCCGCATCGACCGCCTTGCCCATAATCACAAACACCGAAGGCAGCAGCACGCCCAACGCGCCAAACAGCCACCAAGTCGGCAAAAAGGCTTTCGGGTTGCTCAAATCGGGTTTCAACACCCAAGCCGTCAGCGCTACTGCGACGATGTAGTTTACCGCCACCGCCTGCGCGACGTCGATTTTGTTCTTACGCGCCAATTTGAGCAATACCGACACAGACACGCTGCACAGTATGCTTGCCAATAAATAAATCATGTTTTTCCTTTGATTGAGTGTGTCGGATGCGAGGACAAATTTTCAGACGACTTTCTTTGTGTCCTGTTTTGATATTTAGTTTCCCGCAAACGAGCCATACAAAAATTTCAGACGACCCCTAAATGCCAAGGTCGTCTGAAAGCAAAGCGGCAATTGCGCTTAGAACCAAGTATCCAAAGGCATACGCTTGTTATTCGTCAGCTTGATAAAACCTGCCGCCAGTCGGTAAGCAAACCAAACCGATACCAAAAACAGCAGCACGTAGCCGATGCCGATAAACGCGGTGATTTTGCTCAATATAAATCCCACCAGACCGCCCCAGAAGGTTTTAATCAGATAGTCTGCGTGGTTATTATAAACCGAGTCGCCTATGTCGCCTCGTTTTACATACGCCAAAATGATGCCGGCAACCGGCATGACGAAGGTGGCAAAACCTAACGCAAACAGGGCATACATCGCCATTACGTAAGTACGGTCGCCGTCTTGGCGCGGCGCTTCCGCCGTATGCTCGCTACCGGTCTGCTGGCTGGCGGCCTGCCCGCCTTTACCGCTGAATTCACGGAGCGACTCGTCGTACCATGCCCGACGTTCGGGATCGACCAGCGTATCGTAAGCCTGACGGATTTCCTTAAAACGCTCTTCCGCTTCGGGATTGCCGGGATTACGATCGGGATGGTATTTCATTGCCGAATCGCGATAGGCTTTTCTGATTTCTGCAATGTCCGCATCCGCCGAAATGCCGAGAATTTCATAAAAATTACGGTTTTCCATATTAGGGTATGCCTCTTTGGTTTGTGTTTGCCAAAGCCCGATACCGTGAAATCACGCTAACAGGCTGTTTGACAGAATGAAAACAGATATAAAATCAGGCATTGTGTTCTTTTTATAAAACCTTCAAATTTGCCCGAATCTGCGTTTCCCGACTTAAAACCGTTTTGCATCCCTTTAGACGGCGACCTGTACATCCTGCGGATTCAAAGCCCGCAAAGCCTGCGGACTGACACCGATAATAAATCCGCGCTTGCCGCCGTTGATATAAACTTTCTCCAAATCCCAAATACTTTTTTCAACATACACAGGCAACCGGGTTTTCATACCGAAGGGCGTCGTCCCACCCACCAGATAGCCCGTCCATTTGTTTGCCTGTTTCGGATCGGCAGGCTCGATGTGTTTCATGCCCAAATCGCGCGCCAGATTTCGGGTGGAAATCTGCTTGTCGCCGTGCATCACGACAACCAGCCCTTTCTTCGCTTCGTTTTGCAGCACGATGGTTTTGACCACCTGATGCTCGTCCACACCGAACAACTGTGCAAACTGCCCTGTCCCGCCGTGTTCCTCATAAACATAAATATAAGGCTCAAAATCAATTTTATGTGTACGCAGGAAACGGACGGCAGAAGTAACCGGATAATCGGTATTTTTGCTCATGATGCAGTTCCAATATTATTCAGACGACCTAAAACCAATATGACAATGACGCGTAAAAATAGTTTCCGCATCTTTTCAAAAACAACAAAACAGCCCGCCTGCTGTGGCAGACAATCAAGCTGAATGTTACCATAAGCCCCTGCCCAATATCCGCCATCCTGTTCCGACAAAATCGGAAAACCGAAATCCGACAACAGGACAGAATGCCCCGCATGCCACAACCTCAAGGAATATCAAATGAATATCCGATACCTCGGTACCACCGAACGCTACTCCGAAGCCGTCTGCGCTGGAGGATTCGTCTTCCTCTCAGGCATGGTTCCCGAAAATCCCGAAGCCGATGCCAAAGCCCAGACCGAAAACGTTTTGGCGCAAATCGACCGCTGGCTTGAAGAATGCGGCTCCGACAAAGCACACATCCTCGAAGCCACCATCTTCCTGACCGACATGAACGACTACGCCGCCATGAACGAAGCCTGGGATGCCTGGACAGCCCCCGGCCGCGCCCCTGCCCGCGCCTGTATCGAAGCCAAACTCGCCAAACCGGAATGGGCGGTCGAAATCAAAGTATCCGCCGTGTGCAAGTGATTGGATTGAGCAAGGGGTCGTCTGAAAACCGCAGTCGATTTTTCAGACGATTCTTTTCATAAAAAATGCAACGAAAGCAGAGTGATTGGATTGACGGTAAATCGGTTATCAATACAAAAAGGTCGTCTGAAAACCCAAGTTTTCAGACGACCTTTTACAATCAAACCCTTATGCGAACGGATGATGCAAAACGATGGTTTCTTCGCGGTCTGGACCGGTGGAGACGATGGCTACCGGTGCGCCGCAGACTTCTTCGATGCGTTTCAAATATGCTTTGGCATTGGCAGGCAATGCGTCATAGCTTTTCACGCCGAAAGTGGATTCGCTCCAGCCGGGCATGGTTTCGTAAATCGGTTTGCAGGTTTCTACCGCATCGGAACCGCAAGGCAGGATGTCAGTTTTGCTGCCGTCGGGCAATTCGTAGCCGACGCAGATATTGATGGTTTCAATGCCGTCCATTACGTCCAGCTTGGTGATACACATACCGGAAATGCCGTTGACTTGGATGGAGCGTTTCAACGCGGCGGCATCAAACCAACCGCAGCGGCGTGCGCGGCCGGTTACGGAGCCGAATTCGTGTCCGCGTTCTGCCAAACCTGCGCCTACTTCGTCGAACAATTCAGTCGGGAACGGGCCTGAACCGACGCGCGTGGTATAGGCTTTGACGATACCCAAAACATAATCCAGCATTTGCGGACCTACGCCCGCGCCTGCGGAAGCGGCTCCTGCCAAGCAGTTGGATGAGGTAACGAAGGGGTAAGTGCCGTAATCGATATCCAACAGCGTGCCTTGTGCGCCTTCAAACAGCAGTTTTTCGCCGTTTTTGTTTTTCTCGTTCAACACGCGGGATACGTCGGTAATCATAGGCGTAATACGCGGCGCAACTTTTTCGATAACCGCCATCACATCTTCCGCTTTAACCGGCTCGGCATTGTGCAGATGTTGCAATTGAACGTTGTAATAAGCGAGGATGGCATCCAGTTTTTCACGCAGTTTTTCAGGATGCAGCAAATCAACGACACGGATGGCGCGGCGTGCCACTTTGTCTTCGTAGGCTGGGCCGATGCCGCGACCGGTCGTGCCGATTTTGCCTTTGCCGCGCGATGCTTCACGGGCTTGGTCAAGCGCGATGTGGTAAGGCAGGATCAGCGGACAGGTCGGCGCGATTTTCAGACGACCCTCGACGTTTTTCACGCCTGCTGCGTTCAACTCGTCGATTTCGCCCAACAATGCTTCGGGGGATACGACAACGCCGGAACCGATGAAGCAATCCAAGTTTTCATGCAGGATGCCGCTCGGAATCAGGCGCAAAATGGTTTTCTTGCCGCCGACGACCAGAGTATGACCCGCATTGTGGCCGCCTTGGAAACGCACGACACCGCTGGTTTCTTCCGCCAGCCAGTCGACTATTTTACCTTTGCCTTCATCGCCCCACTGGGCGCCGATTACTACAACATTTTTAGCCATAGCCATATAACCTATTAATATTAAAAAATTATCGTGAATCAACTTCAAACCAAGACGGCTTTGCGCCCTGCCCTGATTTGCCTTTAATCTGCTATGAATGGGTATTTAAATTTTCTCAACCTGCCAAACGCCGTCCGACTTTTTCAGACGACCTGCAACCTCTTCCGAAGCGTTGTGTCCGATACCGTAGTCGACAACGACACACTGCCCTTGTTCACGCAGGGCTTCGACTGCTTCGCGAGCCGCTTCGGCATCTTCCGCATCGACCAAGACGACGGGCTGCCGCTCAATGGCGGGCAAACGTCCGATAAAGCTGCGCAAGTCGAAACTGAATCCCGTTGCCGGACGCGCACGGCCGAAATATTCGCCCAACCCGTCATAACGCCCACCCCGTGCGACCGCATCATGGAAATTGGAACCGTATGCCGCATACAGCAAGCCGGTGTGATAATTGTCGACGCGCAGTTCGGATAAGTCGATATGGACTTTCTGATTCGGGAATGCGTCGCACACTGCCTGCAATTCGTCCAACGCACTGCCGACTGCCGACAAATCCGGCAATCGTTCGCGCGCAGCGGACAACACTTCCCGTCCGCCATACAGACGCGGCAGCAGCGAGAATGCTTTTGCCCACATGCCGTCCAGCTTCCAAGCCTTAACCTGCGCTTCGACCGCTTCGGTATCTTTATCCTGCATCAACGCAAGCAACGTTGCGGACTGCTCCGCATCCAAATGCGCCGCATCGGACAAAGCGCGGAATACGCCGATATGGCCCAGCGACAGCAAAACCTCGCCCATATCGGCAATCTTCATGCTTTTGAGCATCAGGTCAATCAGCTCGATATCCGCCCGGATGTCGGTGAAACCATACATCTCCGCCCCCGCCTGCAAAGGTTCGCGCATATTGAGCAAACCTTCCGGCCGCGCGTGCAACACAGGACCTGCGTAACACAATCGGTTAATCCCTTGATTGGCGGACAAAAGATGCGCATCGATACGCGCCACTTGCGGCGTAATATCGGCGCGGATGCCTAGCTGCCGACCGCTCAGCTGATCGACCACCAAAATGGTTTTCAAAGACAAACCCGCGTCAATGTGCGTCAGCAGGGAATGGCTGTATTCCATCAGCGGAGGCTGTACCAGCTCGTAACCGTGCACTCGGAACAAAGTCAACAACTGCTCTCGCGCGCTTTCCAACTGTCGGGCGTTGGTCGGCAACACATCGGCAACATGTTCGGGAAGCTGCCAAGATTGCATGGGAATCTACCTTCTATCTGTTTTTGTAAACGCAAAGGGCTGCTTGAATTTAAAACCAGACGGACACACAGCCCGCTTCTCGAAATACGCCGCGCAAACGATGCAGCGTTTCCAACAAATCTGATTTTAAATTCAAACAGCCCCTGAATGACGGCTTTAAACCGCCGAGTTATTAAAAGCAGACTTTACCATACAAAACAGTTTTGTGCAGCCTGTTTTCATACAAAAGTCGTCTGAAAAAAGATGGGCAATCCTCTATTCGCAATGGAGATTGCTTGTTTTCTCTTTAAAAGAATCCATCGCAATTTGGCACATACGTTGCCGTTGTCCCAAATCTGCCGCAGGCAGCGATTGAAATAAAAATTTTGTATTGTTGCGTTGAAAATCGGCTTTCTTGCCTGCCTTTTTATAACACTCGTCTGCGCGTGCGAAATATTGACGGCAGATTTCCGGCAATTCTTCCAACGATAAAGGTTTGTGCTTATGCATCCCATGCGCTGACACAGCCAGCGGAGAGATTGCCAAAATCGCTGCCGCAACAAATTTCAAACTTTTTTGAAACCAATAATTTTTCATAATAAAACCTTAAAATCTATATCTACATGATGATTTTGCTTTTCGCAAAATCCGCTACATTTGTTTTCAGACGACCTCAAAGCTAACTCAACCAAGGTGCGCCAGTTGTCCGCGCATTTCGGTAATTACTGTCTTATAGTCCGGCTTGCCAAAGATGGCGGAACCTGCCACAAAAGTATCGGCGCCTACCGCCGCGACGGCGGCGATATTGTCGGTTTTGATGCCGCCGTCCACTTCGATGGCGATGTGCCGCCCGTTTTGTGCTTCGTACCGATCCAACATCGCCCGCACTTGACGGATTTTTTCAAGGGTATGCGGAATGAAGCTTTGTCCGCCGAAACCGGGGTTGACCGACATCAACAATACCATGTCCAGCCTGTCCAATACGTTTTCCAAAACGTAGGCGGGAGTTGCCGGATTCAACACCAATCCTGCCTGACAGCCCGCATCTTTAATCAGGCTGAGGCTGCGGTCGATATGGCGGCTGGCTTCGGGATGAAACGTGATAATCGACGCCCCTGCTTTGGCAAATGCCTGAATCAGATCATCAACAGGTTCGACCATCAGATGCACATCAATCGGCACAGTGGCATAAGGCTTCAACGCTGCGCAGACCATAGGGCCGAAAGTCAGATTCGGCACATAATGATTGTCCATCACGTCGAAATGAATCAAATCGGCTCCCGCTTCGATAACTTTCGTTACTTCTTCACCCAAACGGGCAAAATCGGCGGATAAGATACTGGGCGCAATACGGAAATTGTGGTTCATAGAAATCCAGTCGGATGGTGTGGTTTGATAAACGGATAATTTTTCATATTCTACCACCAACGCCTCACGCAACACTAACTATGCATTATTAATATTTAACAAAAGTAAGCATATGCATAAATAATTATAGGTTAAGGATATGTTTTGTCAGAAATAAAATAAAGATATGAAGTTAACAAAAGTTAACTGGAGGGATACTGCCTTTCACACGCTAATCGGGTATATTTGCGCGGTTACGGAAACTAGGAAAACGCTGTGTCTGCCGGATTCAAATCTTATTTACCCCTTTGCACATTATCAGTTGCGCTACTGATGGCTGTCAGCCCTGCGCACGCCGGTCCCCAATATATCAAGCTGGACGATTTTCAAGCCAATTGCGACATCCGCTCCCTTAATCTGACGCAAGACCAACACAATGCTTTGCGCCGTATCCGTAATGATTACAAACAGGCATCGGACAAAGCATACCGCAAACTCGTCCGCACAGACCGTAACCGCCGCCAAGTCATTATGAAAATCCTTGCGGCAGATAATTTCGATCAAAACAACGCTCGCGATTATGTCGAAACCCGCTACTTGTCAAGCATGGATTTCGCCGTGGAAGAATTAGAAATCCAACACCGCTTCTACCACCTGCTCAATCCGCGCCAACGCCAGATTTGGCTCTCTTCCTGCCTTCGCTGACATCTCGCCTTCCTGATTGGTCCGTACAAAAAGGTCGTCTGAAATCCTGTTTCAGACGACCTTTTGAACGATATGGCGATTCAAAGCGATGCGGCCGGAAGCAATTGAACCGGAAAAGGCTTTCCCTACCCTTATCCTCCCGCAGATTTCAGTACGGCAGACCTATTTCCCAAAAAAACTCAATCCAAAACCCGTTGTTCCGGCAAACGCCCTGCCCAATCGCACGCAAACTGCCAAGCCGAACGCCCCGAGCGGTTGCCGCGCATTTGCGCCCATTGCAACGCCGCCTTGCGTGCCGTTTCATCAAAATCCACACCGAAATCATCCAACCAATTTTCAACCGCTTGAAGGTAGTCGTTTTGATCGAACGGATAAAAACTCAACCACAAACCGAAGCGGTCGGACAGGGAAATTTTTTCTTCGACAGCCTCTTTTTGATGGATTTCGCCACGTATACCCGTTGTCCCGATATTTTCATCCATATATTCAGGCATCAGGTGGCGCCGGTTAGAGGTCGCGTACACCAACACGTTGCTGCATCTTTGCGACAAACCGCCGTCCAATGCGGTTTTTAGGGCTTTATAGGTTTCATCACCGGTTTCAAACGACAGGTCATCGCAGAATACGATGAATTTTTCGGGACGGTCTTTCAGCAAAAAAAGCAGCGCGGGCAGGCTGACCAAATCGCTCTTATCAACTTCAATCAGACGCAGCCCTTGTTCGGCATATTCGTGCAACAGGGCTTTGACCAGCGAGGATTTACCCGTTCCGCGCGAACCGCTCATCAAAACATTATTCGCGGAGCGGCCTGCCAAAAACTGCTCGGTATTGCGTTTGAGCTTTTCGGTTTGCGTCCCGACGGCAGCCAGACGGTCAAGCGGGAATGTATGCGGATTCGGCAGGCTTTCCAAAATCCCTTTTTTGCCGACGCTGTGCCAACGGTATGCCAAAGCGTTCCAGTCGGTTTTGCCGGGTTCTTCGGGCAACACCAAATCAAGACGGTTCAAAACGGAATAGGCTTTTTGCAAAAAGGCGGCAAGTTTCATATATATCCCTATTGTCCTGATGTGGCAGGATTTTGCTGCGCCATCACGCGCATCACGGTATCGACAACGGCTTGGGTCTGCGGGTCAATTTCGATATTGATGACGTCACCCTCTTTCCGGCTGCCAAACAAAGTGCGCGTCAAAGTTTCCGGAATCAGGTGGACATTGAATTCCGTATTGGTAACGTCGCCTATGGTTAGACTGCAACCGTCCAAGCCGACAAAGCCTTTGCTCAAAATATAGGGCTTGAGTTCGGGCGGCAGTGCAAACCATACCGTGCGGTTAAACTCGCTGCGCTCTATCCGCGTAATCTGCGTAGTCGTCATGATATGCCCGCTCATGACGTGTCCGCCGATCTCATCGCCGAAACGGGCGGCGCGTTCAAGATTGACCGCATCTCCCGTTTTCAGACGACCTAAATTGGTCTTTTCCAAGGTTTCTTTCATCAAATCAAAGCTGACCGTATCGCCGTCGATTTGAGTAATGGTCAGGCAGCAGCCGTTGTTGGCGACGGATGCGCCGATTTGCAGATGCTCGGTCATCCCATCGGGCAGTTTGACGACATGGGTGCGGAAATCGGCGGACGGTTCGCGGATAGCGATGATTTCGCCGACACCTTGGACGATACCTGTAAACATGGGAGATTCTCCAATCGGTTTATTTGATGCGTTTGAAAACCAAATCCCAAACGCCGTGCCCCAAACGTTTGCCACGGGCTTCAAATTTCGTTTCGGGACGGTAATCGGGCGTGGGCGCGTAATCGGCAGCGGTATTTTGCAAATTGTCAAAACCGCTCAACACTTCCAGCATCTGCTGCGCGTATTCTTCCCAGTCGGTCGCCAGATGGATATAGCCGCCGACTTTCAGCTTGGGCAGCAGTTTCTGCACAAACGGCGTTTGCACCAAGCGGCGCTTGTTATGGCGTTTTTTGTGCCAAGGGTCGGGAAAGAAAATGTGGATGCCGTCGAGCACGTCGTCTGAAAGCATATTTTCCACCACTTCGACCGCATCGTGCCGCATCACACGGATATTGCCGATGTGTTCTTCTTCAATCAATTTCAGAATGTTGCCGACGCCGGGACCGTGTACATCAATCGCCAAAAAGTCAGTATCAGGCAGGCGCTTGGCAATTTCAACAGTCGCCACACCCATGCCGAAACCGATTTCCAACACCTTGGGACGGTCGCTGCCGAAACGCTGGTTCAAATCCAACACAGAATCTTGGTAATCGATGCCAAACTGCGGCCACATTGTATCAATGGCACGCTGCTGCGCCGCAGTCATATGCCCTTGGCGCAACACAAAGCTGCGGATGGAGCGTTTGTGCGCTTCAGGAACGGTGGAATCCGGAGTTATTTCGTTCATAAATCATTTCTTGTATCTGATAAAACTGGGGAAAGGTCGTCTGAAAATCTGCGATATGTTTCAGACGACGTCTGAATGTATGGGGTCAACCTTCAAACGGTTTGTTTTATAGTTGATGAATAAACATGAGACAAGTTGCCGACAGTATAAATCCTACCGAACTCATTTGCTTGCTGTTTTAAAGCATGACTAAATGGTTGACTTGGAGCTTAGACACGCATTCTTGTTCATTCATTATATAGTGGATTAAATTTAAATCAGGACAAGGCGACGAAGCCGTAGACAGTACAGATAGTACGGCAAGGCGAGGCAACGCCGTACTGGTTTAAAGTTAATCCACTATATCGTTAATGAAATCACTATCACTGACAATATTCTGTTTGACGAAAAGGTCGTCTGAAAAATTCAGACGACCTTTGACTGATAAATGCAATGTCAGCAGTTTAATTCAACTGACTGAATACACTTATTTTTTCTTTTGAGCAGGCAGGTCGGTACAAGTACCCAGCGCCATTTCGGCAGCCATACCGATGGATTCGCCCAAGGTCGGGTGCGGGTGGATGGTTTTGCCGATGTCTGCCGCGTCGCAACCCATTTCGATTGCCAAGCAGATTTCGCCAATCATATCGCCGCCGTTCGGACCAACAATACCGCCGCCGATGATACGGCCGGTTTCGGCATCAAAAATCAGCTTGGTGAAGCCGTTATCGCAACCGTTGGCAATCGCACGGCCGGAAGCCGCCCATGGGAAGTTGGCTTTGGTGATTTTGCGGCCGGATGCTTTGGCAGACAATTCGGTTTCGCCAACCCATGCTACTTCGGGAGCAGTGTAAGCCACGCCCGGAATCACGCGGGCATCGAAGTAAGCTTTGTGTCCGGCGCAGTTTTCAGCGGCAACGTGGCCTTCATGAACGGCTTTGTGCGCCAGCATAGGCTGACCGACGATGTCGCCGATGGCGTAGATGTGCGGCACATTGGTACGCATTTGTTTGTCGACTTCGATGAAGCCTCGGTCGGTTACGGCAACGCCTGCTTTTTCGGCACTGATGAGTTTGCCGTTAGGTGCACGGCCGGCGGCAACCAATACGGCATCGTAGCGTTGCGGCTCTTTCGGTGCGTTTGCACCTTCGAAGGTAACGTAAACGCCATCTTCTTTGGGCTCGACTGCGACGGTTTTGGTGTTGATCATGATGTTGTCAAAACGGTATTCATTTTGTTTTTGCCATACTTTCACCAAATCGCGGTCTGCACCTTGCATCAGGCCGTCCATCATCTCAACGACGTCGAGGCGCGAACCCAGCGTGCTGTAAACCGTACCCATTTCGAGGCCGATGATACCGCCACCGATAATCAGCAGCTTGCCCGGTACTTCTTTCAGAGCCAAAGCACCGCTGGAATCGATGATGCGCGGATCTTCAGGGATAAACGGCAGCTTGGTTACGCGGCTGCCCGCTGCGATGATACAGTTTTTGAACGCAACGATTTTTTTCTCGCCGGTAGGCGTAGCCTGCTCGTACACGTCGCCGGTAGTCAGCGACACTTCCAAGTGGTGCGGATCCAAGAATTGACCGTCGCCTTGGATAACGTCCACTTTACGGCCTTTTGCCATACCTGCCAAACCAGTAGTCAGGCGGGAAACCACGCCTTCTTTGTAGCCGCGCAACATGTCGATGTCGAGTTCAGGCTCGGGGTATTTGATGCCGTTGGCAGCCAAGTGGCGCACTTCGTCAATAACGGCAGCGTTGTGCAACAAGGCTTTGGAAGGGATACAGCCGACGTTCAAGCAAACGCCACCCAAAGTTTTATAACGTTCAACGATGGCAACTTTCAAACCTTCGTCAGCAGCGGCAAATGCAGCGGAGTAACCGCCAGGGCCGCCACCCAATACGACTACGTCGTACTCTGCATCGGCAGAACCGCCGAATTGCGCCGCTTGCGGTGCAGGAGCGGCAGCTTTAGGGGCTTCTTGCACAGGAGCAGCAGCAGGTGCTTCGGCTTTAGGAGCGGCAGCCGCGCCTTCAGCTTCAACGACTACAATCAAGCCGCCTTCGGAGATTTTGTCGCCGACTTTGACTTTGACTTCTTTGACTACGCCCGCAACTTCGGCAGGTACGTCCATCGTCGCCTTGTCGGTTTCCAAGGTAATCAGGGTATCGTCAACGGCGATGGTGTCGCCTACGTTCACTTCAACCGCGATAATATCTACATTTTCGTGTCCGCCAATGTCGGGCACTTTCAATTCAACTAAGCTCATGTCTAATCTTTCTGAATGATATTCGGACTTCTGTTTTCAGACGACCTGTCAGGTTGTTTGCCGAAGGTCGTCTGAAATACGCTCGGATTACAGGGTAATGCGGCGGAAGTCTTTCAACAGGTTCGCCAGGAATACGGTAAAGCGCATACCGGCGGCACCGTCGATGACGCGGTGGTCAAAGGACAGGCTCAACGGACACATCAGGCGTGGAGCGAACTCTTTGCCGTTCCAAACCGGTTTGATTTGGGATTTGCACACGCCCAAAATAGCGACTTCAGGTGCGTTCACAATCGGAGTGAAGCCTGTACCGCCGATGCCGCCCAAGCTGGAAATGGTAAAGCAGGCGCCTTGCATTTCTTGCGGTTTGAGCTTGCCTTCGCGGGCTTTTTTAGACAATTCGGTCAGCTCTTGGCTGATTTCTTTCAGACCTTTTTGGTCCACGTCTTTGATGACGGGAACAACCAAGCCGTTCGGCGTGTCAGCTGCGAAACCGATATTGAAGTAGTTTTTCAGCACTAGGTTGTCGCCATCTAGAGAGGCATTGAATTCAGGGAAGGCTTTCAGCGCGGAAACGGAGGCTTTGATGATGAACGCCAACGGAGACAGTTTCACGCCTTCACGTTCCCATTCTTTGTTCAGCTGTTTGCGGAATTCTTCCAATTCGGTCATGTCCGCTTCTTCGTGAACGGTAACGTGCGGGATAACTACCCAGTTGCGGGACAGGTTTTGACCGGAAATTTTCTTAATGCGGGACAACTCTTTAACTTCGACATTGCCGAATTTGGAGAAGTCCACTTTAGGCCACGGCAGCAAGTCCAGACCACCGCCCAAAGATGCGCCGGCAGCAGCAGGTTTCGCCGCACCGCCTTGCATTACAGATTTCACAAAGGCCTTAATGTCATCGCCCATGATACGGCCTTTCAAGCCGGTACCTTTGACTTGACCCAAATCCACACCCAATTCGCGCGCCAGTTTGCGTGCGGAAGGACCCGCGTGTGCTTTGGCGAAAGCGGCTTCGTCGATTTTGGCAGCGGCAGGTACGGCAACAGGAGCCGGAGCGGCGGCAGGCGCGGCAGCCGGAGCAGGTGTCGCTGCCGGGGCTGCGGCTTGAGCAGGCGCGGGAGCGGGAGCGGCGGCAGAACCGGCGGTTTCCACTTCGATAATGGCAGTACCTTCGGATACTTTGTCGCCGACTTTCAGGAATACGGCTTTAACGACACCGGCGGCAGTACAAGGTACGTCCATAGTCGCTTTGTCGGTTTCCAAAGTAATCAGCGTGTCGTCTTCGGCAACGGTGTCGCCAACTTTGACTTCAACGGCGATTACATCTACACCAGTATGACCGCCAATGTCGGGAACGGCTACTTTAACGGTTGCACCGCCTGCGGGAGCGGCAGCGGGTACAGCGGCAGGCGCAGGTTGTGCTTCAGCCGCAGGAGCCGGAGCGGCTTCAGCAGCGGCAGCACCGGTTTCAACGGTCAGAATCACACCGCCTTCGGAGATTTTGTCGCCAACTTTGACTTTCACTTCTTTCACAACGCCTGCTGCATCGGCAGGTACGTCCATAGTGGCTTTGTCGGTTTCCAGAGTAATCAGGGTGTCGTCAACGGCGATGGTGTCGCCCGCTTTGACTTCTACTGCGATGATATCGACGTTTTCATGACCGCCGATATCGGGTACTTTGATTTCTACGATACTCATTTGAGTTCCTTTGATGATTTCGGTTTGAGGTCGTCTGAAAAACAGTTTCAGACGACATCACTTATGTTTTCCGGCACGGATAACCATTTCCAAGACAGCTTTTCTGCGCTTCGAACCTTTTGCACGACTTACGCCCGCAGCCCGGTAATTCAAGGTTTATCCGTTATACAAACCGTCAACGTATTCTTGATTCAGACGACCCCGCAAGCAAATTGACTTTGAGGTCGTCTGAAAACAGGATTAGCGTTTCCAGCTTGGCGCCACGTCGGCATTGATGCCGTATTTTTCGATGGCTTGTTGAACGGTTTCTTTGCTGACTTTGCCTTGTTCTGCCAATGCGCTCAATGCTGCCACGGCAACGTTGTAGCGGTCCACTTCGAAGAAGCGGCGCAGGTTGGCACGGCTGTCGGAACGGCCGAAACCATCGGTACCTAAGACATGGTAGTCGTTCGGGATGTACGCGCGGATACGGTCGGCATAGCTGCGGATATAGTCGGTAGCGGCGATAACCGGACCGTCATGACCTTGCAGTTGTGAGGTAACGAAAGGCACTTTTTCAGCTTCCAGCGGATGCAGGCGGTTGAAACGTTCTACTTCGATGGCATCGCGGTGCAACAGGTTGAAGGATGGGCAAGACCAAATGTCTGCTTCTACGCCGAAGTCAGCTTTCAGCAATTCGGCACCGGCAATCACTTCTTGCAGGATGGTACCGGAACCCATCAATTGAACTTTCTTGTCGCCTTTGCCACCGGCTTTCAGCAAGTACATACCTTTCAGGATGTCTTGTTCCGCACCTTCAGGCATGTCCGGATGAGCGTAGTTCTCGTTCATCAGAGTGATGTAGTAGAACACATCTTCGTTATTGGCATACATACGGCGCAGACCGTCTTGTACGATAACGGCCACTTCATATTGGAAGGTCGGATCGTATGTTACGCAGTTCGGGATCAAATCAGCTTGAATGTGGCTGTGGCCGTCTTCGTGCTGCAGGCCTTCACCGTTCAAGGTCGTACGACCGGCAGTACCGCCCAACAGGAAGCCGCGCGCGTGCATATCGCCGGCAGCCCATGCCAAGTCGCCGACACGTTGGAAACCGAACATAGAGTAGTAAATGTAGAACGGAATCATCGCGAAGTCGCTGTTGGCATAGCTGGTCGCTGCAGCAATCCAGTCAGCCATCGCGCCAGGCTCATTAATACCTTCTTGCAGGATTTGACCGTCAACAGACTCTTTATAGAACATCAGTTGGTCTTTGTCTTGCGGGGTGTATTGTTGGCCTTTCGGATTCCAAATACCGTATTGGCGGAACATGCCTTCCATACCGAAGGTACGGCTTTCGTCAGGAACGATAGGTACGACACGTTTGCCGATTTTTTTGTCTTTCAGCAAAGTAGACAGGATGCGGACGAAAGCCATAGTGGTTGAGAATTCACGGTCGCCGCTGGATTTCAGTTGAGTCTCAAATGCTGACAACTCAGGCACTTCTAGAACTTCTTGGGTAGGCTTGCGTTGAGGCAGGTAGCCGCCCAAAGCTTCGCGGCGTGCGTGCAAATATTTGTACTCTTCGCTGTCGGGAGCGAAAGTCAGGTAAGGCAGATCGCCGCTGTCGATTTGCTCGTCGGTAACCGGAATGTCAAAGCGGTCGCGGAATTGTTTCAGAGACGCTTTGTCCATTTTTTTGGCTTGGTGGGCAACGTTTTGACCTTCGCCGGATGCACCCATACCATAACCTTTAATGGTTTTTGCCAAAATTACGGTAGGTTTGCCATCTGCATGGTTAGCTGCGCGGTCATAAGCGTTGTACACTTTTTGAGGGTCGTGACCGCCACGGTTCAATGCCCAAATTTCGTCATCGGTCATATCGGCAACCAATGCTTTCAATTCAGGGGTATTGAAGAAATGTTCGCGGACGTACGCACCGTCTTTGGATTTGTAAGTTTGGTAGTCGCCGTCCAAACATTCTTCCATGCGTTTGCGCAGGATACCGTCTTTGTCTTTTGCCAAGAGGCGGTCCCAACGGCGGCCCCAAATGACTTTGACAACATTCCAGCCTGCGCCGGCAAAGTTGCCTTCCAATTCTTGGATGATTTTGCCGTTACCGCGGACAGGACCGTCCAAACGTTGCAGGTTACAGTTGATGACGAAAATCAGGTTGTCCAAACCTTCGCGTGCGGCCAATGCGATGGCGCCTTGTGATTCAGGTTCGTCCATTTCGCCGTCGCCGCAGAAACACCATACTTTACGGCCTTTGGTTTTTGCCAGACCGCGGGATTCCAAGTATTTCAGGAAACGGGCTTGGTAAATCGCCATGATCGGACCCAAACCCATAGATACGGTTGGGAATTGCCAGAAATCAGGCAGCAAGTGCGGATGCGGGTAAGAAGGCAGACCATGTCCGTCTACTTCCTGACGGAAATTGTTCAGTTGGTCTTCAGTCAGACGGCCTTCAACGAAAGCGCGGGCATAGATACCTGGAGAAACGTGGCCTTGGAAGAATACCAAATCACCTTCTTCGCCTTCGCCTTTAGCTTTCCAGAAGTGGTTGAAACCCACTTCGTACATGGTTGCGGCAGATTGGAAAGATGCAATATGCCCACCCAGCTCCAAATCTTTTTTACCGGCGCGCAATACGATGGCGGCGGCGTTCCAGCGCACGAATGCACGGATGCGGTGTTCGATGTTTTGATCGCCCGGAATGCCTTTTTCGTCTTCAACCGAAACGGTATTCAAATACGGGGTGGTTGTGCCGTGAGGCATACGGACGCCTTTGTCGCGGCTGTATTTAACCAGATGCTCCAACAAGTATTGTGCGCGTTCGCTGCCTTCGTATTCTAGAACTGAGCTTAACGCGTCCAACCACTCTTGGGTTTCAATCGGGTCAACATCGTGTAATTGGGTGGACATAGTATCTATCCTTATGTTGAGTGTTATTCAATGACGGAGGGTTATACCCCTAATGTTTTCGTTTGCGAAAATTGGTATACAAAAACGAAAAGTTTCTAAAATCAAATCAAATAAAATTAGATAATCTAAATCTTTTCAATCAGTTAAAAACCGGATTAAAAACAAAAGACGCACTGGTGAATTTATTTGAATCTGCTTCGCTTCGAATCCTATCAGCAAACGGTATAACTAGCAAATTTCAATTTAATATATTCAAAAACAATCAAACTTTTCCCATTTAATTTTCTTTTTTAACACAAAAACGAAAATAAAATGAAAAAAACCGAAATAACCTTTTAACCGTTTTTGAAATAGCTTTGCTGCTATATTTCAGACGACCTTTTTACTGCTCCTCCGAATGCCGGCGTTTGATAAGGATGCGGACAGCGCCGTCATTACCCTCGCGAGGTTCGATATAGGCAAGAACATCCGGATGCTGCATCAGCCAACGGCGCGTCATATTTTTTAAAACAGGTTTATAACCTGCCGAACCCAAGCCGCTACCGTGGACAATTTCGGCACAAACGCCACGCTTTTGGACAAACACGATAAATTCATTTAATACCTGTTGCGCTTCCTCTTGCGTATAGCCATGCAAATCAACATCGGCAACGACGGGATAATGGCCGTTACGCAGGCGTTGCAGGTCGTTTTTACCTTGCCCGTTCTTACTGAACGAAGCAGGCGGCTCATCCCAACCGCCGTTGCCGATATAAAAATAATCTTCCTCATTTAATGAAGATGCTTCTTTCGGACGCGGCTTTATCGGCGATTTATCGCGTGGAGCAGAATAATATTGCGAAGTTTGTTTCAACGGGGTTACCGTCCCGACCATGCTTGCAAAATCGGCATTCTCGGCTTCCTGCTTTTTAGCTGCCGCTTCTGCTGCAGCCTTTTCTTCCGCTTCTTTTTTCGCCTGTTTACCTAAGGCCTGAAGGGTAGATTGGAAATCTGTTTTCATAAATGGATACCTGAAACGCTAAACGATTTTCAGACGACCTCTTTTACAAACAAGGTCGTCTGAAAACGGGAAAAATGATTGACGGTTGTATCTAAAGGTATTTACGCATTAATTCGCATTCGACTTTGACTTCCCGATTCAACTGCAACACCGCAGAACCCAAAGAGTCATAACGGTTGATGCGGTAAAACGGAACGGAATTGAGCGAGGCATAAAGTTTTAAAAAACTCAATCCGGCATGATGCGCCAACTCTTCGGCACGCCTCAGCAATGCCGTACCCAAACCTTGATTATGGAAAATCGGATGCACATAAAGCGCGTCTAATTGCGCTTCCTTAAAATCGACTTGGAAAAATCCACGGATGGCCCCTTTGTATTCCACCACCCACAAAGCCTTATCCGGATCGTCAATGGTATGGCGGTAGCTTTCAGTGTCCAACAGTGCTTCCCATGCCTGAAGCACGTTCTCGTCGTAGCTTCTAATGCAGGCAAATTGGGCGGCATGAAGATGGGCATTATGGATGGCTTGGCAATCTTGTACTGTGGCGGGACGGAGTATGGTCAACAGGCTCATGATTCGGTACGTTATGTCTAACTTTCAGACGACCTTGATTGATTCTGAGGTCGTCTGAACATTTTGAAAATCAGCAAATTATAAACTTTGATGCAGTTTCACCGCTGCATCAAAAGCAGTGTCGGCATCGGCGGACAAAACGGTGAAATGCCCCATTTTGCGGCCTTTCCGCGCGGCCTTTTTGCCGTACAGGTGCAGGTGCGCGTTCGGATGGTTTTGCAACGGCAGCCAATTCGGTTCGCCGTCGTCTTCCTGCCAAACGTCGCCCAAAATATTCGCCATGCAGCATGAAGAAAGCAGCTTGGTGTCGGCGGGCGGCAGATTGCACATAATGCGTACCTGCTGCTGGAACTGGTCTGCGGCGCAGGCATCGATGGTGTGGTGGCCGGAATTGTGCGGGCGCGGGGCGATTTCGTTGACGACCAATTCGTGCGTGTCGCCGACGACGAACATTTCCACCGCCAATACCCCGACATAATCCAATTCGTCCGCCAAGCGTTGCGCCATTTGCCGCGCCTGTTGTTGCACGTCGGCACTCAACCGCGCGGGGACGATGGAATAAGCCAAGATGCCGTTTTCGTGGATGTTTTCGGCGGGGTCGAAGGTTTGCACATTTTCATTGTTCAGACGACATACGATAACGGAAATCTCGCCGCGCAAATCCACCATTTTTTCCAAAACACAATCCACGCCGCCGTGTTCGGCAAACGCGGCTTTGAGTTCGTCCACCGTTTTGACGCGGATTTGCCCTTTGCCGTCGTAGCCCAAAGTAGCCGTTTTCAGGATGCCGGGCAAAAATTGCGCGCTTTCTTCGCTGATGTCATCTGAACGGTAAACCGCTTGATACGGCGCGGTTTGCAGCCCCGCTTTGCGTATCCATGCTTTTTCCTGAATACGATTTTGCGCGATGGCCACGCAGTCGCCGCTAGGGGAAACATTGGTATGTTTTGCCAAAAAGCGCATCGCGTCGGCATTGACGTTTTCAAATTCAGTGGTAACCGCCGCGCATTTTGCCAATTCGTCCAAAGCGCCTTGGTCGTCAAACGGCGCGCACAAATGGCGGTCGGCAAATTCCGCCGCCGGCGCGTTCGGATCGGGGTCGAGAACGGTTACTTTGTAGCCCATGGTTTTGGCGGCAACGGTAAACATTCTGCCTAATTGGCCGCCGCCGAGGATGCCGAGCATGGCTGGCGGGAGGATGGGGGATTTGTTCATAGCGTTTTAATCTGTCTGTGTTCTGCTGTTTATTTCAGGTCGTCTGAAACCGTCAGTCCGTCATTCCCGCGCAGGCGGGAATCCAGAGGGTAAATATCCTGCAATGTTTAAAGATTCCTGAAACCTAAGAGTCTGGATTCCCGCCTGCGCGGGAATGACGAAATTCAAGGGGTACCAAGGTTAAATTACATGTTTTATGGAAATGATGGTTATTTAATAATCTCAAACCATAAATCCTGCCAACCTGGATTTTTCTCTTCAATAAGGCGCAGCTTCCATTGCCGATTCCATTTTTTCAGTTGCTTTTCCCTGGTAATGGCGTGTTCCATCGTGGAATGCAGTTCATACCAAACCAACATGGTTACATGATGCTGATTTGTAAATCCTTGCGCCAAATGTTCTCTATGTTGGTAAACACGTTGGATAAGATTGGATGTTACACCGATATACAGCGTTCCGTTTCTTTGGCTGGCGAGTATGTAAACGGCAGGTTGCATCATGTTTCTGCAAAAAACTTTAATCCGTCATTCCCGCGTAGACGGGAATCCAGGCCTCCGGTTTTCAGGAATATTTAAAGATTACCGTCATTTCAAATTTCTGGATTCCCGCCTGCGCGGGAATGACGCAGTAAAGGTAGCTGTTCTAATCAAACGATTGCTGCTTATTGTTTGGATTTTCAGACGGCCTGTTGATTCCTTAAAGGCCGTCTGAAAACTCCAAGTCTACCTATCCAACCCTTCCTGCACCATCTGCGCCGCCCTGACTACTGCTCGGGCTTTGTTCTGCGTTTCCTGCCATTCGGAGGTCGGGTCGGAGTCGGCGACGATACCTGCGCCGCTTTGGACGTATAGCGTGTTGTTTTTCACCACGGCGGTACGGATGGCGATTGCCAAATCCATATCGTTGTTGAAACCCCAGACGCCGACGGCGCCGCCGTAGATGCCGCGTTTGCTCGGTTCGACTTCTTCGATGATTTCCATGGCACGGACTTTGGGTGCGCCGGAGAGTGTGCCGGCGGGGAACGTGGCGGCGAGGATGTCCATGTTGGTAATGCCCTCTTTCAGACGACCTTCGACGTTGGAAACGATGTGCATCACATGGGAGTATTTTTCAATCACCATTTTGTCGGTTACTTTGACTTCGCCCGTTTTGCTGATGCGTCCGACGTCGTTGCGCCCTAAATCGATAAGCATGACGTGTTCGGCAATTTCTTTGGCGTCGCTTAATAAATCCTGCTCGTTGGCAAGGTCTTCGGCAGGTGTTTTGCCGCGCAGGCGCGTGCCGGCGATGGGACGGACGATGACGTCGTCGCGTTCGCGGCGGACGAGGATTTCGGGCGAGGAACCGACGATGTGGAAATCGCCGAAATCGTAGTAAAAGAGATAAGGCGAGGGGTTGAGCGTGCGCAAGGCGCGGTAGAGGGCGAGCGGGCTGTCGGTGAATTCCATGCTCATGCGCTGGCTGGGGACGACCTGCATACAGTCGCCTGCGAAGATGTAGTCTTTGATTTTGTCGACGCAGGCTTTGAACGGCTCTTCGCCGAACTCGCTGACGGCTTCGGTGTGTTTGCTGCCGAGCGAGAGCGGGATAGCGCAGCTTTGACGCAACTGGGTGCGGATGTCTTCGAGGCGTTCGCGGGCGCGTTCGTAGCCGTCGGGCTGCGAGGGATCGGCGTAAACGATGAGGTGGATTTTGCCGCTTAAATTGTCGATAACCGCCAACTCTTGCGACAGCATCAGCAAGATGTCGGGTGTGCCAAGCGGGTCGGCTTTGGCGCTGTTTTTCAGGCGGTGGGCGAAGTGTTCGAAATTGTAGATGGTTTCGTAACCGAAGTAGCCGACTAATCCGCCGGTAAAGCGCGGCAGGCTTGGGATTTCGGGCGTTTTGAAGCGGTTGTGGAAGGCTTCGATAAAGGGCAGCGGATTGCCGTCGTGTTGCTCGACTATTTCGCCGTTTTGATAAACATCGACGTGTTTGCCGCTGACTTTGAGATAGTGGCTGCAAGGCAGGCCGATAAAGGAATAGCGGCCGAAACGTTCGCCGCCGACAACGGATTCGAGCAGGTAGGTATAGGGGCGGTTGGCGAGTTTGAGATAGAGGGAAAGCGGCGTATCCAAGTCGGCAAGGAGTTCTTGCACGAGCGGGATGCGGTTGTAGCCTTGGGCGGCTTGGGCTTGGTATTCTTGTTTGCTGATCATTTCTATTCCGTTTGTCGGGTACTTTTCAGACGACCTTGCGAACGTGTAAAAGTCTTTGAAAATCTTGGGACGACGCGCTTGGCGGGCATAAAAAACAAGCCCGCGCCATCGTTGCAAAATTGCGGAAAAGTATAACATTTTATGCGGATTGTTGACAGTTTTGGTTTTTCAGACGACCCCTCCCTACCGTATAATGCCGTTTTCTGTTTCCGCTTCCCAAACGACCATCATGACCGAATCCATCCGCCTCCCCGCCGCCTCGCTCAAACCCGCCACCGTCGCCCTGCCCGGCTCCAAAAGCATCAGCAACCGCACCCTGCTGCTTGCCGCCTTGTCCGACAACACTTGCGAAATCCATTCCCTGCTCAAATCCGACGATACCGACCGTATGTTGGAAGCGCTCGATAAACTCGGCGTTGAAATCGAATATCTTGCCGAAGGTCGTCTGAAAGTACACGGCACAGGCGGACAATTTCCAAACCGCACTGCCGATTTGTTTTTAGGCAACGCGGGAACGGCATTCCGTCCGCTGACTGCCGCGCTGGCGGTTTTGGGCGGCGATTATCATCTGCACGGCGTTGCGCGTATGCACGAACGCCCTATCGGCGATTTGGTCGATGCGCTGCGGATTGCCGGCGCCGATGTCGAATATCTCGGCAACGAACACTATCCACCGCTTCATATCGGCGAACGCCAAGACCGCGGCGAGCGTGTGATTCCGATTAAAGGCAATGTGTCCAGCCAGTTTCTGACCGCCCTCTTGATGGCGTTGCCGCTGACCGGGCAGGCATTTGAAATCCGTATGGTCGGCGAGTTGATTTCCAAGCCCTATATCGACATCACCTTGAAACTGATGGCGCAATTCGGCGTACAGGTTGCCAATGAAGACTACCGCGTCTTCAAAATTCCCGCAGATGCGCACTACCACGCGCCCGAACATCTGCACGTCGAAGGCGATGCCTCCAGCGCGTCCTACTTCCTCGCAGCAGGTTTGATTGCCGCCACGCCCGTCCGCGTTACCGGTATCGGCGCAAACAGCATACAGGGCGATGTCGCCTTTGCCCGCGAGCTGGAAAAAATCGGGGCGGATGTGGTGTGGGGTGAAAACTTCGTCGAAGTCTCGCGTCCGAAAGAACGTACCGTCCAAGCCTTTGATTTGGATGCGAACCATATCCCCGATGCCGCCATGACCCTCGCCATCGTTGCCCTTGCCACAGGACAAACCTGCACGCTGCGCAACATCGGTTCATGGCGCGTCAAGGAAACCGACCGCATCGACGCGATGGCAAACGAGTTGCGCAAACTCGGTGCAAAAGTCGTCGAAGAAGCCGAAGCGATTCACATCACCCCGCCTGAAACGCTGACACCCGACGCCGTCATCGACACTTACGACGACCACCGCATGGCGATGTGTTTCTCGCTGGTTTCCCTGTTGGGCGTACCCGTCGTCATCAACGACCCGAAATGCACCCATAAAACCTTCCCGACTTATTTTGAAGTGTTCTCATCGCTGACCGACGCGGTTTAAAGCGGAAGAACGTTTACCCAAACAAAAAGGTCGTCTGAAAATAAGTCGAGCGGGTCGCGCTCAAACCTTTCAGACAACCTTTTTATATGGCTGCAAGGACAAAAGACATCCGTCCTTACCATCCCCTGTCCGAATATCCTGAATCTTGCGGAACAGAGTAACCGCCCTCTTCCGATGCAGGCGGATAAGAACCCGGATACACACCGTCGTCTGAAACAGGACGGCGTTTTTTACCTTTATCCTTTTCTTTGTCTTTCTTTTTATCTCTGTCGGGAATGACGGCATCAATAACTGCGCCCGTACCTTTGACGACAACCTTGCCCGCCGTCATGACGGTCGTTACCGCCAAATCGACTGCCGCTCTGACGACGCAACCGTTCAGCGCCAGGCAGACCAAAGGCAGAAGCAAGGTTTTCATCTTCATTTTCATGAATGCGAACATCCGCAATGACCGTCATGCCCGCCATCACAGCCCGCCGCATGTTCGTGCCACGCGTCATCGTCGCCGTCAAACTCTTCCATTTCGTCAAACTCACCGTTTTCGACCAATTCGACCAACTCTTCCAAACTTTGCGCCCCTTCTACCCAAAAACACGGAATATCGGGTGGCGTATCGGGAGCCAGCAGGGCTGCATCGCCCTCGTGCCAAGCTATCCAATAGCCGTTGGCCGTTTGAACAAATTGCGCGCCGGGATGAATGGTTTCGCCTTCGGTGCCAACCAGCATACGCTCGGCAATTTCAGTCTGATAAGGCAGGATGTTCATGATATTCTTTCTACGGTCGGTAAAATACATATTGTAGCCGAAATTTCTACTTACTTTGCGTCCCGCCCATTCCGGCTTGAAGCTTTGTTTCGGGCGGCGCATAATCCCCGCTTATTTTCAATAAATTCACTGCAAAGGAAATCGGATGCAAAACTACCTGACTCCCAACTTTTCATTCGCCCCTATGATTCCAGAACGCGCCCTCGGCAGCCGCGTCTGGGATATTGAAGGTCGTGAATATATCGACTTGTCGGGCGGTATCGCGGTCAATGCGTTGGGACACTGCCATCCCGATTTGGTTGCCGTGCTGGCAGAGCAGTCGCAAAAATTGTGGCATATTTCCAATATCTACACGACCAAGCCAGCGCAGGAATTGGCGAAAAAGCTGGTAGAGCATACCTTCGCCGATAAAGTGTTTTTCTGCAATTCCGGCGCGGAAGCCAACGAAGCCGCGCTGAAACTGGCGCGCAAATACGGTCGCGATCATTTCGGCGAACACAAAACCGAAATCATCTCCTGCCTCAACAGCTTCCACGGCCGTACGCTGTTTACTGTCTCAGTCGGCGGTCAGCCCAAATACAGCAAAGACTACGCGCCGCTGCCGCAAGGCATTACCTACGTTCCGTTCAACAATATTGCTGCATTGGAAGCCGCCATCAGCGAAAACACCTGTGCGGTAATCATCGAGCCGATTCAAGGCGAAAGCGGCATCCTGCCCGCGACGCAGGAATATCTGCAAGCCGCGCGCCGTTTGTGCGACAAACACGGCGCATTGCTGATTTTAGACGAAGTGCAAACCGGTATGGGACACACGGGCAAACTGTTCGCCTACGAACATTACGGCATTACGCCCGATATTCTCAGCTCCGCCAAAGCCTTAGGCGGCGGCTTCCCCATCGGCGCGATTCTGACCACTGACAAAATCGCTCCGACCTTCGGGCCGGGGACGCACGGCTCAACTTTCGGCGGCAACCCGATGGCGTGCGCCGTCGGCAGCCGCGCGTTCGACATTATCAATGCGCCGGAAACCTTGGCACATGTCGAAAAACAAGGACAAAAATTTCAGACGACCTTGCGGGAATTGGGCGAGAAAACTGGCGTGTTTAAAGAAGTCCGCGGTATGGGGCTGCTCATCGGCTGCGTGCTAGCAGACAAATACCAAGGTCGCGCTTCGGAAATTACTGCTGCCGCGCTGAAACACGGTTTGATGGTATTGGTTGCCGGATCCGATGTTGTGCGCTTTGCGCCCAGCCTGCTGCTAAATGATGAAGATATGGCGGAAGGACTGAAACGCTTGGAGGCCGCATTAACGGAATGGATAGTCTGATTTAAGAAATTACGAACCAAGGCTTTCTTGGCTATTTCAAAAATTTTTATCAATCACCGTGGCTTATTCACGTTAAAGGTCGTCTGAAAACAAGCAAAACAAGTTTTCAGACGACCTTTTTGCGTCTTCTCTTCATCACTTAAAACAACATTTTCCTACATAACCTGTCATTTGATGTTCGTTAAAAAATGCGTTGCCTATTCGTGTTACGCTTCGCAAACAAATTGATTTTTCAAGGGAAAGGAGCAGGGTATGCCGTCGTTGAGAACGCAAATCGCCGGTTTTTCTTTTGACAACTGTTTGATGAACGCCGCGGGCGTAGCGTGTATGACTGTGGAAGAATTGGAAGAAGTCAGGCAATCCTCCGCGGGCAGCTTCGTCACCAAAACGGCGACGCTGGAAGCGCGTGCGGGCAATCCCGAACCGCGTTATCGCGATGTGCCGCTGGGCAGCATCAACTCCATGGGTTTGCCGAATCAAGGCATTGATTACTATTTGGATTATTTGCTGAGCCTTCAAGAATCGCAGCCCGAACGGACATTTTTCCTTTCGCTGGTCGGTATGTCGCCCGATGAAACACACACGCTGTTGAAAAAAGTGCAAAACAGCGGATTTAAAGGCATTACCGAACTCAACCTTTCCTGTCCAAACGTCCCCGGCAAGCCGCAAATCGCCTACGACTTTGAAGCAACCGAGCGGATTTTGGGCGAAGCCTTCAGCTACTTCGACAAGCCTTTGGGCATCAAACTGCCGCCGTATTTTGACATCGTCCATTTCGACCAGGCGGCGGAAGTGTTCAACCGTCATCCGCTGAAATTCGTCAACTGCGTTAATTCAATCGGCAACGGCATGTATATCGAAGACGAATCCGTCGTGATCCGACCTAAAAACGGCTTCGGCGGCATAGGCGGCGAATACATCAAACCGACTGCGCTTGCCAACGTCCACGCTTTCTACCAAAGATTGAATCCGTCCATCCAAATCATCGGCACAGGCGGCGTTTATACCGGTCGCGATGCGTTCGAACATATCTTGTGCGGCGCGAGCATGGTGCAAATCGGCACGGCGCTGCATCAGCAAGGCGTCGAAGTTTTCGAACGCGTTTCGCTTGGCTTGAAAGCCATCATGGTGCAAAAAGGCTATGAGACGATCGAAGACTTCAAAGGCAAACTGAAATATCTGGGGTAAGTCTGCTCAGATGAAGGGGAAAAGGTCGTCTGAAAACCAGAATCGGGCTTTCAGACGACCTTAGTATTTTGGATTTAGAAATACACTTCATCTCCCGAACCCGGGTAACTTGCCAAACAACCATTTTCTTTACATGCAAAGCTTTTCTGCGCTTTTTGATTGACATCCCATTCCCAAGAACGGTAAGCGGATCAACACCATCTACGAAAGCGGAACGAACCAATAAGAATCTTTTCCGTTGCCATATTTTTTCTTTTACCCCACTAAAAGCGAAGTCATACTGAGCGAACCGGCGACAAGGTTGTCGTTGAAAAACGTAATGGAATCATCCGATTCGCGTAATGCCATAATGCAAAGAAAAGGCAGGTAATGTTCCGGCGTCGGCACGGAAAGCATCGCCTTTTCACCCAGCCGTTCGTAATGAATCAAAGTATCGTCATCCCGCTCGACAATCGCCTGATTGACCGCTTCGCGGAACGCAAACGCCCAATCATAGCCCGCACCGATTTGATTGATATGCGCCCTGCTCATCACGCCCAGATTATGGATAATATTGCCACTGCCGATAATCAACACACCCTGTTCGCGCAAGGCGGATAATTTCTTCGCCAAATTGAAATGCCATTCCGCAGATTGCGAACGGTTCAGGCTGAGTTGTACCACAGGAATATCGGCATCGGGATACAGAAATTTCAACACCGCCCACGCACCATGATCAAAACCGCGCTTCGGATTCAGCCCGACATTCTCCGGCTGCAATAACGAGCGCACTTGCTCCGCCAATTCAGGCGAACCGGGCGCCGGATATTGCACCTGACTGAGTTCTTCAGGAAATCCGTAAAAATCATAAATCATTTCAGGCTGTTCGCCCGATGAAACCTGCAAACGGCTGCTGTACCAATGCGCCGAAATCATCAAAATGGCTTTCGGTTTGGCAAATTTTTGCGTAATCAGGCTGAGATTTTGGTTGAACGGATTTTCCTTATCCAACACATTCATCGGACTGCCATGCCCGACAAATAACACAGGCATTTTTTTCATCACTGCCTCCTTAAAATATTTGATGAGGCGGATTGTACGGATAAATGATTAAGCAATAAATCTCACTTCATGAACAACATATTTTCCAAATAGGAAATGATGAAATACTCTTTGGCTTTGTTAAAAAATTCAAAAATAGGTCGTCTGAAATGTTTAGAGAAAAAGTAAGGTGTGCCGGAGCACACCTTGTTTAACGGTTACACACCCATTTTCCACGCGGCGATGCGTTTCAAATTATCCACCGTGTCGTGATTGACGATGGCGTCGAACGTGCCGTCCAGTTTGGCAATTTCTGCTTTGTCTTCATCGCTGAGGGCAAAGTCAAAGACATTCAAGTTCTCCGCCATGCGTTCGGGTTTGGTTGATTTTGCCAACACTACGATATCGCGTTCCACCAGCCAGCGGGTAATAACTTGCGCTACCGATTTGCCGTATTTCGCACCGATTTTGCTTAACACGGGGTTGTGGAAAATATCGTTTTTGCCTTCGGCAAACGGTGCCCATGCTTCCACGGCGATGCCTTCAGCCTGCAAAGCGGCAACGGCTTCGTTTTTTTGTTGGAACGGATTGATTTCAATCTGATTAGCCTGCGGCATCACTTTATTGAACAGCCCCAAATCCACCGCGCGTACGGGCGAAAAATTGCTCACGCCGATGGTGTGGATTTTGCCGGCTGCCTGATATTCTTCCAGCGCGCGCCATGTGCCGTAACTGTCGCCGTAAGGCTGATGAATCAGCACCATATCGATGTAATCCAAATTCAGACGACCCAATGAACGATCCAGCGAGGCTTTGGCGGCTTCGTAGCCTAAATTTTCCACCCAAATTTTGGTGGTAACGAACAATTCTTCGCGTGCCACGCCGCTGTTTTTAATCCCCAAACCGACTTCGGTTTCATTTATATAAACCTGCGCGGTGTCGATGTGACGATAGCCTGCTTTGATGGCGTCAATCACGGCTTGTTCGGTTTCTGCGGGCGGAATTTGGAATACGCCGAAACCGAGCGCAGGAATTTTTACGCCGTTGTTTAATGTGATGTTTTGCATAATGTTGTCTCCCGTTTGTTCTCGTAAAAGTGCGGTCATTTTAGATCGCATTTTTATTGCGATAAATTAGGGATAGATTGATGATGTCATGAATTAAATTCAGCAATTCAATTACAAGATATTTACAAAACTTAAAAAACTATTCTGTTTTTATGTTAAAATTCCTATAATTTTCATTTACCAAACATAATCTTATGGCAATCAAAAAAAATCAGCTTTACGCATCACTTTGGGCTGGCTGTGACGAATTGCGCGGCGGTATGGATGCGAGTCTTTATAAAGACTATGTCCTTACCCTATTGTTTTTAAAATACGTTTCCGACAAACACAAACACGGCGGCGGCATGATTGAGCTACCCGCCGGGGCGACTTTTGACGACATCGTTAATCTCAAAAATACCGCTGACATTGGCGACCGGTTGAATAAGATCATCGCCCAAATTGCCGAAGCTAACGACTTAAAAGGCGTGATCGACGTTGCCGACTTCAACGACGAAGACAAACTGGGTAAAGGTAAGGAGATGATCGACCGTTTGAGCAAACTGGTCGGCATTTTTGAAAAGCTTAACCTTTCCTCTAACCAAGCCGAAGATGACGATTTATTAGGTGATGCCTACGAATACTTGATGCGCCATTTTGCGACCGAATCGGGTAAATCCAAAGGGCAGTTTTACACGCCTGCCGAAGTCTCGCGCATTATGGCTAAGATTATCGGAATCAGCGCAGATTGCCCGTCCAGTACCAGTGTTTACGACCCGACTTGTGGCTCGGGTTCGCTGTTGCTCAAAGCTGCTGCGCAAGCCAACAACCAAATCAGCCTATACGGTCAAGAAAAAGATGTGGCGACCGCATCCCTTGCCCGGATGAATATGATTTTGCATAACAACGAAACCGCCGAAATCAATACCGGGAATACCTTATCCGATCCGTCTTTCCGTGATGAAAGAGGTGGGCTTAAGACCTTTGATTTTGCCGTTGCCAATCCGCCTTTTTCCAGCAAGAACTGGACGAGCGGCATCACGCCGGCTGATGACCCTTTTGAGCGATTCAGTTACGGCATACCGCCTGAGAAAAACGGCGATTACGCCTTTTTGCTGCATTTGCTCAAAAGCCTGAAACCAAGTGGCAAAGGTGCGATTATTCTGCCGCACGGCGTGCTGTTTCGCGGCAATGCCGAAGCGCGTATCCGTACCGAATTGCTCAACCTTGGTCTCATCAAAGGCATTATCGGGCTGCCTGCCAACCTGTTTTACGGCACGGGCATACCCGCCTGTATCATCGTGATCGACAAAGAACACGCCCAAACTGCCCAGTTTGCCGAAGATGGTTCACGGCAAGTCATCAGTGGCGGCAGCGTGTTTATGATTGACGCATCGCGCGGCTTTATTAAAGACGGCAATAAAAACCGTCTGCGCGAACAAGACATTCATAAAATCATCGACACCTTCACAAAACAGGAAGAAATCGCCCATTACAGCCGCATGGTGCATTTAAGTGAAATTGCCGCCCAAGATTACAACCTTAACCTGCCTCGCTATATAGATAACGGAGAAGTTGAAGACCTGCAAGACCTTGCCGCGCACCTTTACGGCGGCATTCCCGAATATGATATGGATGCGCTGGAAGCCTATTGGCAAGTCTTAGGTCGTCTGAAAAACGAGTTGTTTGACGAACAAGAAGGACGCTTCATTGCCAAAATCGAAAGCAGCCAAATCAAAGCCCATATTTTGGCGCACCCCGATTACGCTGCCTTCAAAGCTGAGCATTTAGCCAAATTTGCCGCGTGGCACACTCAAAACGACCTTGCTGCCATCCAGCCAGGCAGCCGATCAAGCAAGCTTATCCAGCAATGGAGCGAAAGCCTGTTGAACGCGTTCAAACCAAGCAGCTTGATTGAAGAATATGATTTCTACCAAATCCTGATGGACTACTGGGCGGAAAACCTGCAAGACGATGTTTATTTCATTGCCCAAGACGGTTGGCTAGCGGTCAAGGATTTGGCAGAAATCACCAAAGAAAGCGATGAAGTCGCCAACTTGACCGTCGTCTTTGAGGAAACTGAAACCGACAAAAAAAGCAAAGCTAAAACCAAACGCATTAGTAAAAAATATCGCAGCGAAGTCATCGCGCCCGAATTGGTCGCACGCCGCTATTTTTCAGACGACCTTGCTAAGCTGGAAGAAAAACAAAGCGAGCTGGAGCGCCTTAGCCAAGAATTGGAAAGCCATTTGGAAGAACACGGCGGCGAAGAAGGCGTACTTAATGACGTGCTGGACGCAAAAGGCAAACTTTCCGCCAAACTGTTGAAGGCAGTATTAGAAGAAGATGACATAGAAGAAGACGAACGAGCTATTTTGCAAACTGCCCAAACATTGATGACGCAGGAAAAAACCGCCAAAGATGTGGTCAAAACCCAAAGTGAAGCCCTAAACCTTGCTATTTTCAAACAATTTGGCCAGCTTTCCGAAGAGGAAATCAAGCAGCTTGTCGTCAAAGACAAATGGCTTGCCACGCTGCAAAGCCGAATCGAAAACCATTTGGAAAATGCGATTCAACAGCTTATCAGCCGCTTGAACACGCTGGAAGACCGTTACCGTAGCCCGATGGCTGAGCTTGCCCAAGAAGTAGAAATATGGCAACGCAAAGTGGATGCCCACCTCAAAAATATGGGCTTTGGAGGCTGAAATGGCAACACAAACAGACTATAAGACGAGCGAGTTGGGAATGATTCCGCAGGATTGGGATGTTGTGGAATTGGGGAAAGTTTGTGATATAGATACGGAGAATTTAACATCTAACACTGATTCAGATTATGAATTTGACTATATTTCCTTAGAACAAATTGATAACGGACACTTATTGAATACTGAAAAATACAAATTTAAAGATGCGCCTTCAAGAGCAAGAAGGGTTGTGCGAAAAAATGATGTATTAATTTCTACTGTTCGTCCTAATCTAATGTCGCATTATTATGTAAAAAATGAAGTGCGTGATTTAATTTGCTCAACAGGATTCAGTGTTGTGCGAGGAACAAATAAGTTAAATATGCCTTATTTGTATCACCATTTATTTGCGAACATAATAAACAGCCAAATAAACCTTGTTGTTGTCGGTTCAAATTATCCAGCGATTAACAGTCATGATATTAAGAATTTAAAAATCCCACTTCCGTCAACTCCTGAACAAACCGCCATCGCCACCGCATTAAGCGACACCGATGCGCTGATAAGCAGCCTGCAAACGCTTATCGCCAAAAAGCAGGCAATCAAGCTCTCAGCAATGCAAAACCTGCTTAGTGGCAAAATCCGTCTGCCCGAGTTTGCACAACGCACCGATGGTTCGCCCAAAACCACGCGTCAAACCGAACTGGGCTGCGTGCCTGAAGATTGGGAAGTGGTGGAATTGGGAGAAGTGGGTGAAATTATTACAGGAAGCACGCCCAGTACGAATAAAGCTGAACTTTGGAACGGGGAAATTGTTTGGATAACACCTACTGATATTGGAGAAAGTAAGGATATATATTCTAGTGAACGGCAAATAACTAAACAAGGTTTAAATTCTATTAGAAAGCTACCGAAAGATACGCTGTTAGTTACTTGTATCGCAAGCATTGGGAAAAACGCTGTTTTGAAGGTAAATGGTGCTTGTAATCAACAAATTAACGCCATTATTCCATCAATATCATTCGATGTTAATTTTTTATATTACTATTTTGAGAACACAAAACCAGCATTAAAAAGTTTAGCAGGAATAACAGCAACCCTAATCATTTCTAAGGCGTTATTTTCAACATTTCTAGTGATTGCACCACCAAAACCAGAACAAACCGCCATCGCCCAACTGTTAAGCGATATGGACGCAGAAATCGAGTCGTTAGAATGCCGTCTGAAAAAAACGCAGTCGCTCAAACAAGGCATGATGCAGACATTGCTCACAGGAAAAATCCGCCTGCCACTAGAATAAAATTTAAGGAAGAAACTATGACCATCAACATCGGACAATCGGAACGCACCACGCAAAACCGTGTGGTGGCGTTGTTTTGTGAAAAACTGGGCTACCGCTATTTGGGCAACCTGCAAGGCTTGGCGAATAAAAATATCCGTGAGGCGGATTTGTTGGACTGGCTTGCCAAACGTGGTGTCTCGGATGCGCTCGCCCAAAGTGCGGTCAAATCGCTGCAAAGTTTGAATCATTTGGGTGGCGGCAGACGGCTTTATGATGCCAACGGTGATATTTATCAGCTTTTGCGTTATGGTGCAAAAGTAAAAACGGGAGTCAGCGAACAGACGCAGACGGTGTGGCTGGTGGATTGGGAAAATCCGCAAAATAATGATTTTGCCATTGCTGAAGAAGTGAGCATTCCAGGCTCGCAATACGATAAACGCCCTGATGTGGTGTTGTATCTTAACGGTATTGCGGTGGCGGTGTTGGAGTTGAAACGCTCTTCGGTGTCGGTTTCTGAAGGGATAAGACAAAATATCGCCAATCAGCAGCGGGAATTTTGTGAGGCATTTTTTACCACTGTGCAGCTTTTGTTTGCAGGGAACGACAGCGAAGGCTTGCGCTACGGCGTGATTGAAACGCCCGAAAAGTATTATCTGAAGTGGAAAGAAGACGGTGAGCCCGATAATTTGGGTGATTTGGATGCTGATTTGTGCTGTATGTGCGAAAAAAGCCGCTTGCTGGAAATATTGCACGATTTTATGGTGTTTGATAACGGTGCAAAAAAAACCTGCCGCCCTAATCAGTATTTCGGCATTAAGGCGGCGCAGGCGAGATTAAAGCAGCGTCAAGGCGGTATTATTTGGCATACGCAAGGCAGCGGCAAAAGCCTGACGATGGTTTGGCTGGCGCAGTGGATTTTGGAGCAGGGCGACAATCATCGGGTGCTGATTATTACCGATCGTACGGAGCTGGACGAGCAGATAAAAAAGGTGTTCGACCACACGCAAAATGAAATCTACCGAACCAAAAGCAGCAAGGATTTGCTCAACGTTTTAAATGAAAATGAGCATTCGCTGATTTGTTCGCTAGTGCATAAATTCGGCAGTCGAGAGGAGGCAGAGGTAGAAAACGATGCAGAATTGAACGATTTTTTAAACGATATTCGTACGGCAAAAGGCGGTTTTTCGCCCAAGGGCAAGATTGTTGTGTTTGTGGATGAATGCCACCGCACCCAATCGGGCAAACTGCATGAAGCGATGAAATCCCTATTGCCTGATGCAATATTTGTTGGTTTTACAGGCACGCCACTTCTGAAAACGGACAAAAAACAGTCAGTAGAAGTATTCGGCGGTTTTATCCACACCTATAAATTTAACGAAGCGGTTAAGGACGGTGTGGTGTTAGACCTGCTTTACGAAGCGCGAGATATTGAGCAGTCGCTGTCTTCCCACAAACGGGTCGATGATTGGTTTGATGTAAAAACGCGTGGTATGACCGACATCGCCAAAAACCAACTCAAACAACGCTGGGGGACAATGCAGAAATTGTTGTCGTCTAAAAACCGCTTGGAAAAAATCGTGGACGATATTTTGCTGGATATGGAAACCAAGCCACGACTTTCAGACGGCAGCGGCAATGCGATTTTGGTCTGCGCCAGCGTCTATCAGGCGTGCCAATGCTATGAGTTGTTTACCCAAAGCGGCTTGAAAAACAAGGTAGCGATTGTAACCAGCTACAAACCTGATGCTCAGGCTGCCAAAAATGCGGTTTCCGCTCAAGCGCAAAATGAAGAGCTGTTTAAATACAGTATCTATCGCAAGATGATTGCCGATTATTATCGGGAGGGCGAAGAAAAAGCAGCAGCATTGGCGGAACAGTTTGAAACTGATGTAAAAAAACGCTTTATCGAGCAGCCTGCACAAATGAAGCTGCTGATTGTGGTGGACAAACTTTTAACAGGTTTTGATGCGCCTTCGGCGACTTATCTCTATATCGACAAAAAAATGGCAGACCATAACCTTTTCCAAGCTATTTGTCGGGTGAACCGTTTGGACGGCGAATCGAAAACTTACGGCTATGTGGTGGATTATCGGGATTTGTTCAAGTCCTTAGAAAAGGCGTTTAAAGATTTCACCCAAGAAGCCTTTGAAGGCTATGAGCCATCTGATGTGGAGGGGCTGATTAAAGATCGCTTAAGTACGGCAAAAGAAGATTTGGAAACGGCTTGGGAAGCGGTGCAGATGATGACGGAAAACGTGCTAGCTCCGAAAACCTTCCCCGAGTACAAAGCCTATTTTTGCGGCGCAGACGATAAAACCAACCTGCAAACTGAATACCAAAGCAAACGTTTGGCGTTTTATCGGGCGGCAGCAAAATTAATTCGCGCCTATGGGGCGATTGCTAATGAATTGGTCGAAGCCGGTTACAATAAAATCCAAGCTGAAGAATGGCACAAGCGGGTAAAAAATATCACTGACTTGCGGGACGAATTGAAAATTGCCAGCGGCGATTATGTGGATTTCAAAACAGTTGATGCGGATATGCGTTATTTAATCAACCAATATGTGCGTGCCGAAGACAGCGAACGGCTAGATACTTTTGACAATGTGGGGTTGTTGGATTTGCTGGTCAGCCGTGGCGCGGATATAGTGGAAGATTTGCCCGAAGAACTTAAAGATAAAAAAAGTATGGCGGAAACTATCGAGAATAATATCCGCAAAACCATTGTGGATGAAAACCCGACCAATCCTAAATATTTTGAGAAAATGTCAGTGTTGCTGGACGAATTGATCGAACAGCGTAAACAGGAAGTCGTTGACTATAAGAAGTATCTAGAAGAAATGGCACGCCTTGCCGAGCAGGTAAAACGACCGCAGGGCAGCAATTACCCGAAAGAAATCAACACACCGGGCAAACAGGCAATTTTTGACAATTTTAGCCAAGATACTGATTGGGTGCTAAGCCTGGATCACGCTATTCAAACAAACAAACAGGACGGTTATCTCACCAACAAAATGAAGCAAAAACGCCTGAGAGCTCAACTCAAGCCGCTTACCGATGAAAAAGGGTTGGATATTGATGAAGTGTTTGAACTGATTATCAAACAGACGGAATACGGAGCCTAATATGCAAATCGGCAATCTAAGTGTGGAAGTACGCAGAAAAGCAATTAAGAATCTGCATATTAGCGTGTTGCCACCAAGCGGTGTAGTTCGGGTGTCCGCACCACTTAAAATGAGTGATGATGCGGTGAAGATGGCGGTAGCAAGCCGTTTGCTGTGGATTAAAAAACAGCAGAGTATATTTGAAAACCAAGCCCGGGAAACCACGCGTGAAATAGTGTCGGGTGAAAGCCATTATCTTTGGGGTAAGCGGTATTTATTGGAAGTGCTACCAACTACAGGTAGACACCGCCTTGAAGTTGAGCATCGCAAAATCAAGTTGTTTGTTCGTCCCAACACTAACTTTAAAAACCAAACTGCCGTAATTGAAACCTTTTACCGCAACGAGTTAAAACGAGAAATTGCAAAACTACTGGCAAAATGGCAGCCAAAAATGGGGGTGACTGCTAAGCGTTTCGGCGTGAAAAAAATGAAAACTCTTTGGGGGAGTTGTAATACCGACACCGCCAGCATTTGGTTGAATCTAGAACTCGCCAAAAAACCGCCCGAATGCTTAGAATACGTTGTCGTTCACGAACTGACCCACTTGCTTGAACGCCACCATAACGCCCGTTTTATGGCACATATAGATAACCTTCTCCCAAACTGGCGAAACATTAAACAACGGCTTAATGCACTGAAATTGGGAGTTTAATGCCATCAATGCAAGGAAATGGCGTGTGCGTATACCCTTACATCAATTTGCAAATTATCGGCAACATCCGACCGTTTGCAGCATCATTCCATACCGTCTGACATTTACGCCATTCTCCCACTATCGCTAATCATGAAGTTGGCAATGCGGCGTTGAATCAACCATTTACCGTCTTCTTTAACATAAGTGTCGTTGTAGCGTACATAATGGTTATGCACCATTTCCTTGCCATCTTTTTCTTCGGTCAACACCACATGGCAATAGTTGATGCCTTCGGCGCGGCTATCACTTAGCGAGTGAATGGTCAGTTGTCCGTTTAAATGGTAAACACGTTTGAAATTGGCAAGGAAGTCGGTGAATACGTCCACGATTTCCGCACGGTTTTTCAAATCGGCAAACAGTTCGCCACCAATGTAGGTGGTGACATGCCCGTCTTCAGTAAATAAGGGGCCTTGTGCTGCCACGTCTTTTATATCTGCTAAATTGGAGAACGTATCGACCAATTCTTTAATAGCTTGTTTTTCAGTTAAAGTTTCGATTGGGGTCATTTTTGAGCTTCCTTGTGCTTATTGGTTAGATTCTGCCTATACCTAAACTTTCCCGAATGGAAAATTCGGGGCGTTCAATCAGTTTGGCGATTAAATGGGCAATGCTGCGTTTAGAAACCTGTCTGCCCTGAAATGGTTCGCCTTTACGGGTGAGTTGGTAATCGATTTCATGGCCGTCTGTAAACCACGCAGGGCGGATAATGGTGTAATCCAAGCGGCTGTTTTCCACCACCTGCGCCGAACGGCGGTAAGGCTCTAAAATTGCTCCATGGTCTTCACCTGTTTCGCCATAAATACCCATCGAACTAATCCAAATCAGTCTTTTAACATTGGTACGGTTCATTGCTTGCACAATATTTTCCGCCATTGCTTCAAGGTTTCCCGCAAGGTTGGTATACACCACATCTTGCCCCTGCATTAAGCTTTCCAGTTGAGGCAAATCCATCACATCAGCCTGCACCACATTTACCCGCTCATTGGCGAAGGTTTGCAGGCGGCGGATGTTGCGTGATACCAGCGTGAGTATAAGTTCAGGGTTTTCCAGTAAGACCGGAATCACCGTTTGAGCCAAACCGCCATTTGCCCCCAGAATCAGGATGTTTTTCATTTCATTCTCCTTATCATTTCAAAGTGCGGTCATTTTATGATTTGTTTTTATTGAGATAAATTAGGTTTGGTTTTATGATGTCATGAATTAAATTCACTAATCGAGACCCTTGCAAAATACCCCTCTTCACCTGTTCCCTCAACAGCCGAAACCCAAACACAGGATTTCGGCTGTTTTCGTGCCAAATGCCCCCTTAATCCTCCCCGGATACCCCATAATCGGGCATCCGGGCCGCCTTTTAGGCAGCAGCAGGCACACTTAGCCTGTTAGCCGCCTTCAACAGGTTCAAACACATCGCCTTCAGATGGCTTTGCGCACTCACTTTGAGCAGACCAAAATAGGCTGCCCGGGCATAGCGGAATTTACGGTGTAGCGTACCAAAGCTTTGTTCGACCACATAACGGGTTTTCGATAAATACCGGTTACGCTTCGTTTGATTTTCCGTCAGCGGACGGTTACGGTGGGCTTTGCGCATAATGCCGTCCAGCAACTGATGCTCTTTCAGATGTTGCCGGTTTTCCGCACTGTCGTAGCCTTTATCGGCATAGACGGTCGTATCTTCGGCAATGCCCTCCAACAAAGGCAACAGGTGGTTGCACTCATGGGTATTGGCGGGGGTGATGTGCAGTTTCTCGATATAGCCTTCCTCATCGGTACGGGTATGTTGTTTGTAACCGAGTTTGTAGAGGCCGTTTTTCTTTGTCCAACGGGCATCTTTATCTTTGCTCGGTGTGGTTTGGCCGCTGATTTGTCCTTCTTCATCGACTTCTATAGCCTGACGCTGTTTGCTGCCGGCGGTCTGAATAATGGTGGCGTCAATGACGGCGGCGGATGCTTTCTCTACTTTTAGGCCTTTTTCGGTCAGTTGGCAGTTAATCAGTTTTAGCAATTCGGACAGGGTATCGTCTTGCGCCAGCCAGTTTCGGTAGCGGCATAAGGTGCTGTAATCGGGGATGCTCAGTTCGTCAAAACGGCAAAACAGGTTGAAATCGATGCGGGTGATGAGGCTGTGTTCGAGTTCGGGATCGGAGAGACTGTGCCATTGTCCGAGCAGGACGGCTTTGAACATGGACAGCAGGGGATAGGCGGGACGGCCGCGGTGGTCTCGGACGTAACGGGTCCTTTGACGGTTCAGGTACTGTTCGATCGGCTGCCAATCAATCACCTGATCCAACTTCAATAGTGGGAAGCGGTCGATGTGTTTGGCAATCATGGCTTGGGCGGTTTGCTGGAAGAAGGTGGTCATGGAAAATCCCCTAAATGTCTTGGTGGGAATTTAGGGGATTTTGGGGAATTTTGCAAAGGTCTCTAATCAGTTAAAACGGGGCAGGAAAATGCAGAACTTTAACGAGCTGAATTATTTTTTGACACTCGCACAAACTCAGAGTTTTGTGAAGGCAGGACAGCTTTTGGGGATTTCTTCTTCGGCGTTGAGCCACAGCATGAAAAATTTAGAAACGCGGCTAAATTTGCGCCTGCTCAACCGCACTACGCGCAATGTGTCGCTGACCGAAGCCGGACAGCAGCTTTTTGAGCAGCTTTTTCCGCTTTATCAAGCGATTAACCACGAGGTCGATGCGTTGAATACTTTTCTGAACACGCCTTCGGGGCTGATTCGTATCAATGCCCCTGCGGTGGCGGCGGAAGCGGTGTTGTACCCGAAATTAAAGCCGATTTTGAACCAATACCCGAAAATCCGTTTGGAAATCGTGGTGGACGACCGCTGGGCGGACATTGTGAAAGAAGGGTTTGATATGGGCGTGCGGCTGGGTAACGATGTGGCGAAAGAGATGATTGCGGTGCCGATTTCCGCACCGCTCAAAATGGTATTGGTCGCCTCGCCCGATTATTTGGCGCAATACGGTTCGCCGAAAAATATTAGACCTCTTGCGAAAATATTCATCCCATCGCATTAACCAGTCCTGCAATCAGATTTGCCCTTAACCCGAACCGTTTCCGCCTGTTGCGGTAAGGTAGCGACAAGATTTTGAATATCTTAATTTTTCTGTTGATGTGCTCGATGACGGTTCTGAGTTTGCCTAACCACCTGTTCGCCTCTTTATCCTGTTTGTTCAGCGGATGATGTTTAGATTTCTTTTTCGGGGTCTGTAATCCGGTTTTAGCCAATCCTTGATAACCCCTATCCGCAATGACTATTTTGTAGGGATAAAGCTCTGCAAGGTGCTTCTTGGCTAAACGCATGTCATGCTGAGCACCCATCCCCGTCTGGATGCTGATGATTTTTTCAGTTTCTCTGCCGTATATGACTTGGATTTTAACCGTGTGTCGCTTTTTCTTGCCGCTGTAATACTGCCGCTGTTTTTTTGGGACGTTCAATCGGGCTTTCGGTAACGTCAATGATGACCGTTTGATCGCCCGGATTCTTGTGTTTTGGCAGGGAAAAGCGTTTGCAACGAATGAGAGCGTCCTCAGTTTTACGGATGGTGCGGCAGACATTACTTTCAGAAAGACCGTAGATAGCGGCCAATTCGAGTTGGGTATGATAATGGCGCAGATAACTTAGGGTAAGCAGCAGTTGGTCTGCCAAACCGAGCGTATGCGGCCTGCCCGACTTGACCTTCCGGCTTTCTGCTTCTGTGGTGACTTGCAGCATTTCATGAAAAAGGACGGGCGTTACACCTGTGAGCCGTTTGAATTCCCTGTCGCTTCTTTGGATTAGGTTTTCGTATTTCATTTGGGAATTGTAAATCTTCAGGATACTTTCGCAAGAGGTCTATTGACGATTTGCAGCAGCACTGCCTTATCGGCGCAAAGCTCTCCGCCGAACACGGCGCGGAGATGCAGTGGGAATTCAAATACAAAAAAGAGCTGATTACGTTCACGCCCAAATCGCAGTTTTCCATCAATAATCATCTGCGCCTGCAAGCCCTTTCAGACGACCTCGGCATCACTTGGCTGCCGCATATCATCGCCGCAGACGCACTCCATTCAGGGCAGTTGGTCGAGCTGTTGCCCGAGTACGCCATCACCTACGATCCGCTTTATCTCTATTACCCCAGTCGCCGCGGGCATTCGAATGTGTTTAAGTTGATTGTGGATGCGCTGCGGGTGGAGGTCGTCTGAAAATGTAAAAGCAGCCTGACTTCTTTGCATGGATTTCAGACTGCTTTTTGCTTTCAGGTAGCCTTATAGCTATTCATATACCGCCTGCCACATTGCGTCCTGCACCGCCTGTACCCAGTTTTCAGGCTGCTTGGTCTCTACACCGTCCTTGACCGCTTGTTTGGCAACGGCAACAGCAACAGTAGCAGACGATGCACGCAGGTTATTCACCGATGGCAGGAGCGACGCGCCTTCGTCCTGCGGATTGACTTGCGAGGCGACTGCTTCAGCTGCAGCCAGCAGCATCCCGTCAGTAACGTGTTTCGCACCGGAAACGATAACCCCCAGCCCCAACCCCGGGTAAAGCATGGCGTTGTTAGCTTGACCGATTTCGTAGTTTACGCCTTTATACGGCACGGGTGGCACGGGGATGCCGACAGAAATGAGCGCTTTGCCATCCGACCATTTTATAGCCTCACTCGGCATCACTTCGATTTTCTCGGTCGGGTTAGATAACGGCAGCAGAATTGGGCGCTCTACGCCCGCACATAGGGCTTTGACTACGTCTTCAGTGAATGCGCCGTGATCGGTGGATGTGCCAATCAAGATAGTCGGTTTTACTTGTTTTACAACTTCGAGCAAGCCGATTTTACCGTCCGTTTTCGCCCAATCGGCGACTTCGGCGGCGGGACGTGCATATTCCTGCTGGTAATCGGGCAAGCCGTCCATGTCGTCAGTAACCAGTCCGTTGATGTCAATCAGCCATACGCGTTGTTTCGCTTCTTCGCGACTCAGACCTTCGCGCTCCATCGCTGCACTGATTTGGTCGGCCATACCTGTACCTGCCGTGCCTGCGCCGTACACCACCAACCGCTGTTCGGCAAAGGTCTGTTTGGTCACTTTCAGGCCAGAGAATACGGCAGCCATCACAATCGCGCCCGTTCCCTGCATATCGTCGTTGAAAATACGGTATTGTCGGCGGTTCTCCACCAAAATGCGGCGGGCATGGGACGGACCGAAGTCTTCAAAGTGCAAAAGCGCATTGGGGAACATTTCAGCAGCAGTTTTCAGGTAGCTTGCAATCAATGCGTCGTAGCGTTCGCCACGCACGCGGGCATGGCGATTGCCCAAATAAGCGGGATCATTGAGCAGGGCTTCATTATCTGTACCCACATCTAGATTCACAGCAATGGTGCGGCTGGGATGAATGCCCGCAGCAGCAGTATAAACTGCCAGTTTGCCGACGGAAATATCCGTGCCGTTCACACCCCAGTCGCCGATACCCAAAATCTCTTCCGCATCGGAAACCACAATCAAATCTACATCATCTGCACGCAAGCCCAGAGTTTCAAACGATGTACGGATGTTTTCAGGATGGTTTACATCCAGATAGACAGCTCGCGAACGGCGGTAGTCGCGGCTCCATTTGCTGTTATACGCAGTTTTTTAGTCGGTAATAATCTTTCCCATACTTCTTGTAAAGTGTCTAATTTAGTTTTGCTATTGGTAATTTCTTCACCACGCTTGCGTTTTTGGTGATTTTCAACAGCAAGATTATTTTGTTGAGCAAATAAATATTGTAGAAGGCGGTCAAAATCATTTAATAAATACGTTGATGATTTATTATTCCAACGAGCACTTTTTCTTTGGGAGATATCTTTTGCCCACTCAGGATTTCCATAAAAAAGCCCTTGTTTGGCTTTAGCCTCTGATATTTTTTCTATATTAGGATTTAAACTTAAGGCTCTATGCGCTGCGATTCGATGTGCTTTTTCGCCTAACTGTTCTTCTAAATGTACAGCAAGCCGAGTTTTGCCTGAACCGTTTGCGCCAATAATAATTGTTGTTTTTCCAGTTTCTAGAGTTAATTCTAAATCTGAATTGTCTTTTCTGGGGATATTTACATTACACATCATTTTTCCTTTTTTAAATAATATGGAATCTATGATTAGATTTGTTTAAATAGAACAAGCATACAACGGCACATTCACTAGCCAATCCTGCTCCCTATAATCCGCCATTGAAAAGCGAATTGCTTTCTCAGACTGAAATTGTTCTACATACACTTTCAAACTTTTCGCTTTTAAATTTTCTTCTGCTTTGACTTCAATCGGAATCACAGCTTGCTTACGTTGCAGAACAAAATCGACCTCCGCTGTACCTTTTTCAGTTGCCCAATAAAAAACAGGGTTTTCTTGGGTGGCAATCAGTTGTTGCAAAACATATTGTTCGGTTAAAGCGCCTTTAAATTCGGTAAAAATACGGCTGCCTTCTAGCAGTACGCTGGCATCCAAGTTGCTTTGTACGGCGAGCAGCCCCACATCTAAGCCATACAATTTAAAGGCATTATCTTGATAAGCGGAAAGTGGCAAATGTGGCTTTTTCACACGAGGCACGCTGTGTACTAAGCCGCTGTCTTTTAGCCATTGCAAAGCAATTTCATAGTCTTTGCTTCTAGCCCCTTTTTGTAGCTGAGCATAGATAAATTTTTTATTTTCTTTGGCAAGCTGTTCAGGAATGGAAGCCCAAATTGACCGCACTTTTTGCACAGTCTGACCATCGTGAATATGTTTGGAAAAATCTTGTTCATACGCCATCAATAAATTACGTTGAATTTGACGCACTTCATCGACATTTTGTGTTTCGATAAATACTTTTACCGCTTCAGGCATACCGCCTACAAAATAATATAAACGGAGTAAATCAATATAAGTGGTTTTCATGGCTGAAATTAGCGACCAGTCTTTTAATTCCAGCAATTTCACCAAATCTTGTTTGCCAAGTGCGGTTAAAAATTCGTGAAAATCCATGGGATAAAGTGGTAGAAAATCCACTTTGCCAACAGGAAAAGATACTTGATGATGTAGTGATACCCCAAGCAATGAGCCTGCCGCGACGATATAAAACTGGGGTGCATTTTCGTAAAAATATTTGAGTGAAGATAATGCTTGCGGGACTTCTTGTACTTCATCAAAAATAATCAGGGTGTTTTCTGCTTGAATATCGACACCGCTTTCAATTTTCAAACCGAGTATCAAACGATCAATATCATAGTCGCCAGAAAATAGCGTTTTCATGCGGGGGTTATTATCAAAGTTGATATACGCCACTTTTTCAAAGGAGTGCTCGCCAAAGTGTTTCATCGCCCAGGTTTTTCCTACCTGCCTTGCCCCTTGGATAATTAATGGTTTTCGGTTTGTTTTGTGTTTCCAGTTTTCTAAGGATTGTATGATTTTACGCTGCATAATGCCTCTCCAAAACAACGGATATAGGCTAATTATACAGTACGTAATACACTTTTTCTAACGATATAAGTTTTCTTTTAATCATTTTTTCAAATGAAAAAATGGTTGAATTGTACATTTTCTAAAGCGAAGGAAGGGATGAAAGGCTTTTTTATGCCAAAGAGCGGTCAAATTTTCAGATATTTTTGCAAATCATCTTAAAAATTTGACCGCTTGCATCATTATCAAGACCGCAGCCGTCTGAAACATTGATAGACCGGTTACTGATGTCCGCTTTCTGCTACTTTTGTCCATTTTGCCAATGTCTGCTTCATCTGTGCCTGAGGGATGAAGCGGGCCATCCGTTCTACTTCCTTGCCTTGATAAAACAGCAGCCATGCAGGTGCGGTCAGCACGTGGAAACGTCCAGCCATTTCGGGTATTTCAGCAATATCGGCTTTTACGGCATACACATTTCCTTCTAGCTCCAAAGCTGAGTCAAGCTGGGCGGCCACGACCGTACAAACACCGCAGATTGGGGCTTTGATGTACAGTGATACTAAAGGGTGTGTGGCGATGGCCTGTTCGATGTCTTTCAAAGTGTGCAGTTGTTGCATGTCATGTCCTCCTTTGAGCGATTAAGCCCTTTTCTAGTTGTCCAGAAAAGGGGCTTTTAACGAAATGAAAACAAGAAAACGTTTTGAGTCGTCTAGATTTTTTCCACAACCACTTTTGCCCGCGCTTTCAGGCTGTTCAACACTGGCGAGGTGGCGGCGGAGCGGTCGGCGAAATTTTGCAGGGTAGGAAGGTCGGCGTCGGCTTTTACTTTTACGGTTAGCACCAGATTATCCAGTCCGCCGTAGCCATCTTCCATGCCGAACAGTTTGGCCATGTCGATACCGCCCCTTGCGGATATTTCAAACTGTTCCAGTTTCACGCCTGCCTGTGCTGCTTGCAACTCGAAACCTATGGAGCAGCAGCCTGCCGCAGCGCCGATCAGGTATTCCATCGGATTTGGGGCGGCGTTTTCACCGCCCATGTTTTTCGGTTCGAGACCTACCTTTGCAAAATACCCTTCTTCACCTGTTCCCTCAACAGCCGAAACCCAAAAACAGGTTTTCGGCTGTTTTCGTGCCAAATATCCCCGTTTTTCTTCCCGGATGCCTTATTATGGGGTATCCGGGGAGGATTAAGAGGGTATTTGGGTAGAATTAGGAGTGATTTGGGGCGAAAACAGCCGAAAACCTGTTTTTGGGTTTCGGCTGTCGAAGGAAGGGCTTTTTTGCAAAGGTCTCAGCCTGTTTCTATTCTGCCCAAGCCGCCTAACGCTCCTCCAGCCCGGCCAAAATCGCACAATCCGGGCAGTCGTCTCCCGCGCAGGCATCGTGCCAACGTTGCAGCTCGGCCACCATGCCCTGCAAGCGTTCGATTTTGGCTTCCAGCTCGGCGATGTGCCGCGCGGTGAGCGTTTTCACTTCGCGGCTGGTGCGCTGCGGGTTGTGTTGCAGGCTCAAAAGCTGCCCGATCTGCGGCAGCGAAAAGCCCACTTCCCGCGCATGGCGGATAAAGCGCAGCCGGGCAAGGTCGGCCTGTCCGTAGCGGCGGTAGCCCGCTTCGCTGCGCGCGGCCGAGGCGATTAGGCCGTGCTTTTCGTAGTCGCGGATTTGTTTGGCGGAAAGGCCGCTCTCGGCCGCGGCCTGGCTGATGTTCATCATGATGCTTGACCTTTACTTCGGGTGAAGCTTTATAGTGGCGGCACTTAGCGGGAAAGCAAGAGCAGACCCATCATTTCAGGCTACCTGAAAGTTTTGGCTGCAACGGGCTTTAAAACCTCAGCCTCATTCCAACAGAAAGGAAACCCTATGCAAACCATCACATTAAACATCGAAGGCATGACCTGCGGCGGCTGCGTGAAAAGCGTTACCAGCATCCTCGAAGGCGTAAACGGCGTGGACAAGGCCGAAGTGAGCCTGGAAAACAAGAACGCCGTCGTGGAATTCGACCCCGCTCAAACCAACCCCGCCGCGCTGATAGAAGCGGTGGAAGACGGCGGCTTTGATGCGGCTTTGTAAACCGAATCGCAACAAATCGACTGCAACACCCCAAAGGCTACCTGAAAACCCTGCTCCGCTTTTTTCAGGTAGCCCAACCACATTCAGAAGGAAGAAACCATGCAACAAAAAGTCCGTTTCCAAATCGAAGGCATGACCTGTCAGGCCTGTGCTTCGCGCATTGAAAAAGTGTTGAACAAAAAAGATTTTGTCGAATCGGCTGGGGTGAACTTCGCCAGCGAAGAGGCGCAGGTGGTGTTTGACGACAGCCAAACCTCCGCCGCCGATATCGCCAAAATCATCGAGAAAACCGGCTATGGCGCGAAGGAGAAGACGGAAGAGGCTCTGCCACAGCCCGAAGAAACCGCGCATGTAAGCTGGCGACTGTGGCTTTTGCTGGCAATCAATATTCCGTTCCTTATCGGCATGGCAGGCATGATGATCGGTCGGCACGATTGGATGATTCCGCCGTTGTGGCAGTTTGCGCTGGCAAGCGTGGTGCAGCTTTGGCTGGCAGTGCCGTTTTACAAAAGCGCGTGGGCGAGCATCAAGGGCGGACTGGCGAATATGGACGTGCTCGTTACCATCGGCACGGTGTCGATTTACCTGTATTCCGTTTATATGTTGTTTTTCAGCCCGCACGCGGCGCACGGCATGGCGCATGTGTATTTTGAAGCGGGCGTGATGGTGATTGGTTTTGTGTCGCTGGGCAAATTTTTGGAACACCGCACCAAAAAATCCAGCCTGAACAGCTTGGGCCTGCTGCTGAAACTCACGCCGACCCAAGTCAACGTACAGCGCGAAGGCGAATGGAAACAACTGCCCATCGACCAAGTGCAAATCGGCGACCTTATCCGCGCCAACCACGGCGAACGCATCGCTGCCGACGGCATCATCGAAAGCGGCAGCGGCTGGGCAGACGAGAGCCACCTCACCGGCGAATCAAACCCCGAAGAGAAGAAAGCGGGCGGCAAAGTGTTGGCGGGCGCGCTGATGACCGAAGGCAGCGTGGTGTACCGCGCCACGCAGCTCGGCAGCCAAACCCTGCTCGGCGACATGATGAACGCGCTGTCCGAAGCGCAAGGCAGCAAGGCGCCGATTGCGCGCGTGGCGGACAAGGCGGCGGCGGTGTTCGTGCCTGCCGTCGTGGGCATCGCGCTTCTGACTTTTATCGCCACTTGGCTGGTGAAAGGCGATTGGACGGTTGCGCTGATGCATGCCGTTGCCGTTTTAGTGATTGCCTGCCCTTGTGCGCTCGGTCTGGCGACGCCCGCAGCGATTATGGTCGGCATGGGCAAGGCGGTGAAACACGGCATTTGGTTCAAAGACGCGGCAGCGATGGAAGAAGCCGCCCACGTCGATGCCGTCGTGTTGGACAAAACCGGCACGCTGACCGAAGGCAGGCCGCAAGTTGCCGCCGTCTATTGCGTGCCCGACAGCGGCTTTGACGAAGACGCTTTGTACCGCATCGCCGCCGCCGTCGAACAAAACGCCGCCCACCCGCTCGCCCGCGCCATCGTCTCCGCCGCACAAGCGCGCGGTTTGGAGATTCCCGCCGCACAAAACGCGCAAACCGTCGTCGGCGCAGGCATTACCGCCGAAGTCGAAGGCGTGGGTTTGGTGAAAGCGGGCAAAGCCGAATTTGCCGAATTAAAGTTGCCTGAAAACCTTTCAGACGACGTCTGGCGCATCGCAAGCATTGTCGCCGTTTCCACCAACGGCAAACCCATCGGCGCATTCGCGCTTGCCGACGCATTGAAAACCGACACCGCCGAAGCCATAGGCCGTCTGAAAAAACACGGCATCGACGTTTACATCATGAGCGGCGACAACCAAGGCACGGTCGAATACGTCGCCAAACAACTGGGTATCGCACACGCCTTCGGCAACATGAGTCCGCGCGACAAAGCCGCCGAAGTGCAGAAACTCAAAGCCACCGGCAAAACCGTGGCAATGGTCGGCGACGGCATCAACGACGCGCCCGCACTCGCCGCCGCCAACGTCAGCTTCGCCATGAAAGGCGGCGCGGACGTTGCCGAACACACCGCGTCCGCCACGCTGATGCAGCATTCGGTCAACCAGCTCGCCGATGCCCTGCTGGTGTCGCAGGCGACGTTGAAAAACATCAAGCAAAACCTGTTTTTCGCCTTCTTCTACAACATATTAGGCATCCCGCTTGCCGCACTCGGCTTCTTAAACCCCGTCATCGCAGGCGCGGCAATGGCGGCAAGCTCGGTGTCGGTGTTGGGCAATGCGTTGAGGCTGAAACGGGTGAAGATTGAGTAATATAGCCGCGTAATATGCATAATATAAAAGAAAGGTCGTCTGAAATCCCCTCCCCTCTTTCAGACGACCTTTCTTTTCTAATATGCGGTTTCCAAACGCTTTTTGCGGTACAATACCGCCCTTAAATTTTCCTTATTTCAAAGCACAAACCGCCATGTCAAAAAAAACCAAACAAGAATTAGAGAACAACAAACTCAACAAACGCCTGCGCCACGCCGTCGGTGACGCGATTAACGATTTCAACATGATTGAACCGGGCGACAAAATCATGGTCTGCCTCTCCGGTGGCAAAGACAGCTACGCCCTATTAGACATCCTGCGTCAGCTCCAAGCCAGTGCGCCGATTGATTTCGAGCTGGTTGCCGTCAACCTCGACCAAAAGCAGCCGGGCTTTCCCGAAGAAGTGCTGCCGACCTATCTCGAAAGCATAGGCGTACCGTACAAAATCGTTGAAGAAGACACCTACTCCACCGTCAAACGCGTGTTGGACGAAGGCAAAACGACTTGTTCGCTGTGCAGCCGCCTGCGCCGCGGCATCCTCTACCGCACCGCAAAAGAATTGGGCTGCACCAAAATCGCCTTGGGACACCACCGCGACGACATCCTCGCCACCATGTTCCTGAATATGTTTTACGGCGGCAAACTCAAAGCCATGCCGCCCAAACTGGTGAGCGACAACGGCGAACACATCGTCATCCGCCCGCTGGCATATGTGAAAGAAAAAGATTTGATTAAATACGCCGAGCTGAAACAATTCCCGATTATCCCGTGCAACCTCTGCGGCTCGCAGCCCAACCTGCAACGCCAAGTCATCGGCGATATGCTGCGCGATTGGGACAAACGCTTCCCCGGCCGTATTGAATCCATGTTCTCCGCCCTGCAAAACGTCGTACCCTCCCATCTTGCCGACCCCGAGCTTTTCGACTTCGTCGGTTTGGAACGCGGTCAAACCTTGAAACACGGCGGCGATTTGGCGTTTGACAGCGAAAAAATGCCCGAACGCTACTCCGACGGCAGCGAAGAAGACGAAAGCGAAATCAAAATCACCCCGTCCAAACCCGAACGCAAAATCATCAACATTCTGGCAAACAAGCCGAAAACTTGCGGCGCATAAAACAAAAATCCGGATGCCTTGTCCGGATTTTTTATTTCTTTGCACAAACCTGCCTTGAATCATCAGGACGTGCAACCATAATACGGTGAGTCGCATAATACGGTAAGTCGTCTGAAAACTGGGATTTTACGGGAAAGACGATACAAACCGTTCCATTTTAATCCGCCGCAAAACAAGCTCAGCGTGCTTCGCATACCCTTTTCCCTTCCATCAAAAAAGGACTGTTATGACTGCCATTTTCATCCTGCTCGGTTTAATCGCCATCTGTGTCGGACTGCTCGGCACGGTTTATCCCGCTATTCCCGGATTGGGATTGATGTTCGGCGGCGCATGGCTGCTTGCCTATGCCGGCGATTATCAGATTTACGGTACAAATACTCTAATTTTTCTCGCCGTTGTCGCCGCTATCGGCACGGCGATGGATTATGTCGCAGGCGCATTAGGGGCAAAATATACAGGAGCCACTAAAACAGCAGTTTGGGGGGCACTGATTGGCGGTATTGTCGGCGCGTTTTTCTCCATTCCCGGGCTGTTGTTCGGCCCGCTCATCGGCGCGGGTACCGGGGAATTCTTGGCGCGCCGCGATATGTGGCAGGCGGGCAAAGTCGGGCTGGGGACGTTTATCGGCTTCATCATCGGTACGGTCGCCAAAATCGGTTGCGCCTTGACGATTGTAATGACCCTGCTCGTTATATGGGCGGCAAGCTGGTTTTAACCTGATCATTGTAAAGGTCGTCTGAAAACCTTTTTTCAGACGACCTTTTGATTTTTTACCTGATCGGAAAGTTATCCCTTACCGCAACAAGCTTTGTATTTTTTACCGCTCCCGCAGGGACAAGAATCGTTTCGCCCGATTTTTTCGCCTTCGCGACGTACGGTTTGCGGTTTGTTGATAATTGCCTGCCAATACCAGTAAATATCGAGCAGGACGTGCGGCAGGTCGGATTCGAGCTGTGAGAGTTCTTTTTCAGTCAGGTGCAAAATGATTTCACCGTTTTGCTCTTCATCATAAATGCCGCCCAAAGCCATGATCGGATAGAACAGGTCTTCAAACTCCTCCTGATCGACCGCTTCAAACCAATCGGTCGGCACGACATCCAAGGCATACAGATAGGCGTTACACCAAGTGTACACGTCGGGATTGCCCGCTGCATCTTCGTAAAGCCACAAATCGGGCAACATTTTACTGCCGAGCTTGATACGCAAATCAGCCGCCAGTGCCATCACCAAACGCTCGATTTCGGTACGCTCTTTCGCGTCAAACAATGATTCTTCACCCAACACTTCAGGCAGCCAATCGTTCGGATTCAAGGCATCGGGACCACTCAACAAAGCCATCATAAATGCCTGTACCTCATCGCAGCGCATGGTGTTGTGTTGTTCCGATTTGGCATCGAGCAGCTGTATCAGGCGCACACGGGATGCTTCGTCAAATGCTTGTAATTGCATGGCTTTTCCTTATTTTTAATGATATATCCGTTATCCGAAAGGTCGTCTGAAAACCATTTTCAGACGACCTTTTCATCAACCCGGCCTATTTCGAACTGCTGCCGAACAAGCCTTTGAACCACAATACGATATCATCCCACATCCGTCTGAACCAGCTGCCTTCTTCAACGGAATGGAGGGCTACGACGTTTTTCTCGGTAATGACTTTACCGTCTTTGACAATTTTGAGTTTGCCCAAGCTTTGGCCTTTGCGTATCGGGGCGACAACGGGCTGGACGGTTTCTAAAATCGGTTTGATGTTTTGTCCGGCATTGTGGGGAATAGTGATGTACACGTCTTCCAGGAAGCCGACGTTCACCGATTTGCTGCTGCCTTTATAAACTTTGACCTTAGAAATGATTTCGCCGCTGTTGTAGAGCTTGGGCGTGTCGAATGCCTGCAATGCCCAGTTGAGCAGTTTGCCGCTTTCGGAAGCGCGGGCTTCGGTGGACTCGGTGCCTACGACGATGGACACGATGCGTCTGCCGTTACGTTTGCTGGAGGCGGCAAGGTTGTAGCCTGCGCTTTCGGAATGTCCTGCCTTCAGGCCGTCCACACTGGTGTCGCGGTAGAGCAGGAGGTTGCGGTTTGGCTGTTCGACATTGTTGTATTTGAAAGATTTAATCGAAAATACGGGATAGTATTTCGGATAATCGTGTATCAGCGCGGCGGACAAAACGGCTAAATCGCCGACGGTGGAAACGTGGCCTTCGGCAGACAGTCCGGTCGGGTTTTTAAAGTGGGTTTTGGTCATGCCCAAACGCTTGGCTTCGTCGTTCATCTGCTGGATGAACACGTCCACCGAGCCTCCTCCCATGGCTTCGGCAAGCGTGGTGGCGGCATCGTTGCCGGATTGGACAATCATGCCTTTAATCAGGTCGCTGACGCTGGCGGGTACTTTGAGATTGAGGAACATCCGCGAGCCTTCGATTTTCCAGCCTGCATCGGACACGGTCAGCATTTGGTCGGCGCGCAATGTGCCGTTTTCCAAAGCCTTGAACGTGAGGTAGGCGGTCATCATTTTGGTCAGCGAAGCCGGTTCGATTTGGGTGTCGATATTGCCGGAGGCAAGCACTTGATGGCTTTGCAAATCGGTAACGATGTAGGCGGCAGCGGCAATGGCAGGCGGCGCATCGGGGCTGTTGATGCTGGGCATCATGGCTTCGGGTTGGGATGCGGCGGCGGGTGCAGGCTCGGAAGCGGCAACAGCAGGGGCTGCGTTGTTTTTAGCCGCTTGTGGCGCGGCTTGCGCGGCGGCAATCATCATTGCCGCGATCAATACGGATAATGTTTTTTTCATCGGGATGTGGTGCGGAAACAGAAATAAAAACAACCGCGTCGTGCGGTTTGGCACAAAAGGCAGTCATTATACCGCCGCAACTTCGCTTTGCTAAGATTTTTCTTGATTTCAGACGACCTCGAGGGTATGGTTTTACCTTTCCGCCGTTTTGTTGGCAAAGTTTGACGCGGGCGGCGGACACTCCTTTTGAAAATAATCCTCCGGCACACAAAACCATGAACAACCGCCCCTCTTATTCCGATTACCTCATCCGCATCCTGACCGCCTCCGTTTACGACGTTGCCGTCGAAACGCCGCTCGAACCTGCAATCGGGCTGTCACGTCGTCTGAACAACAACGTCCTGCTCAAACGCGAAGACCTGCAACCCGTGTTTTCCTTCAAAATCCGCGGAGCGTACAACAAAATGGCGAAGCTGCCCAAAGAAGCACTCGCCTGCGGCGTCATCGCCGCCAGCGCGGGTAACCACGCACAAGGCGTCGCACTTTCGGCACAACGTTTAGGCTGCCGCGCCGTCATCGTCATGCCCGAAACCACGCCCAAAATCAAAATCGACGCCGTCAAAAGCCGCAGCGGCGAAGTCGTCCTCAAAGGCGTTTCCTACAACGATGCCTATGATTACGCGATGGAGTTGGCAGAAAAAGAAAAACTGACCTACATCGCCCCATTTGACGACCCCGACGTGATTGCCGGTCAAGGCACGGTCGGCATGGAAATCGTGCGCCAGCGTCCCGACGACATCCACGCCATCTTCGTCCCCATCGGCGGCGGCGGACTGGCGGCGGGCGTTGCCGCGTTCGTCAAACAAGTCCGCCCCAGCATCAAAGTCATCGGCGTGCAAACAAACGACTCCTGCTGCATGAAGCAATCCGTCGAAGCCGGGAAAGTCGTCAGTCTCAAAGACGTCGGCCTCTTCTCCGACGGTACCGCCGTCAAAGTCGTCGGCGAAGAAACCTTCCGCCTCTGCCGCGACCTCTTGGACGACATCATCACCGTCGATACCGACGCCATCTGCGGCGCCATCAAAGACATCTTCGACGACACCCGCAGCATCACCGAACCCGCAGGCGCGCTCGCCCTCGCCGGTCTGAAAACCTACGCCGCCCGCAACCGCATCCAAAACCAAACCCTTATCGCCGTAACCAGCGGCGCCAACATGAATTTCCACCGCCTGCGCCACGTTTCCGAACGCAGCGAATTGGGTGAAGGCAACGAAGGCATTTTCGCCGTTACCATCCCCGAAGAGCGCGGCAGCTTCCTCAAATTCGTCAATCTGCTCGGCAGCCGCAACATCACCGAGTTCAACTACCGATACGGCGACGACCAAAAAGCCCACATCTTCGTCGGCCTGCAAACCGCAGGTTCCCAAGACCTCGCCGTCATCAGCCGCCAACTGACCGAAGCCGGGCTGCCCAATGTCGACCTGACCGACGACGAAATCTCCAAAATCCACATCCGCTACATGGTCGGCGGACGCACAACAAAAGTCGCCCACGAACGCTTAATCAGCTTCGAGTTCCCCGAACGCCCCGGCGCACTCGCCCGCTTCCTCAACCACATGCAGGGCGGCTGGAACATTACCCTCTTCCACTACCGCAACCACGGCGCCGACTACGGCCGCATCCTCGTCGGCATCGACGTCCCGCCCGGCGACAATCAAGCCTTCGAAAACTTCCTCGAAAGCCTCGGTTACAGCTATCAGGACGAAACCCAAAACGCCGCATACCGCCTGTTCCTTGCTTGATTGAAAGATAGAATAAAGGTCGTCTGAAACCCTGTTTGATGGTTTCAGACGACCTTTCATCTTTCGGACAACCGATACCAATCCGTATCAACTGTCCTGAATTTGATGTGCTTAACGCCAGTAGCGCCACCAAGGCATGTCGTTTGGCTGCCATTGGTGTTGCAGGAACGGGCTTTGCGGGAAGTTGGTTTCCAAGACGCGGCGGGTGTCGGCGGCGAGTTGGGGTTTGTCCAGTTTTTTGTAAGCCAGCTCCATCATGGCGAGCGATTCTTCGACGTAGCGGGTATTTTGGTAACGCTCGACGATTTTTTGGGCGCGGTTGACTGCGGCGAGGTAGGCGCCGCGTTTCATGTAGTAGCGGGCAACGGAGATTTCGTTACCGCCCAATGCGTCCACCAGTTTTGCCATGCGCTCGGTTGCGTCGGCGGCGTATTTGCTCTCCGGATAGCGTTGTACCAATTCGGCAAACGCTTGGTATGCGCTGCGGTTGGCTTTAGGGTCGCGGTCGGACCAGTCTTGGGAGGCGAGTTTGTTGAGGAAGGATTGGTCTTCGTTGAACAAAACCAAGCCTTTGAGGTAAAGCGCGTAATCCATATTCGGATGTTGCGGGTGATGGCGCTGGAAGCGGTCGATGGCGGCGAGGGCTTTTTCAGGCTCGTCGTCTTTGTAATAGGCGTATGCGGTGTCCAGTTGCGCCTGTTGCGCGTAGCGGCCGTTGGGGAAGCGGGATTCTAAAATTTCGTATAACTTGATGGCTCGCGTATAATTGCTGCTGTTCAACTCGTCATGCGCTTCGGCATAGAGTTTTTCCACGTTCCAATCTTGTGTGATTTGCGCGTCTTTATCGACCGTACCTTTATTGCTTGCACAGGCACCCAGTGCCAGACTTAACGAAACTACTAAAAGAATTTTTTTCATGCAGAATACTTCCTTTGATAATGAAGCCGATTATAGCGACGATTTAGACTTTACGTCAGCCCCCGAAGCAGAAAGTTGTGTTAATTTGACTGTTCCGCTGGAGCTTGCGGGCGGGCGGCTGGATGCAGTGTTGGCAAAGCTCATGCCTGATTATTCGCGCAGCCGCCTGACATCGTGGATTAAAGAAGGCGCGGTTATTGTAAACGATAAGCCTGCCCAACCCAAAGACAAAATGATAGGCGGGGAATCCGTCAGCGTAACGGTACGTCCGAGCGAAGAGAATCTCGCGTTCAAACCCGAAGCGATGGATTTGGATATTGTGTACGAAGACGATACCGTCATCGTCGTCAACAAACCCGCCGGACTGGTTGTCCACCCCGCCGCAGGCAACTGGACGGGGACGCTGCTTAACGGCCTGCTGGCGCATTGTCCCGAATTGAGCCAAATTCCGCGCGCGGGCATCGTCCACAGGCTCGACAAAGAAACCAGCGGCCTGATGGTGGTCGCCAAAACCCTGCCCGCACAAAATTCCCTCGTGCAACAGCTTCAAGAGCGCACGGTCAAACGTATCTACCGCGCCGTCGCCAACGGTATTGTTCCCTTTGACGGCAAAATCGAAACCCAAATCGGACGCGATCCGCACAACCGCCTGAAAATGGCAGTCGTCAAATTCGGCGGCAAACCTGCCGTGACACACGTCAAAGTGTTGGAACGCTATCTTGCCCACAGCTACATCGAATGCTCGCTCGAAACAGGCAGGACGCACCAAATCCGCGTCCATATGCGCGAAGCCAACCACCCGCTTGCCGCCGACCCCGTTTACGGCAACCTGCGCCATCCGTGCAGCGAACCGGTAAAAGAAGCCGTCAAAAGTCTGGGCGCGCGTCAGGCTTTGCACGCCTACCGCTTAAGTTTCGTCCATCCGAAAACCGGCGAAACCGTCTCTTTTGAAGCCCCGATTCCCGACGATATTTACCACCTGCTCTCCGTCCTGCGCCTCGAAGCAGGCTTGGATTCGTCTTTGAGCAACGAAGAAGAATGGCAGGACAAACTCGGCACAGATGACGACGATGATTGGAACGAAGACGATTACGATGTCGAAGTGGTTTATGTGAGGGATTAAGCAGGTGTTTTCAGACGACCTGTTACTCAAGGGTCGTCTGAAAACGAACTTCATATAAAGTTTAGATAAGGTTTATCCAACGGCATCATTCATGCTGCACCGGCAAGAATCCGAACCTCTGATTTCTCAGCGACAATTAAAAATTTACAGCAATCCCGAATCTCTGGATTCCCGCCTGCGTGGGAATGACGAAAAACCAAACATCCATTTACCCTAAGGGCAGTTAATAAACCCTTACCGCTACGCACCTATTCCGACACCCCATGAAAACCATCACAGAAACCCTAAACCTCGCTCCGCAAGGCAAAAATTTCCTGACTGCCGATTGGCCTGCGCCCGCCAACGTGAAAACCCTGATTACCACCCGCAATGGCGGCGTGAGCCAAGGCGTGTATCAAAGTTTGAACCTCGGTTCGCACGTCGGAGATGATCCCGATGCCGTGCGCCGCAATCGTGAAATTGTGCAGGAACAGGTCGGGCTGCCCGTTGCCTACCTCAATCAAATCCACAGCACCATTGTCGTCAATGCCGCCGACGCATTGGGCAACACGCCCGACGCAGACGCTTCGGTGGACAACACAAGCAAAGCCGCCTGCGCCGCGATGACTGCCGACTGCCTGCCTGTCTTGTTCTGCGATAAAGCCGGTACGGTCGTCGCTGCCGCACATGCAGGCTGGCGCGGTTTGGCGGGCGGCGTACTGCAAAACACCATAGCCGCGATGAATGTCGCGCCCGTCGAAATCATGGCATATCTCGGCCCTGCCATCGGCGCGGACGCATTCGAAGTCGGACAAGACGTGTTCGACGCATTTTGTACGCCCATGCCCGAAGCGGCAGACGCATTCGAAGACATCGGCGGCGGTAAATATCTTGCCGACATCTACGCACTGGCACGTTTGGTTCTGCGCCGCGAAGGGGTGGACATGATTTACGGCGGCACACACTGCACCGTCTTGGAACGCGACACTTTCTTCTCTTACCGCCGCGACGGACAAACCGGCCGCATGGTCAGCCTAATTTGGTTGGAACAGGTATAAAAGGTCGTCTGAAAAGCCCTATCCTCTTTCAGACGACCTTTGTAAGACCCAATCCGCCAACATTCAAATCCACCCCAATCCACACCGCTCAAAAGGATATTCTCATGACTCAAAAAAACGAACACCGCTCCCACCCTCAAGGCGAGCTTTTGCTGCGCACCGTCGCTATGCCGCAAGACACCAATCCCAACCAAGATATTTTCGGCGGCTGGATTATGTCGCAAATGGATTTGGGCGGCGGCATTTTGGCGGCAGAAATCGCGCAAGGCCGCATCGTTACCGTCGCCGTTCAGGAAATGAACTTCATCCGCCCCGTTAAAGTGGGCAACGTCGTTTGCTGCTACGGACGCTGCGTGCGCGTGGGCAATACTTCGCTGCAACTGAAAATCGAAGTTTGGGTGAAAACGTTGATGAACGACCACCTGACCGAAGACCGCCAACTCGTTACCGAAGCCATCTTTACCTACGTCGCCATCGACAGCGAAGGCAACACACGCCCTATTCCAAAAGAAGGCAACCCTAAACTGCAAGGTTTGATTTAAACCCTGATTTAAGCAAAGGTCGTCTGAAAACCCATATTGGAGATTTTCAGACGACCTTTTGACTTAAGGCGATACAGGGCTTGCCATTGACTGACGGGATGAAACAGAAACGCTCACTCCGGATCATCCGTAAACGCATTCGCCCGAAAAATTGGTACAAACGTCAACAGATAAAGCACGAACACGGCAGCGGTCAGAATCGCGGGAACGGTGATGAAGAATATCGGATTCACGTTCATTAAAAAGGCGCGCGAGACGGCGGCGGCGAAGAGGATGGGGACGGCAATGCGGCAGAGTTTGGGATAATCGAGTTTGGTAAAGCCGCTGTGCCACAGTCCGGCGGTCAGCCACACCATCATCACGCCGCCCATCATGCCGCCGAGGGTAATCAGGTGCAGGGGCGCGGAGGTAGGCAGGTTTTGCAGTTTCGCCGCGCCTGTCCACAGATAGCCTGCGGCGGCAAAAAGCTGGAGCAGGTAATAAGTGCGGACGTAGTGTTTGCGCAGGAGTTCGTGATGGTGCAGTTCGCGCAGCTTGGCGAGCAGGATGAAGCCGACGGCGAGCGCGGTAAAACCGGCGGTTTGCGCGGGCAGCCAAAGCTCGGCGGCGGCGTGCAGCAGCAGGAAGGTGATGGCGATGTTTTTATAGACGACGTTGGGGATGAATACGGGGTCTTTCAGACGACATTCTTTAAGGGCTTCCGCGCCCAGAAGGACGCTGACGCGGACGGATACAAACATGACCGCCGCCATGTTCAGATGCACTTGCGCGCGCAACAGGTTCAAATCACCGCTGACGGCATAGGCCGTCTGAAAAACGGTGAACGCGGCAAGCAACATCAACAAGGCGAAGTTGTCAGTATTGCGGTCGAGCCAAATCAGCCAAGCGCAGAACAGCAGCAACACCAGCCAATAGGCGGCGACGAAAAACGAAGAGGTTTGCGTCGCAAACGGCAACAGGACGGATGCGGCGAGCAACAATGCCGTCATCAAAGTAGCAACAGGTTTCAGACGACCTTTATAACCCGTCCATTCGAGCATGGCGGCAGTCAGAAAACCGCCGTATGCCGCAGGCAGCATGAGTTCTAAGAAGATTTGGCGGTGCAAGACGATGGCACCGGGGCTGATGAGAAACACCAACACGCCGAGTATGGCAAGTACCGCCGCGCCGACAAAAAACGGCCGCATGGGGTGGGTGAAAAATTTATTCATGACTTGGCTTGATTCTGCATGAAGATGCTTTCGGATATGGATTTATTGGGCGGACAGGGCCGTATCTTTTGCCAAAGAGGCAAGCCTGCGGCTTGCTTACCCTCTCCCTAGCCCTCTCCCACGGGGAGAGGGGATTAGGCTGTCGAGCCCGAGCATTTTCAGGTTTACCTGCCATCTGATTTTCAATCCTGCGCTCTCTGATTTTCAGCAACCTGTTCCCCTCGCCCCGTGGGAGAGGGTTAGGGAGAGGGTAACGAACCGCAAGGTTTGTCAGATACTCAAATGCCCGTATCATTCATATTATTGATATTATTGTTTGAATTGTATTATTTTCAATAATAATAAATAATCCTAAACCAATATAAATAACAGCCATTATCCAACGACTAAACTTCTCTACAATTTCACCAATACCTGAAATATTAGCCAATCTTTGTGCTGTATATACTAAAACAAAAATCAATATTAAAAATACAAGAAGAGTAACTAATAAGTCGACAAGATCTAAAGTCACAAAGTAAGGAACAAAAAGTCCAATATTATCTGCACCACAACTAGCAACTGTAACCAAAGCAACAATACCGACTAATTTTGACAACCCTTTTTCATCCAATTCTTTTTTAGCTCTTTTTTCGCCCTCACAATCGTCGTAAATAGCAACTTTAATACCTAAGTAAATCGGTATTAAACCTAATAAACCCAACACCCATTTTTCCGGAACATAATGCAAAACAAAAGCTAGAAATAAACTAACTAATATTAAAATTACAGAACCTAAATATTGTCCGATATAAATATCTCGATATTCTTTTCTAGTATTTGCTCTAGCAAAAAATATTAATAGTATTACCAACAAATCTACTGCTGTAGCAATATATAAAACAGCAGCAGTAATCACAGTCGAAAACATAAAGCACCTCATAATGAATCCCCTGCCTCCTTGGCACCACGGCTTTTTCAAAAACCGAATCGCGTTCGGATAACAGATTCGTATCTTTCGCTAAAGAGGCAAGCCTGCGGCTTGCTTACCCTCTCCCTAGCCATCTCCCACGGGGAGAGGGAATTGGGCTGTCGAGCCTGAACATTTTCAGGTTTACCTGACATCTGATTCCCAATTCTACGGCTCTCTGATTTTGAGAAACCTGATCCCCTTTCCCCGTGGGAGAGGGTTAGGGAGAGGGTTAGGGAGAGGGCAACGAACCGCAAGGTTTGTCAGAAATTTAAATTCCTATCACTCATAATAATGAATCCCCTGAAACTCTCTTGCCACCACGGCTTCTTCAAAAGCCGAATCGCGTTCGGACAGCGGCGTAGGCAGGGTAATCACGTTTTGCACGTTCATGCCCTTAGTGGAAAGCAGCATGATTTCATGGCTCAGGCGTGCGGCTTCGAAGCGGTCGTGCGTTACCAGCATACACGCCATGCCCTGCCGCTCGATTTTTTCCACCAGCATGGCGACCAAAATATCGCGCAAATCGCGGTCCAAACCGACGAACGGCTCGTCCAGCAAGGCAAGGTCGCAGCCGCACAGCAGCAGGCGCAAAAATGCTACCCGTTTCGCCATGCCGCCGGACAATTCGGTCGGATATTTGTTCAAATCGCCCGCAGTCAGCCCGACTTTCGCCGCCAGCGCGATGATTTCGCCTTCATCGGGTTTGTCCATAAAAATAGCGATATTCTGCATCGCGGTCAAGTTTCCCGGCAGGCGGTTTTCCTGAAACAGAAAACCCGTTTTGCGGAAAGTATTGCGTATCGTGCCCGATTTCGGCGTTTCCAAGCCCGCAATCAAACGCAAAACCGTCGTCTTGCCACAGCCGCTCGGCCCGAACAAGGCTTTCACTTCGCCATGTTGCAGGTTCAAACTGAAATCGCGCACGATGGGGTCGCGGAGAATTTCAAAACGCACGTTTTCAAGACAGAGCATCATCTCCTCCACGGCATAAACAAAATTTCCAAAGGCTTGGTAATCAGGTATTCAAACAGCGACACAAAAACGATAACCAGCACCACATAAGCCATCACCGTCGAAGTCTCCAGCATCGCCCTCGCGTCCGCAATCCGCGCGCCCACGCCTTCGCTCGCGCCCAAGAGTTCCGCCATAATCACCACCTTCACCCCCATCGCCACCGCCACGCCGATGCTGGAAATCACATAGCCCGTCAGATGCGGGATATACAGATAACGGATTTTTTTCAGACGACCCAATTTATAAGCGTCAAACAACTCCTCATGCTGCTTGTTCACGCTCGCCATCCCGACCGCCGCACTCGCAAACGTCAGCGGCGCAACCAACACAATAATGGTAAACAGCACGCTCGGATTGCCGAAACCGAACCAAAACAACGCCATCACCACCCAAATAATCGGCGGCATCGCCAACAAAATCGTAATCACAGGCTTGAGCAACGCCATCGCCGTCTTAAAACTGCCCGCCACCAGCCCCGCCGCCAATCCCGCTACCAGCGCAACCGAAATCCCCACCACCGACCGCCACAGCGAAATCCCGATTTCGTTTTCCTGAAAATGTTTCAATAAATCCAAAGACTTTTGAAACACCTCAACCGGCGCAGGCAGCATAAACTCGCCGAACACGGCGCTTCCCCACGCCCACAACGCCACCACAACCGTTGCCACACTCAGACCGGCAAAGCCGCTCCAAAGGTAGTCGATGATGTAAAACACCGCAGGCTGCGGTTTGCGTATTTTGTCGGTTTTAATCATGGTTTGAGTGTTGGTTGATGGGGATGGTTTGGGGATGATAGGCCGTCTGAAAAAATGGTTGATTGGGTTAGACGGAACTCCTTAACCCAACGAAACGGTTTGGTTTTCCCAAATAGTGTTTTTCAGACGACCTTTGTTTGGGATTTCTATAGGCTACTGCATATAGTAGTAAATAACTCAATAATATTCATCGCCATAATTTTCATCGTCAAAAGGAGAAATCTCTCCCATATCAACGAATACTGAGTCATGAGTAACTTCTATCTCATCAATATCCATATTCTGTAATCCATCTAGGAAGTTTCCATATAAATTAACTAAAACATCTGTTTCATATGATATTTCAACTATTTTTCTTGTCCCACCTAATGACACATCTTCTTTATCAATTGAATCCCAAACTGAAAAATTAAAAGCTACCTCAACTTCACACATAACTTCACAGGTAATACTAATAGTAATTTTATCCGAATCATAATCAATAATATATACTTTTAATCTTTTTTCATTTTCCTCTGTTAAGATATAAATATTTTTTAAACTTAATTGTTCATCATCGATATAGTATTTAAATGATGATACAGCAGAAATTTCAGAAATATTTATACTATTTTCAATGGCAGAATACATACTTTCAAAAATTCTACTATTTTGGCTTTTTGTTAAATCCAATTCTATTTCATAAATGATAGAATCCAAAGCTTCATCAGTCTGTTTGTTTAAAATGTCCATCGCTTTTGCTAGGTCATCAATAACTTCAATATTACCTTTACCTAGTGCAAAATTCTTCCAATCATTATCTGCACTAACAGCTAATAAATTCTTATTATTTTCCTCCACCCAATATTGCAATGATAATAGAGCAATAGCATCTGGAAACTCATTCTTTTTATTACCTGATTCTTTAAAAGGAGCAAGATTTTGAAAGTACATATCAATTAAAGATTTCATCTCGCAATATTCCTCCCCCTTAACGAGCTCAATTCCACATTTTCTTATAAATTCTTCTAATATTAATTTGGATATAGACTCAGCCTGATAATTCAATTTAATTAATGACTTGATTTTCTCCATATCATCTATGCAACAATTTAGATAATCAGACGCATCATTTAAAGCTGATTCAATTTTACTTTTTGTCTCTTTTTCCTTCCTATCAAGATGAGATTTGAGCTCGCGATAGACGATATCACTTAAAATTAAATTTATTGGATTATCTTTAAATTGATGTAATTGTGCTAGCAATCCTTTATTTAACTTTAATCCATTTTGTATAAAGATTGAGGTATCAATTGTTAATGCAGAGTACCGTTTATTAATTTCAGTCATAAATATTCCCTTAACAATAATAGATTGGTTCATTATCTAACATTTCAGGTAATCCGACGGTTTTGTTGGGCTTATCAATCCACCTCAAGGTTACCCACCCGCCGTCATTCCCGCGTAGGCGGGAATCCAGAAGTTTGACGTCGCTGCAATTTTAAAACATTCCTGCAATATCAAAGACTAGATTCCCGCCTACGCAGGAATGACGGCTTTTTGTGTACTGTTCTAACTATTATCTGATAGGCCGTCTGAAAAATGATAAATCAGGCATTCGCAACCATCCTACCCTTTTCAGACGGCCTTTCTCCCATTTTAAGCCAAGAAGAATCCGTTATCCGGCAGCTTGCCGCCCAAGAGTTTCGGGTTGAACTGCATCAGGATTTCGTAAAACTTCAAAATCTCGTTCTTCACTTCGCTGCCTTTGGTGACTGTCAGCCGCGCGCCGTCCAAGCCCATGACTAGGGCGGGTTCGGGGGCTGGGAGGTAGTTTTTGCCGATTTTCGCGGCGCTTTGGCGGTTGGCGAGTATCCAGTTGAGCGCGTTTTTCAAATCCTGATGGAAGATGTCGAACTGCGCCTTGTGTGCGTGGAAATATTCTTCGTTGGCGATGATGCCCGCCATCGGAATCAGCGGTTTAGTGTCATACGCCTGCCCCCATGCCTTCACCAAATCAAAGCCGCGCACGACGTTCACGCCCATGGTTTTGCCTTTGAGCATACCCGCGCTTGCCATTGGTTCGGGCAGGATGGCGGCGTGGTAGTCCTTGCTCAAAAACAGCCCCACCGCTTCGGGCGGCGTGGCGGTATAAGTGATGCCGACTTTGTGCGCGTCGATTTTCAGTTTTTTCAGCAAGGCTTGCAGCACGATGTCGGGCATGTCGTTTTTAAACGGAACGAGGATTTTTTTGCCGACCAAATCCTGCGGCGAGGCAATCGCGCTGCCTTTGCAGACCAACTGCGTGATGCCGTTGGTCAAAATATTCACCATGCCGACTTTCTGCCCTTGGTTGCGCAGGTTTACGCCGACATTGCTCGGACTCATCATCACTTTAAATTGCCCGCTCGCCACGCCCGCACGAAGCTGGTCGGGCGAGCGCCAGATTTTCAGCGACACATCCGCCTGCTTCGCCAGCTTGCCTTGCAACGCCGCTACGGCAATGGTTACGCTGGGCATCGCCGGCGCGCCGTACACGGTAAACTGCTCTTTCCCCGCCGCCAACAGCGAAGGCGAAACCCCTGCCGCAGCCAGAGCAGCGGTCATTTTTAAGAAATCACGTCTTTTCAGTTCCATTTTCCAATCTCCTGGTTAGGTAGCGCGGACTTCAGCCCGGTTGTTTAACAGAATCCTTCTAAGATGGGTTTGAGCTGCGCCAAACATAGGAATGGACACACCAGAGCCTATCTAGATTCGCAACTCTGTTTTACCATCCATATTTTGATAATAATTTTTATTCATTATGCTATTAAAGAAAATGGAAGTAAAGGCACGATTGTCCCGACATCCGTTTATATATGGAAACGCAAATCTTTTTCGGCATTACGCCTATTAATAATATTGAAATAAAAGGTCGTCTGAAAACGGTTTTCAGACGACCTTTTGTTCCCCAATACGGCTTAATTTGTGTTTTTCGGTTTTAAAGAACCAAGATAAATCGCCGACAAAGTCAAAACAACACCAAACCACTGCAAAGTGTTGATCGGCTTGTTCAGCCAAAAATAATCAATCAGTAAAGCGGCAATGGGTTCGGAAAGCAGCAGCAAACCAGTTAAAGACAGGGACAGCAGCGGAATTGCATAGGCAATCATACCCCATGCCAAACATTGCATGACCACGCCGTATATCAAGACCAAGCCTATATCGCGCCATTGCGTCGGGTATAGGGCGTTGCTGTCGAAAATCAGCGCGGGGACAATCAGGGACAACGCGCCGCCGAAACTCAAAACCATCATCATCGGAAAAAGCGCCACCCTTTCGACTTCATGCGTTTTGCGGACGAATACCATAGACAATGCCAAAAGCCCGCCCGACGCAATTCCGCTGACAAAGCCCCATAAGGCGTGGGCATTGTGGTTGAACTCGGGACTGCCGATTAGGACAACCCCGCCAACCGCTAATGTCAGGCTCACAACTTGCAGGCTGTTCAAGCGTTCTTGAAAAAAGAAAAATCCGATGGCGGACAGAAAAAATATCTGCAAGCTGTTGAGCAATGTGGAAATCCCGGGCCCCACCGCATGTACGCTTTCATGCCACAATGACAAATCAAACGCCAGAAATATGCCGGACAACATGGCATATTTGACCGCCCTTCTGCTTTTAGGCAGCTTTTGCCTGAAAAAACGGGAGAGCAGCCAAAACACACCCGTTGCAATCAGCAGCCGCCAAAATGCAACCGCATACGGGCCTACGGGGACGAATCTGACAATCAGGCTTCCCAGCCCGAATAAGACGCAACCGAAGATGAGGAATGGTGCTGCATAAGAGTCGGAACGGATATTCATGGATTTGCTCCGCAACGGATCGGCATGAGGATTTAAAGTAATAAAAAAGATTTTGCATGGTAACGCAAATCCGAAAGAGAAATAAGTAGGTGCAATATCTTATTTCGCTTCCGGCTTCTCCTGAAAAAAATCATTACGCTTCAGAAACTTAACATACCGGCTGGGTTTCAAAATAAAGCCGCTTCCCGCATAGATAACTATAAATTGGCAATGATGGAAACCTGCTTTCAATTTATTCCGCCGAAAAGCCAAAGGTCGTCTGAAAATCAGCTTCCAGACGACCTTTGGTTTTATCGAAATGAAACGGGCAACTTAGTGGATACTGCTGCCGATACGGCTGTAATCGCCGAAGTTCATCCACACGAAGAAGGCTTTTCCGACGATAAGTTTGTCGTCCACAAAACCCCAGTAGCGGGAGTCGGCACTGTTGTCGCGGTTGTCGCCCATGGCGAAGTAACGGCCTTCGGGCACTTTGCAGGTAAAGCCACTGCCGTCTTCGGCGTATTGACAGTGTTTCAAACCGCTTTGCTCTACGGAATAACCGTTTTCAGGCATGATTTCCATACGGTATTTATCGAGCGCAGGGATCGATATGGTGGGCTGTCCGGGTTCTTTCAGGATGTTGAAGCTTTTTCCGTTGAGGGTCGTCTGAAAAAGTTCGGGGCTGTGAATCGCGGACGGCTCGGTATCGTCAGGGTAGGAATAAGTGCCGTTCGGTTGGTCGGGGGCAACTTGTCCGTTGACGGTCAGGACTTTGTCGCGGTATTCGACGGTATCGCCCGGCAGTCCGACGATGCGCTTGATGTAGTTCATTTCAGGCTGGACGGGATAGTTGAACACGACGACGTCGCCGCGCTCGATTTGTCCGGTCGGAATCAGGACGTTGTTGATAATCGGGGTTCTGATGCCGTAGGCGAATTTGTTTACAAGGATGAAGTCGCCTTTAACCAAGCCGGGACGCATGGAGCTGGACGGGATTTGGAATGGCTCGGCGATAAAGGTGCGCAGGATGAAGACGACGAGGATGATCGGGAAAAAGCCGCTCATGTAGTCGGTAAAGTGGGCTTTGTCCTGATGCGACGGGTCTTTTTTCAGACGACCTTTGTGGATTGCCCAAACGATGCCGGTGAATACGACAAATATCAGCAATACGGCAGTAAAGCTCATGTAAAAAGACAGGATGCCGAAAACGCCGATCATGCACAAAAGATACGCCCATTGCAGGCCGGAACTCCATTCTCCGTTTTCTTGGCGTTCTTTACTGCTTTTGAAATAAAGGAAAATGCCGATAACGATGGCGGCAATCGCGCCGTAGATTAAATTTGTGCTCATTATTTGTCGCTCACTTGCAGAATCGCCAAGAACGCGCTTTGCGGGATTTCCACGTTGCCCACTTGTTTCATGCGGCGTTTGCCTGCTTTTTGTTTTTCAAGAAGTTTTTTCTTACGGGTAATATCGCCGCCGTAACATTTCGCCAAGACGTTTTTACGCAGGGCTTTGACGTTTTCGCGGGCGATAATTTGGCTGCCGATGGCGGCTTGGACGGCAATGTCGAACATTTGGCGTGGAATCAGTTCGCGCATTTTCGCTGCCAGCTCGCGGCCTCGGTGAACGGCGCTTTGACGGTGCACAATCAGGCTCAGGGCATCGACTTTTTCGCCGTTGACCATGATGTCGAGCTTAATCAAATCAGACGGTTGGAACTCTTTAAAATGATAGTCCAGCGAGGCATAGCCACGCGAAGTGGATTTGAGTTTGTCGAAAAAGTCCATCACAACTTCATTCATAGGCAAGTCGTAAGTCAGCATGACTTGACGGCCCATGTACTGCATATTGACCTGCACGCCGCGCTTTTGGTTACACAAAGTCATGACGTTACCGACGTATTCCTGCGGCACGAGGATGGTCGCGGTAATAATCGGCTCGAGAATGGTTTCGATGCTGCCGATGTCGGGCAGTTTGGATGGATTTTCGACTTCGATTTTTTCTCCGCTCTTCAACACGACTTCGTAAACCACCGTCGGCGCGGTGGTAATCAAATCCATGTCGAACTCGCGCTCCAAGCGTTCCTGTACGATTTCCAAGTGCAGCAGGCCCAAGAAACCGCAGCGGAAGCCGAAGCCCAATGCTTGGGAAACTTCAGGCTCGAATTTCAATGAAGCATCGTTAAGTTGCAATTTTTCCAAAGCGTCGCGCAAGGCTTCGTAGTCGTGGCTCTCCACGGGATAGAGGCCCGCGAATACTTGGCTTTGTACTTCTTGGAAGCCGGGCAGCGGCTCAGAAGCGGGGTTGGCAACCAAAGTAACCGTATCGCCGACTTTCGCCTGTCCCAATTCTTTCACGCCGGTAATCAAAAAGCCCACTTCGCCGGCTTTGAGTTCTTGTTTTTGAACCGATTTCGGCGTGAATACGCCCAGTTGCTCGACCTGCGTTTCCGCCTTGGTACTCATAAAGCGTACTTTGTCTTTCAGCTTGATGGTGCCGTTTTTCACACGAATCAGCATGACCACGCCGACGTAGTTGTCAAACCACGAATCGACGATAACGGCTTGCAGCGGCGCGTTTTCGTCGCCGGTCGGCGCGGGGATTTTGGCAACGATTTCTTCCAAAACGTCTTCCACGCCGATGCCGCTTTTGGCGGAACATTGCACCGCGCCGACGGCATCGATGCCGATGATGTCTTCGATTTCCTGTTCCACGCGTTCGGGGTCGGCGGCGGGCAGGTCGATTTTGTTCAAAACGGGTACGACTTCCACGCCCAAATCAATCGCGGTATAGCAGTTCGCCACGGTTTGCGCTTCCACACCTTGCGATGCGTCAACGACCAAAAGCGCGCCTTCGCAGGCGGACAGCGAACGGGAAACTTCGTAAGAAAAGTCGACGTGTCCCGGCGTGTCAATCAGGTTGAGTTGATACACCTGTCCGTCGCGTGCTTTGTAGTTGAGCGCGGCGGTTTGCGCTTTGATGGTAATGCCGCGCTCTTTTTCGATGTCCATGGAATCAAGTACCTGCGTACTCATTTCGCGCAAATCCAAGCCGCCGCAGTATTGGATGAAGCGGTCGGCAAGCGTCGATTTGCCGTGGTCGATGTGGGCAATGATGGAGAAGTTTCGGATATTTTTCATATTGTTATTTTGAAAGATAAGCAGTGATTTTGAAAAGGTCATCTGAAAATCAAATAGACCGTTCAGACGACCTTCAGGCAAAGTGAAATAGCCTGACATTCTAGCGGAAATTTACTGTTTCCGCATGATTTTATGCGTGTTTTACAGCGACGCGACAATCTTTTCCACCATTTTCGCCGAGCTTGCTGCCGCCGTTTTCAAAAACTCTTCAAAGCTGATGTCTGCTTTTTCGTCCGCCGAGTCGGACATCGCGCGAATCACGACGAAAGGCGTGTTCAACTGGTGGCAGGCTTGCGCAATCGCCGCTGCTTCCATTTCCACCGCTTTGACTTCGGGGAAGTGGCTGCGAATTTCCGCCACGCCTTCGCTGCTGTGGACAAAGCGGTCGCCGCTGACAATCAAGCCTTGCGCTACCGCCGCGCCTTCAAACACTTCCGCCGCCTGTTTTGCCTTGCCGACCAAGAGGTCGTCTGAAACGAATACGGCGGGCAGTTGCGGCACTTGTCCCCAAACATAGCCGAACGCCGTTACATCGACGTCGTGGTGCGCGATTTCCGTGCCAATCACTACGTCGCCGACTTTCAACCCCTTGCCCAAGCCGCCTGCGCTGCCGGTATTGATGACGCAGTCAGGCGCGAATTGATGGATAACCCAAGCCGTTGAAACCGCAGCGTTGACCTTGCCGATGCCGCTCAATACCAACACCATGCGTTTGCCCGCCATTTCGCCTTCGTAGGCGGTAAACTTACCGAAAGACACGCTTTTGACATTATCCATTGCTTCGCGCAAAAGCTCGATTTCCTGCTCCATCGCACCGATGACCGCAACTGTTTGTACAGACATTTTTTACCTTTCCATGAAATTGTGGGCGGTATTATAACAGCAGCGGCGGCATTCCATACCCGTATTGAATCCGCCATATTGCCCGCCTGTCCTATTATTCGATACGGTAATCTTGCCATTTTTATGTATCATGATTTATTTGATATAATCCATTTCAATAAAATAACCACCGAAATTATCCAATATCATGATGACCAATCCCCCCAGCGCAAAAGACGAATTGTTCACTTGGCTGCGCCATATGAACAAATACAAAGGCTCCGACCTCTTTATCACGACCAATTTCCCACCCGCTATGAAAGTGGACGGCAAAATCACGCCGATTACCGACGAGCCGCTGACCTCTGAAAAATGTATGGAAATCGCTTTTTCGATTATGTCCACCAAACAAATCGAAGAGTTTTCTTCCACCAACGAATGCAACTTCGCCATCAGCCTGCCCGACACCAGCCGCTTCCGTGTCAATGCCATGGTGCAGCGCGGCGCGACGGCGTTGGTGTTCCGCTCCATTACCAGCAAAATCCCGAATTTCGACAGCCTCAATCTGCCCCCCGTCTTGAAAGACGTGGTGATGAAAAAACGCGGCCTCGTGATTTTCGTCGGCGGTACCGGTTCGGGCAAATCCACCTCGCTCGCTGCGATGGTTGACCACCGCAATGAAAATTGCCAAGACCACATCATCACCATCGAAGACCCGATTGAGTTCGTCCATCAACACAAAAAAAGCATCATTACCCAGCGCGAAGTCGGCGTGGATACCGAAAACTGGTTTGCCGCGCTGAAAAACACCCTGCGTCAGGCGCCGGATGTCATCCTCATCGGCGAGATTCGCGACCGCGAAACCATGGACTACGCCTTGGCGTTCGCCGAAACGGGCCACCTCTGTCTCGCCACGCTGCACGCCAACAACTCCAACCAAGCGCTTGACCGCATCATCAACTTCTTCCCCGAAGAGCGCCGCACCCAGCTTTTGACCGACTTGTCGCTCAACCTGCAAGCCTTCATCTCGCAACGCCTGATTCCCCGCGAAGGCGGCAAGGGGCGCGTAGCCGCAGTGGAAATCCTGCTCAATTCGCCGATTATTTCCGAGATGATTCAAAAAGGCGAAATCCACGGCATCAAAGAAATGATGAAAAAATCTACCGCCATGGGTATGCAAACCTTCGACCAAGCGCTCTACGAGCTGTACGAACGCGGCGACATCAGTTTCCAAGACGCCATTAAAAACGCCGACTCCGCCCACGACCTGCGTTTGGATATCCAACTGCGCAGCCGCCGTGCCCAAAACGCCGGCCCGGACTTGGAACTGATTTAAAAGTTGTCGGAAATGAGAAAAGGTCGTCTGAAAAATACTTTTCAGACGACCTTTTAAACAACTAATTAAATTGTATAGTTCACTGCATCACGACTTTCATAATACATTTGGCTCTCTACCATATCAGACCGCTTTGATTAATCCAGCCAACAGAATTATAGGGTTATTTTCCACATAGTCCTGTCAGTATTATATCATCAAAAAAATGCCTTGATACTTGATACGTCGCGAAATTCACTAAACTATTCCAAGTCGGGCCTTAAATCTCAATAGCTCCACTAACTTCCTTTATCTGAACCAACTTTGATTCTACCGATAGAAAATTCCCTTGCGTTAAAATGCAACTCATAATGCAATTCATTGTGAAATTGATACCTTCAAAGTATTTTCAGATACCCCGATCATATCCCTGAAAATATTGATTCAATCAGACGATAATAAATATATGAAATCAAACAACCCATAGATACTCAAAATAGCCAAAAGCCTTTCCTACCTTGGCTTTGGCCTTGGGCATTAAATTACAATAGATAAAAAAACAACCTCTCTAAAAGCGGTTTGCGGAGCCGGAAACAAATGCACTGATGACGATCAGCAAGACCAATAACAATAAGGCTTCGAGAATATTCATGAAAAACGGTGTGTGGCAAACAGAGGACATTTTAGCATTAAAGGCCGTCTGAAAACCAACCAAACCATCCTATCCCTTACACCCGCTTGTAATCTGCTAAAATCCCGCTTTTACAACCCATCTCGGCAGCCCGAAAAATTTTCCGGCTGCCGCAAGCCATTGTCCCTACGCCATGACCTACCCTATCCCCAAACCCCGTGAAAAATCCCGTTGGCTCAATCTTTCGCAAGGCTCGCTGCCGCTGGCTTTGGCGCGTTATCTGCCGCATAAGCGGCTCAAAGTCGTGCTGACCCAAGATGCGGAACAGGCGTTGCGCCTTCAGACTGCATGGCGTTTTTTCCGTCCGCACGATACGGCGGTGTTCCTGCCAGACTGGGAAACGCTGCCTTACGAGCGTTTTTCGCCGCATCAGGATTTGGTGTCGGAGCGGCTCTCGGCGTTGTGGCAGATTAAGAGCGGCGCGGCGGACGTGTTGTTCGTACCGGTTGCCACGGCGATGCAGAAGCTGCCGCCCGTGCCGTTTTTGGCGGGGCGCACGTTCTGGCTGAAAAACGGGCAGACTTTGGATATAGGTCGTCTGAAAACCGATTTGGTGGATGCGGGCTACAACCATGTTTCCCATGTTGTGGCGGCGGGCGAGTTTGCCGTGCGCGGCGGTATTGTCGATTTGTTCCCGATGGGCAGCGGGATGCCGTACCGCATCGATTTGTTCGACGATGAAATCGACAGCATCAAAACCTTTGACACGGACACGCAGCGCACCATTTCCCCCGTTTCCGAAATCCGCCTGCTGCCGGCGCACGAGTTCCCCACCGACAGCGAGGCGCAAAAAATCTTCCGCAGCCGCTTCCGTGAGGAAGTTGATGGCAATCCGAACGATGCCGCCGTGTACAAAGCCGTCAGCAACGGCCATTTCGGCGCGGGCGTGGAATATTATCTGCCGCTGTTTTTTGAAAACGAGCTGGAAACGCTGTTTGACTATATCGGCGAAGATGCGCTGTTTGTCTCTTTGGGCGACGTTCACGCCGAGGCAAACCGCTTTTGGAGCGACGTCAAATCACGTTATGCCATGGCGCAGGGCGACGAAACCTATCCGCCTTTGCTTCCACAGCATTTGTATCTCTCTGCCGATGTGTTCGCAGGTCGTCTGAAAAACTACGGACAAGTGCTGCCCGATGTTTCCGGCAAGGAACACACCCTGCCCGACCTTGCCGTCAACCGCCAATCCGACGAGCCGTTGCAGGCATTGAAGGATTTTCAGACGACCTTTGACGGGCGGATTTTGCTGTGCGCCGAAAGTTTGGGACGGCGCGAAACCATGCTCGGCTTCTTGCAGCAAAACGGTTTGAAAGCCAAACCTGTATCCGACTGGCAGGGCTTTTTATCGGCACATGAGCCGCTGATGATTACGGTCGCGCCGTTGGCGTACGGGTTCAAACTGGGCGAGCTGCAATCTCCGAGCCAACAGCAACCTACTCCCGCCTCCGAGGGAGAGGGCAAAGCGGTTACCGACCAAACCGAATTTTCAGCAGCCGCAACAAACCCTCTCCCTAGCCCTCTCCCGCAGGAGAGGGAACAAAGTGCCGCTGCCGTTTCAGACGACCTAAAAACCGAAAGCAGCCTGCATCCCGTCGAAAATGATCTGCACGGACAAGCCCGACAGCAACCTGCCCCCTCCCCCGTGGGGGAGGGTTGGGGAGAGGGCAAAGCGGTTGCCGCTCAAAGTGCCATTGCCGTCATCACCGAATCCGACCTCTACCAATACGTCGCCCGTTCGCGCGTCCACAACCGCCGCAAAAAACACGCCGCCGTTTCAGACGGCCTGTTGCGCGACCTTGCCGAAATCAACATCGGCGACCCCGTTGTGCACGAAGAACACGGCATTGGGCGGTATATGGGCTTGGTAACGATGGATTTAGGCGGCGAAACCAACGAAATGATGTTGCTCGAATACGCGGGCGAAGCGCAGCTTTATGTGCCTGTTTCGCAACTGCATTTAATCAGCCGCTACTCTGGCCAGGCGCATGAAAATGTCGCCCTGCACAAGCTCGGCAGCGGCTCGTGGAACAAGGCGAAGCGCAAAGCCGCTGAAAAAGCACGCGACACCGCCGCCGAGTTGCTCAATCTCTACGCCCAGCGCGCCGCCCAATCGGGACACAAGTTCGAAATCAACGAGTTGGACTATCAGGCGTTTGCCGACGGCTTCGGCTACGAGGAAACCGAAGACCAGGCCGCCGCCATCGCCGCCGTGATTAAAGATTTGACGCAGGCGAAGCCGATGGACCGCCTCGTGTGTGGCGATGTCGGTTTCGGCAAAACCGAAGTCGCGCTGCGCGCCGCGTTTGTGGCGGTAATGGGCGGCAAACAGGTCGCCGTACTCGCGCCGACCACGCTTCTGGTCGAGCAGCACGCACAAAATTTCGCCGACCGCTTCGCCGATTTCCCCGTGAAAGTCGCCAGCCTTTCGCGTTTCAACAACAGCAAAGCCACCAAAGCCGCGCTGGAAGGCATGGCGGACGGCACGGTCGATATCGTTATCGGCACGCACAAATTGGTGCAAGACGACATCAAATTCAAAAACTTAGGTTTAGTGATTATCGATGAAGAACACCGCTTCGGCGTGCGTCAGAAAGAGCAGCTCAAACGCCTGCGCGCCAATGTCGACATCCTCACCATGACCGCCACACCGATTCCGCGCACCCTCAGCATGGCGCTCGAAGGTCTGCGCGACTTCTCGCTGATTACCACCGCGCCGAGCCGCCGCCTCGCCGTCAAAACCTTTGTCAAACCCTTCAGCGAAGGCAGCGTGCGCGAAGCCGTATTGCGCGAACTCAAGCGCGGCGGGCAGGTGTTTTTCCTGCACAATGAAGTGGATACGATTGAAAATATGCGAGAGCGGCTGGAAACCCTGTTGCCCAAAGCCCGCATCGGCGTGGCGCACGGACAACTGCGCGAGCGCGAGTTGGAGCAAGTTATGCGCGACTTTTTGCAGCAAAGATTCAACGTATTGCTCTGTTCCACCATCATCGAAACCGGCATCGACATCCCCAACGCCAACACCATCATCATCAACCGCGCCGACAAATTCGGACTGGCGCAACTGCACCAGCTTCGCGGGCGCGTCGGCCGCAGCCACCACCAAGCCTACGCCTACCTGCTCACGCCCGAATACATCACCAAAGACGCAGAAAAACGCCTCGATGCCATCGCGGCGGCAGACGAACTCGGCGCAGGTTTCACCCTTGCCATGCAGGATTTGGAAATCCGCGGCGCAGGCGAAATCCTCGGCGAAGGACAATCCGGCGAAATGATGCAGGTCGGCTTCACGCTCTACACCGAAATGCTCAAACAAGCCGTGCGCGACCTCAAAAAAGGCCGCCAGCCCGACCTCGATGCGCCGCTGGGCATCACCACCGAAATCAAACTGCACAGCCCCGCCCTGCTGCCCGAAAGCTATTGCCCCGACATCCACGAACGGCTCGTCCTCTACAAACGCCTCGCCGTCTGCGAAACCGTGCAGCAAATCAACGCCATACACGAAGAACTCGTCGACCGCTTCGGCCTGCCCGAACAACCCGTCAAAACCCTCATCGAAAGCCACCACCTGCGGCTCGCCGCAAAAGAATTGGGCATAGACGCCATCGACGCGACCAGCGAAGCCGTCACCATTACCTTCGGTAAACACCACCAAATCGACCCGACAGAAATCATCCTGCTGATTCAGACAGATAAAAAATATCGGCTGGCTGGAGCGGATAAGTTAAGATTTACAGCCGAGATGGAAAATATCGAAGTCAGGATTAACACCGTGAAGAATGTGTTGAAGACTTTGAAAGAAAGAGTGATAGCAAAGTAGAAGCTGATAAAGAAAAGGTCGTCTGAAACGATTTTCAGACGGCCTTTTATTATCCAAAATTTGTAGGTCGAATACTTGTATCCGACAAAATCTCCCGTATGAAGCTGTCGGATTCGAGAATCCAACCTACATCTGCTTGGGAAAACTTTTCATGTAGTAGGCAAAAGATTTATGATGCCGATTGGAACAGCAAGCAACAAATGAAATACCGTTGTGGGCATTTCTGACGTAGTTTGGAACAAAATCTAACATTCATTTTTTTACAGGTCTGTGAAATTTCTAATAATCCAGCGTATGTTTATTTTCAAAGGAAATATTATGCCCGAACTCAAAATTTTTAAAGATGAGCCTAATGATGCCGAATATTTGAAATGGAGAGAGAACAACCCTGATGGTTATATATTAAATATAAACAAAGAAGGCAAACCCATTTCTAAATATCCTATGATACATCGTGTACAAGGAATAAAGAGGAAACCATGTATCAGCAATGAGAATGGTAACTACACTACTGAATCAAGCCCTTATTATAAAGTTTGTTCTAATTCCATTCCTGCATTAGAGGCTTATTCTCGGCAGAAATATAATAAACATTTAACCGGATGCGGACATTGTATGGAAGATTACGTCCCCAGCGAATACATTGAAATACCCACTTTTCAGGTAGCCTATCAACAATCTTTGGAAAATGATTTAGATGAACTTAACCAACGCTTAGAAAACGCCACAACCGAAGAAGCCAAAACCGAAATCCAGCGCCTGATTAACGCCCGCAGAGGTCAAGGCGAATTCAGAAACGGCGTATTGGAACGGTATCCGCAATGCCCCATCAGCGGCGTGGATATGCCTGAATTGCTGATTGCCAGCCATATCAAACCTTGGCGCGACTGCAAGGATGATGAAGAATGGCAACGGCTTGACCCATACAACGGCTTGATGCTCGCCCCAAACATTGATGCCTTGTTTGATAGTGGGCTGATTACGTTTGAGCCAGATGGCAAAATCCGTATTAGCAAAAGGCTTTCTGAAAAAAACCTGTTCCGACTAGGCATCTCAACTGATACAAAATTAAAAATTCACCCTGATAGCGAAAAATACTTTAAGTGGCATCGAGAAGAAATATTTAAGCCCTAACAAGCCGTAGCCCGCATGAAAGCTGCAGATAGGTTGCGTACGGCACGAACGTACACGGGCTTTGAGTGTAAAAAAGGTCGTCTGAAACAATTTTCCAGCTTTCAGACGACCTTTTGCCTGATATTATCGACAGCGGCTCAATGCCAACCTTAAGCCTGATCCGATTTCTTCAGGGCTGTTATCCAATGATAAAATTACATCGTCCGCATCAATGGCACCCCACGCTTCCAGCTTGACATGGCGGCTCGGGCTGATTTTCAGGCAGCCGTTGTGCAGCCAAATATCTCCGTTCATCATATTTTTAAATAGGGCGCGTCAAACCTACATACAGGGGAGTGTGTGCGGCACGCACGCATGCTTGCTTTAAGTGTGAATACAGAAGCAGTATAAAAAGGTCGTCTGAAAATACCCAAAATGCCAGATCCGAATGACCAACCTACGGTTGCTTTAACACATCTATCAATACAATTTATTTTAAGCCTAATAGATTTATTGGGAAAAATATCCAACAGACTGCCCCTCAATGACTCAAATTAAAACGAAGCAGTTCGGCAGCCTCATGCTTAGGCTGTTCCAATATCGCCTGCAATGTATCGATTGCAAAACGGCAAATCAAAGCCTGTTCATCAGCCGTATATTGCTTTATTTCATCCTCATTTTCGTTATTGATTACCGCCAACTCCTGTTCACTATATTTCTTCCATAAAATCTGATTTACTTTATCTTGTGTTTGCGCTATTTCAGTTTCGTCCGGCATTTTTCGATGAATATCGGCAGATTGCAAAGCACGTACTCTGGCTTGTTTTATAGAGGCGAAATAGGGCTTCATTTGCTTTGAGAAAAGCGAAATATCAGGAGCTAAATGAGGATACTCCAAATAAAAGCAGTTTACCGCGTCGTTTTCGTTCAAGAGTTTGGTACGCAACTGCATATCTTCCTGAAACATAGCAATTAAGCTGTCATCATCTGCATAAGGCAATTTTCTTAACATGATGTCTATTGTTTCTGAGAGAAAAAAACGCATATCTTGTTCATGATTTTTTGATTTCATAAGATCTTCAGCTTTCGCCACGATTTGGGCATAATCTTGCGGAAACTTGTCTTTGAATATTAAGAATATCATTCGGTTTCCTGGATCTTCCATCATCAACTCCTCTGCTGTACGGGTCGAAAATAGAGCTTTGTCTGCGAGATGGTAAACAGGATTAATCCCAAGAAAAAGACAGAATAAAACAGGTATACCCAAAAATTTAGTCAGTCTGCTTTTACAATATTTTTTCACACAAATATAAGTTAACCACGCTGAAAATAATAAACAGAGTAAATAAAGAATAAGAGGCATCTCATGTGTCCTTAATAAAAAACAAAATTTATATTTTTGGATGTTGAATGTGCGAATATCTAAATGTAATACCCAAACACAGTATAATAAAACTTTTAGATCGCATTTTATATTATACAGACTGCATTAAGAAATGCGTAACTTATATTAATTAGATATAGGTCATAGCAAGCCGTAGCCTGTATGAACCCCGCAGCTAGGTTGCGTAAAGGATTCATGTGCAAATACAGAAGCAGTATAAAAAAGAGCGTCTGAAAATACCAAAACTGTCAGATTCAATAATCCACCCTACGGCTAATAAATTGATCAGGAAATGATGATGAAAATTAAGGCAACCATACTGGGGATTACCGGCTTGATATTGTCCGGCTGCTTTTTCGCCAATGATGAAATTAAGTTGGACGATATTGGGAATTTCAAAATTACTGTCAATGAAGCTGAGGTGTAGAAAATTGTCGCGTTGTTTACACAACAGGTTGAGAAAAATAAGCCTGCAAGACCTCAAACGGCGTATCGCCGTTCAAACTGCGGTGTGGCTTCACAGTGTTATAAAAATTAACAAAGCGGCACAACTCCTTTTGCCGATGTTCCAGACTCTCAAACGACTGTTTCTCATGCCACATCTCCATCAGGGTACGGATAACCCGCTCCGCCTTACCGTTGGTCTGCGGACGGGCAACCCGAGTAAACTTTTGACCAATCCCGTTCTCGTAACAGGCTACACCGAAAGCATGGTTGGCCGAGCCTTTGTATTCCGTACCGTTGTCGGAGTAAACGCACTCAATCAGGTATGGGCAGGGATCAATCAGGTGTTCGGTCAGAAACTTGGCGGCGCTGTCTGCGGTTTTGTCCGGCAAAATGGCGGCGTATAGCTCCCTTGAGAAATCGTCGATGGCGACAAACAGGTAATCCCGCTTATCGGTAGCTTTCTGCCCTTTGAGCAGCGGCAGCCGTTTGGTGTCGAGATGCACCAGCTCTCCGGGGTAGGATTTATTGTAGCGTTTGGCCTGCTTTTTGAGTTTTTCCTGAATGCTGCGTTCTACCTTGGCCGGGCGTTTCATTCCGTACTTTGCCTGTTTGAAACGGTTGTTGGTACTGGTTTGCGGTTTGAGCAGCTTGGCCCTTGCGGCTTTAAGGGCGCGGTAAATGGTGAGGCGGCTGACTTGGTAGCGGCGTGCCAGGGAGGTGACGCTTTCCTTCCCCTGCGTGTAGACCAGCCAAATGGCTTGGCGGTGGTGCGGGGTGAGACGGGTGTTTTTGTGCATGTTCATGTTTCAGTATTCTCCTGGAAATACTGTAAACAACGCTACTGATTTCTACAGCTGAGGAGTCTAGACAAGTTCATTTGACGGGCTTATTAGGCGATAGCGCAATGGGCATCTCAGATATAAAAACAACTTCCCACAATGATGAGTTGAACATTACTTTATTTCAAGAATTGGCGGGTTCAGAATATTCAGGAAAGCTAGATAAAGAAATAGCTCTGGAACACAATATCAAGAAGATTACTTATGGTTCTAAACACGAGATTATTTGGCAGGAGTAAATAGGTTTATATGCCAGTATCTCTATTGTTTTTTGAAATACTATTAGCTGTTTTTAAATTACTAAACACAACAAAAAGGTCGTCTGAAAAATTTTCAGACGACCTTTTAGCTTAATTTTTCCGATTAGTTTGTCTAAGGCAGTACAACCACATTTCAATCTTTTCCTGCACAGAAAAAGGAATACAACAACTGTATCATCTCGTTGACTCGTGAATCGGCAATGTAATATTGCCGTTCTCGATGGTTCACTTCAAAAGACACCAATCCGGCCTCACGCAGTAGTGCCAATTGGCTGGACATCGCCGCTTGAGGCAGGCCGGATGACTCAGCCAGTTCGGTTACATTGTACGGTCTTTCGTGCAGCTTACACAGTACGGCGAGGCGATGGGGGTTCGCCAGAAGTTTAAGAAACGCGGTGGCTTCTTCGTAGGGCGGTTGATTATCGGCAGTGGTCATTGTTTGCCCTTTTCGGCAAATGTGAAGATCGCATTATCAGCCATAACTGCCGCAGCGGCAACTTTCAGACGACCTCTGTTTAACGGTTCCATGGCATTTTAGCCAGCAGTCGTGCCATGCCGCAGAATCCAGTTAAACCGGCTGTCAGCAGGCCTGCTCCGACTAGCGCATCTATCAAATAAAACCAAGGCGATACCAGCGAACCTGCCAACACGCCGAACAGAACCAACCCGCCCGCGATGGCTTGCACCTGCCGCATGATGTCCGGCGCGGCGTGTTTGGCGATTATGGGGAGACCTGCGGCTTTCCATGCCTGCAAACCGCCTTCAAGAATGTAGCACTCGCGTCCCCGACCGAGTTCCGCCAATGCTGCTTCTGCCTGCGCCGTGCGTTTGCCGCCCAAGCAATAAAAAATCAGACAGGGCGCGGCGTTGTCGCGCAGTTTGTCGCGATGTCGCTCCGGTGGTAGGGACAATGCGCCGCCGATATGCCCACCCTGATATTCTGCTTGGCTGCGAATGTCTGCCGCTATCGCGCCTTCACGGATTTTCGCTGCCGCTTCCGCAGGAGTAATTCGTGGAAGTTTTCCTTCTTTACTCATGTTTTGCTTTCTTTATTTTTTGCTGATGTGGCAGGTATTGATGCCCAATAAGCTGTACAACGCGCAGTTTCCTATCAAGGCGGTAGCCAGAGGGATGATGCCCAACCAACCCCACCAGCCGATTTGACCGGTTGCAGCGGCGGCGATTAAGGCTACTCCAATGACAATGCGGAGAGTACGATCCAAAGTACCTAAGTTCCGTTTCATTTAATTACTCCTTGTTTGAGAGTGATTCATCTAAAAATAAATATATATAATAAAAATCATATATAAGAAATATTATAGCTTTTTGATAATTGTGTCAAACAGTTTGTAGCCATGCGGTTTAGAAGGAAGGGATTACCTTATTTTTAAACGGGTATGTGCAAACTAAGTTATACCTAACTTGCGACACACAACAAAAAGGTCGTCTGAAAACCGGTAAAACCGATTTTTCAGACGACCTTTCATGTAATTTCTGTTTTAGAACGGTTGTTTCTATATAAGGAAAGAATGAAAAAATAAAACTCTAATTATTTCAACTTGTTGCAATCAAATATTGATGACTTTCTTAAAAATACGTAAAAATAACCCCGATAACAGAGTAATTATATCATTATATTTTACAATATTAACGTAAAATTTTTACACATTGCTTTCAAGAGCCAACCATTTATGTTCTCTGTTTTACTTTTTGAAAATAAAACAGAGGACTTCTATATTTTGGTGTAAATAATTCTCTTGAATAAATTTCTGTTCTATAGCTATGCTCTATTTTTGAGTTTCAAATGTAGTATGGAGCTATCAAAATTGACAACTCCATAAATAATATTCTAATTCTTTGTTTAATCTAACAAGAAAATGCTTAAATTGTTCTTCGTTGTTATCCAACTTTCCGAAAAATAACTCATCAATTTGCTCAATTAACGGAACAGCTGTTTGTAATATTTCTTCTCCTTTTGAGACCTTTGCAAAATTCCCCAAAATCCCCTAAATGTCTTGGTGGGAATTTAGGGGATTTTGGGGAATTTTGCAAAGGTCTCATTTTAAGATAAACAGGTCGGTGTTTGTCGGACATCAATGCCCGACCTGCAACTGTTTTCAGACGACATCAACACCTATTCAAACGCCAAATCCCCCACCAGTTCCGCCAGCGTGTTCAGCCGCTGTTCCGATTTTTCTACAAACGGGTTTGCCGTATCCCACGCATAGCCCGCGAGAATGGCGGAAATCATGCGGCTGATTTCGGGCGCGCGGTTGGGTGCGTACACCACGTTTTGGAAACGGTTGTCGTACCAGCCGTCCACATAGGTGCGAAAAGCGTTTACGCCCACCATCAGCGGCTCGGCGAACTCGCGCTGCCAGTCTGCCGCTTCGCCTTTGAGCTGGCGGGCAAGCAGGTCAGCGGCGAGTTTGGCGGAATGCAGCGCGATGGTTACGCCCGATGAGAACACGGGGTCAATAAACTCGGCGGCGTTGCCTAACAGCGCGAAATGTTTGCCGTGCAGGGCTTTAACATTGGCGGAATAGCCTTGGATGCTGCGGTAGGGGAAGCCGTTTTCCCATTCGGAATGTTTAAAAAATTCAACCAGATTGGGGCATTCTGCCACTATTTGTTTCAACACGGCTTCGGAATCGCCCGCCAGTTTGTCGGGTGTGCCGACCACGCCGAGCGAGCAGGTGTTGTCGCCGAAAGGGATTGTCCAAAACCATACGTCGCGGTGCTGCGGGTGGGTGGTAATCAGGATTTTGTTGCGGTCAAAATCGGCTTCGGCGGCGATGTTGTCGGTGATGCGCGTGAAATGCGCCATGCGAACGCTGCGCCGTTTTTAAACTGAAAGCCTTTCTCGGCGCGCACGGCATCGGCCAAACCGGCTTCTTCCAGCATTTCCATGCAGTGCGGCAGCAGGCTCTCGCCAATCACAAAGCGCGGAAAATGCTGTTTTTCCAGCGCGCATACTTTGAAGCCCTGTTTGTTAAGCAGGGCGGAGGCAACCGAGCCTGACGGGCCTGCGCCGATGACGGCAACGTCAAATTGGGTGTGGGACTTTCGCAGATAAATGATTTGGCATAAAAGCGTAATTATAGAATTTTACAAGGCAGCCTGAAAATGGGGGAATGGAGTTTGAGGCTGCTTTTTGTTGAGTGGGTTGGGCAATTGATGCACGGATAATGCCCGATTTGCTTTACTTCAATAAAAAAAGCAGTCTGAAAGGCCGTCTGAAAACTTTTCAGACGACCTTTTACCTTACTTCGTAGCAATGTTCACTTCCGCCGACATCCCCGGCGCGAGGCGTTCCAAATCCTGTTGCCCTACGTCAAATACGATTTTTACGGCGATGCGTTGGGCGATTTTGACGAAGTTGCCCGTGCCGCTGTCGGCTTTAATCAGGCTGAATTCGGAAGCGGTGGCGGGCGAGATTTCGGCGACTTTGCCGCTGAACGCCTTGCCGCCGAGTGCGTCGATACTCACGCTGGCACTCTGCCCGATTTTCACGTTGGCCATATCGGTTTCTTTGATGTTGGCGATGATCCAGCGTTCGGGCGGCACGACGGACATCAGCTGCGTGCCCGCGCTCACAAGCTGCCCTTGTTTTACGCTGACTTCGCCGAGTTTGCCGCTGGCGGGTGCGTAAATCACAGTATGCCCCAAATCCTGTTTTGCCAAGTCCAGCAGGGCTTGCGCGTTGGCGATGCCCGCCTGTGCGCCCTCGCGCCCTACGCCCGTGTTGATGATGTTCTGCTGCGCCACGGCGTATTGCTCCTGCGCCTGTTTCAGGCCCGCTTCGGCTTGTTTAACGGCGGTTTGCGCGGCATCGCGGCTGCTTTGCGACACGGCATCGGCACTCACCGCCTGTATGCGCTGCCATTCGCGGCGGGCGCGGTCAAGCTGGGCGCGGGCGTTGTCAATCGCGGCTTGGTTGGCTTTGGAGACGGCGAGGGCGGAGGCTTTGTCCTGCGCGGTTTTGTTCAACGCCGCCTGCTGCCCCGCCAGCCCAGCTTCGGCTTGGGCGACTTTGGCGCGGTAGGGCGCGGGGTCGATTTCCACCAGCGGCTGCCCTGCTTTTACGTTGTCAAAATCGCGCACCAGCACTTTCTGCACATAGCCGCCCACGCGCGGGCTGACGGCGGTTACGCTGCCGCGCACATAGGCGTTGTTGGTGTAAACCTCGCCCATGCCGAAGGGCGGCAGGCGGAAGGCATACAGGGCAAGCACCACGCCGATTGCGCTGGCGGCGAGTATGCCGATGCTGCCGAAACGGTGTTTTTCAGGCTGCCATTGGGCGGGCTCTTGCGGCTCGGACGGGGTTTCAGACGACGTTTCAGGCTGCATCTCGGGCTGCGGCACGGCGGTTTTTTGGGATTCGGTGTCGGGTTGTTCGGGGGTGTCGGGTTGGGACATTTTTTGCTTTCCGTTGATTTGGGGGTTGATTCGGTTAATGGGTTGGTGCGGTGGTTTTCAGGCTGCCTTCAATGCCGTCTGAAACACTATTTCCCCAACGCCGCAAACACTTTCGCCTTCTCCGCCGCCAGAATATCAATCTTGTAATAACGGCGGTACAGCCACAGGGCGACGGCGACGAGGGTCGATACCGCCGCCATCGCCGCCAGCAGCGCGAACAGGTCGCTGTATGCCGCCACCGACGCTTCTTTGCCCGCCTGCGCGGTGATTTGCGAGACGGCGCGGCCTTGCAGCAGCACCGGGTCGGAGAGGGTGGCGGAGAGGGCGACGGCGTTGCGCTGGATGTCGGCGGCGAGCGCGGGGTTGGAGAGGGTCAGGTTTTGCGCGATGGCGGCGAGGTGGTCGCGGGTGCGGTAAGTTAAAAACGCGCTGAATGCCGCCGCACCCGCCAGCCCGCCGAGGGTTTGCGACAGGCCGAACACGGCGGAGAAGCTCATCATGTGGTCGGAGCTTTTCGCCAGCGCGCGCAGTGCGCCTTCAAGCATCATCGGCCCCATAAACAGCAGCGAGGCAAAGGCAACGATAAACTGGCTGAAATAAAGTTGCGCGGGGCGGGTCTGCATGCCCACGCCGATTTCCAGCCACGCACCGAGGGCGAAACAGGCGAGCGCAACCATCACGGGGCGGCGGATGTCGTTGATATCCAGCAAAATCAGGCTGCCGACCACACCCGCCAGCATTCCGCCCGCAACAATCAGGTAAAACGTGCTCATCTGCGCGCTGCCCATGCCCACCGCGCCCATCAGCCCCGCCGCGCCGACGGTCTGCTCCGAGGTCAAGAGCCGCGCCATCGCGCCCATCACGGCGAAGATGAGGATTTGCGGCACGGTCATCCAGTGCCAGTCCAGCATCGGCTTGTGCCGCGTCGATTCGATGTACAACGCCAGCCCCGTCAGCCCCACTCCGCCCGCGAGCAGCCAGCCGAGCCACTGCGTCGTCCACCACACCGTGCGCCCCTGCACGAGAAAGGCGCACAACAGCGCGATGCCGGAGGCGAACAGGGTAAAGCTGAGCGCGTCGGTCAGCGTGAACGATTTGCGCACGGTGATGCCGGGCGGCAGCGGCAGGGCGAACAGGCAGGCGGTGCAGGCGAGCGCGAGGGTAGCCTGAAAGGCGAACACGCCGTTGAGGTCGCCGTCGCCATACAGCAGCGGCACGAGGCTCTGCGCCAGCGGCGTGCCGACCTGCATCAGTCCCAGCCCGAACACCAGCCCGACCAGCTTTTTCGTGCCGGTAAAGCCCTGCATCATGTAGTAAATCGACAGCACCAGCAGGCCGCTGGCGGCGACGGCGGCGGCAACACACGCGATGAGTTCCACTTCGTAATGGTGATAAACCAGTTGCAGCAGGCTGGCGGCAAGCTGGGCGAACAGGGTGATGCGGACAAAACGCTGCAAACCATACGCCTTGCGGATTTTGAAAAAGAGGATGCTCATGCAGGCGTAAGCCATGTAATACGCCGCCTGAATCCAGCCGCCCTGCTTCAAATCGAGCGACAAATCGCCGCGCAGCTGCGGCAGCGAGGCGGTGAGCAGCCCGTTTTGGAAGCCCGACGACAGCGCGAGTAATAAACCGATGGCAAGATACGCGAGCCGCCGCTTTTTCGGATGCTCGGGCAAGGCGGGCGAACCCGGCATAAAGGGCATTTCATGCGGCTTGAAGGTGTAGCCGCCGGATTGCAGGGGCATGGGGTTTCCTTATGGGTAGGTCGGGTAGGGATGCCCGACTAGCTTGCTGGTTTTCAGGTAGCCTTTGCGTTTCAGGCTGCCTCAAACTTTCGTCATTCCCGCGCAGGCGGGAATCTTGTTCGGGTTTCGGCGGCAGTGGTTTTTGCTGCCTTTTGATGCGGCTCAACCAAGATTCCCGCCTGCGCGGGAATGACAGCAAAATTTTGTTTCAGAAGACATTTAGGATTTTAGCTTCGCAGAAACTCGCGTTGCTCGTTTTCAGGCTGCCTTATTTGTCCGCCGCAAAACCTCCGCCAAAGGCGGTATTTAACGCCAGCCACGCGGTAAACAGCTTCGCCTGTGCCTGCGCCAGTTGCGCTTCGTTTTGCAGGGTTTCGTCCTGCGCGGCGAGCCAGTCAAGCTTGTTGTCCAACCCCGCGCGGTAGCGGCTTTGCGCGGCGGCGGCGTTTTTGCGGGCCAGCGCGGTCATCTCGGTTTGGTCGCGCACGGCTGCGGCAGCGGTTTCGTATTGCGTCAGCGCATCTGCCGCCTCGCGCAGGGCGGTGTAAACGTTTTTGTTGTAACGCGCCGCCTGCTCGTCAAACTCGGCTTCCTTGCGCGACAGGTTCGCCCGCAATGCGCCAGAGGTGAAAATCGGCAGGCTCACGCTGGGCAGCAGCCCCGCCATCCATGACGAGGAATGCGGCAGGTTGCCTATTTCCACGTTAGACAAGCCTGCCAACGCTTTAATCGTAATGTTCGGATAAAACTCGGTTTTCGCGCTGGCAACTAAATGGCGGCGGGCGGTCAGTGCCTCGCGCTGCGCCGCCAAATCGGGGCGTTTGCCGAGCAAGTCGGCGGTGAGCTGCGACACGGGCGGCGCGGGGGTGTTGGCGGCGGGGTTGGGCGCGAAGTTGTCCAACGCCTGCGCCGGTTGCCCGGTCAAGGCGGCAAGCGCGTGGCGGATTTGCGCAATGTTGCCGTCCAAATCCGACAAGGCAGCCTGAAAACGGCTGTTGCCTTGCTGTACCGCATAGAGCCTGCTCGGCGCGACCTGTCCGGCGCGGATGAGTTCGCGCACCACCTGCTCGCGCTCGCGGTTCAACTGCGCCCGCTGCGCCACGCGCTGCCGCGTTTCCAGCAGCAACTGCCATTGGCGGTAATACGTCGCCACGCCCTGCGCCAGCAGTAGCCGCGTCTGCGCGATTTCGTATTCCACGGCGCGTTGCTGCCCCAGCGCAGCTTCCAGCTGGTGCTTGTATTTGCCGAACACATCGGGCGACCATTGCCCTTGCAGTTGCAGCGATTCATAAGTGATATTGGTGCCGTGGTCGCCCAGCAGCCGCTTTTCCAAATCGCTGATGAGTTCGGGCTTCTCGCGCTCGTTTACGCCGTCGCGGTGCAGCAGTGCGCCGCTCAGCCCCAATCCAATCTTCACGCCGCGCTGCGAATCCGCCAAATCCGCCCCCGCCTGCGCCTGCCGCAAGCGCGCCTGTGCCGCCGCCAAATCGGGCGAACGCGCGAGGGCGGTGTCAATCAGGCTGTCGAGCTTGGCATCGTTGAGCGCACGCCACCATTGCGGCGCAATCGGCGGCTGCGAGCTGGCGGGCAGACCGAGCGTTTCGGCGGTTTCCACGGCGGCGGGGGTGTGCTTGGGATGAGTGGCGCAGCCCGAAAACAGCGCGGCACAGAGGAAAAATAAAGGGAAGCGTTTGAACATTTTGAAATATATATAAACAGGAATCGGGATGATTATAACGAAAAACGTATCGGGCGGGGGTTGGAAAACTTCAACGCAAAAGGCAGAGACCTTTGCAAAATTTCTTTTCCTCCAACAACCGAAACCCAAAAACAGGTTTTCGGCTGTTTTCGCCCCAAATCACTCCTAATTTTACCCAAATACCCCCTTAATCCTCCCCGGATACCCGATAATCAGGCATCCGGGCCGCCTTTTAGGCGGCAACAGGCACACTTAGCCTGTTAGCCGCTTTCAACAGGTTCAAACACATCGCCTTCAGATGGCTTTGCGCACTCACTTTACACAGACCAAAATAGGCTGCCCGGGCGTAGCGGAATTTACGGTGCAGCGTACCGAAGCTTTGTTCGACCACATAACGGGTCTTCGACAAATATCGGTTGCGTTTGGTTTGCACTTCCGTCAGCGGACGATTGCGGTGGGCTTTGCGCATAATGCCGTCTAACAACTGATGCTCTTTCAGATGTTGCCGGTTTTCCTTACTGTCGTAGCCTTTGTCGGCATAGACGGTCGTGCCTTCAGCAATACCTTCCAACAAAGGGGACAGATGGTTGCACTCATGGACATTGGCAGGAGTGATGTGCAGTTTCTCGATATAGCCTTCCTCATCGGTACGGGTATGTTGTTTGTAACCGAGTTTGTAGAGGCCGTTTTTCTTTGTCCAGCGGGCATCTTTGTCCTTACTCGGTGTGGTTTGACCGCTGACTTGTCCTTTCTCATCAACTTCTATGGCCTGACGCTGTTTGCTGCCGGCAGTCTGAATAATGGTGGCATCAATGACGGCGGCGGATGCCTTCTCTACTTTTAGGTTTTTTTCGGTCAGTTGGCGGTTAATCAGTTCCAGCAATTCGGACAGGGTGTCGTCTTGCGCCAGCCAGTTGCGGTAGCGGCATAAGGTGCTGTAATCGGGGATGCTCAGTTCGTCAAAACGGCAAAACAGGTTGAAATCGATGCGGGTGATGAGGCTGTGTTCGAGTTCGGGATCGGAGAGGCTGTGCCATTGTCCGAGCAGGACGGCTTTGAACATGGACAACAGGGGATAGGCGGGACGGCCGCGGTGGTCTCTAAGGTAACGGGTTCTTTGACGGTTCAGGTATTGTTTGATCGGTTGCCAATCAATCACCTGATCCAACTTCAATAATGGGAAGCGGTCGATGTGTTTGGCGATCATGGCTTGTGCGGTTTGCTGGAAGAAGGTGCTCATGGAAAATCCCCTAAATGTCTTGGTGGGAATTTAGGGGATTTTGGGGAATTTTGCAAAGGTCTCAATCCGCCTGTGTCAATAAAAGTGTAAAAAAGAGAAACCTTATTTTATAAGGTTTCTCTCATTTTTTTGTGTTATATTTTACAATATTTAATTAGACCTCTTGCGAAAATATTCATCCCATCGCATTAACCAGTCCTGCAATCAGATTTGCCCTTAACCCGAACCGTTTCCGCCTGTTGCGGTAAGGTAGCGACAAGATTTTGAATATCTTAAGTTTTCTGTTGATGTGCTCGATGACGGTTCTGAGTTTGCCTAACCACCTGTTCGCCTCTTTATCCTGTTTGTTCAGCGGATGATGTTTAGATTTCTTTTTCGGGGTCTGTAATCCGGTTTTAGCCAATCCTTGATAACCCCTATCCGCAATGACTATTTTGTAGGGATAAAGCTCTGCAAGGTGCTTCTTGGCTAAACGCATGTCATGCTGAGCACCCATCCCCGTCTGGATGCTGATGATTTTTTCAGTTTCTCTGCCGTATATGACTTGGATTTTAACCGTGTGTCGCTTTTTCTTGCCGCTGTAATACTGCCGCTGTTTTTTTGGGACGTTCAATCGGGCTTTCGGTAACGTCAATGATGACCGTTTGATCGCCCGGATTCTTGTGTTTTGGCAGGGAAAAGCGTTTGCAACGAATGAGAGCGTCCTCAGTTTTACGGATGGTGCGGCAGACATTACTTTCAGAAAGACCGTAGATAGCGGCCAATTCGAGTTGGGTATGATAATGGCGCAGATAACTTAGGGTAAGCAGCAGTTGGTCTGCCAAACCGAGCGTATGCGGCCTGCCCGACTTGACCTTCCGGCTTTCTGCTTCTGTGGTGACTTGCAGCATTTCATGAAAAAGGACGGGCGTTACACCTGTGAGCCGTTTGAATTCCCTGTCGCTTCTTTGGATTAGGTTTTCGTATTTCATTTGGGAATTGTAAATCTTCAGGATACTTTCGCAAGAGGTCTATTATATGTAACTCAGAAGGGTTGTTTCTATATTATAAAAAAATGTAAATTGTATAATCGCTCAAAATCAATTAGTTGATTTTAATATTTCAATTTATCGCATAAATATGTAAAAATAAAGTGAAAAAGACCAAATTTTAGATCTTATTTTTTACACGGCGTTATAATCTCGCGCACATTTTGTCACTATTTCGCTATCGTTTTGTCATCGCGCAATGACAAAATGGCTGCAAAGCGATATGCCAATCAACATCAAAACGCTCCATAGCAGCTCTGAACAGCAATTTGATAAAAGCATAAGGAATATCGCAAATACTTTACCGCCAAATTCCTTCCTATACACCGAGATCTTTGCAAAATCCCCCTAAACTCCCACCAAGACATTTAGAGGATTTTCCATCGCTTCCCACTATTGAAGTTGGATCAAGTGATTGATTGGCAACCGATCGAACAGTACCTGAATCGTCAAAGAACCCGCTACCTTAGAGACCATCGTGGCCGTCCCGCCTATCCACTGCTGTCCATGTTCAAAGCCGTCCTGCTCGGACAATGGCACAGCCTCTCCGATCCCGAACTCGAACACAGCCTCATCACCCGCATCGACTTCAACCTGTTTTGCCGTTTTGACGAGTTGAGCATCCCCGATTACAGCACCTTATGCCGTTACCGAAACCGACGGCGCAAGACGACACCCTGTCCGAATTGCCGGAACTGATTAACTGCCAACTGACCGAAAAAGGCCTAAAAATAGAGAAAGCATCCGCCGCCGTCATTGACGCCACCATTATTCAGACCGCCGGCAGCAAACAGCGTCAGGCCATAGAAGTTGATGAGGAGGGACAAGTCAGCGGCCAAACCACACCGAGTAAAGATAAAGATGCCCGCTGGACAAAGAAAAACGGCCTCTACAAACTTGGTTACAAACAACATACCCGCATCGATTCTGAAATCGCTTTCAGACGGCATTTCCGTATCAAGTGCGGTCGTTTTACAACCAGTTTTTTAGCAGCCCGCGAACAAATCGTTCAGCCCTTCGGCGATGGTCGGGTGGGTGAAGATTTGGTTTTTGATGTAGGTGGCGGGGATGCGGTGATCGATCGCCATTTTGAACAGGTTGATAATCTCGTGCGCTTCGGCGCAGAACAGGGTTACACCGAGAATTTCGCCGCTGTGCGCGTCCACCACGGCTTTGAGCAGGCCGTCGGTTTGGTTGAGGATTTTGGCTTTCGGAATTGCGTCGGCTTTCAGTTTCAACACTTTCACCTCGCGCCCCGATTGCTGCGCGGCGGTTTCGGTTAAGCCGATATGAGCGAGCGGCGGCTCGGTAAAGGTGGCGGTCGGGAACGGGGTGCGGTCGGCGCGGTTGCGTTTGCCGTCGCCGAAAAGCTGTTCGCGCACGATGCGGTAGTCGTCGAGCGAGATGTAGGTGAACATCGGGCTGCCCGCCACGTCGCCCATCGCCCAGATGTGGTTTTTGCCTTGCACGCGCAGATGGTCGTCAACGAGGATGAAGCCGCGCTGGTCGGTTTTGATGCCCGCGTTTGTCAGGCCCAATCCTTGCGTGTTCGGCACGCGCCCCACGCCCACCAACACCGCGTCGGCGGTAAATTCGCCTTGCGACGTGATGACGCTGGTGTCCGCCGTATTGTCGCGGAACGCTTCAATCTTCACGCCTTGCAACACCTTGATGCCTTTGCTGTTTAATACGCGCAGCATTTCTTCGGCGATGTCGCGATCTTCACGCGGCAGGAAGCGGTCGCCGCCGTCGAGAATGGTGATTTCGCTGCCGAAAGCGTGGAACATAAAGGCAAATTCCAAGCCGATGTAGCCGCCGCCGATGATGACGAGGCGGCGCGGGCGTTCGTTCAGCGCGAGCACACCGGTGCTGTCCAGTACGCGCGGGCTGTCTTCGCCCGCCACACCCAGGCGGCGCGGGGTGGCACCGGTGTTGATGAAAATGCGTTCGGCGGTAAGGGTTTGCTCGCCGCCGTCTGGGTCAGTCAGTTTGACCGTGCGATCGTCGAGAAACTCGGCGCGCGCGTTGAGCACGGTTACGCCGTCCAGATTGTCCAGTTTGGCGAAATTGGCGGCGCGCAATTTCGGAATCAGGGTGTTTTTCGCGTTCATCGCCGCCGCAAACACTGCCGCTTTGTCGGCGTTATGCCCGCGCTGCTCGCTCTCGACAATCAGTTTTTTGCTGGGAATACAGCCGATGTTGATGCAAGTGCCGCCGTACATCTGCGCCGACTGTTCCACCAGCACGACCTGCTGCCCGTGTTTCGCCAAATCTGCCGCCAGCGTTTTGCCCGCTTTGCCAAAGCCGATAATAAGATTTTGTGTGTGCATAATTTGTCTCTGTGAAATGATGGATTGCGCGCCAATTATAGACCTTATCGATTTATTTTTACATGAGACCTTTGCAAAATCCCCCAAAATCCCACCAAGACATTTAGGGGATTTTGGGGGATTTTGCAAAGGTCTCAGGCCGTCTGAAACCCGGAATTAGGTTTTCAGACGGCCTTTTTTGTTTTTCAGGCAGCTTTTTTGGAATGGCCGGCGGCATCTCAGACGGCCTTCCCCCACGCTTCCCCCATCATATCCACCAACGCCCGCACTTTGGGCGAGAGCTGTTTGCGGCTGGGGTACACCGCCATCACGGGCACGGGTTTGGGTTGGAAATCGGATAAAACGCTTTTCAGGCTGCCTGAATCGAGGGCGGTTTGCACCAGATAATGCGGCAGTTGCACGATGCCGAATGCGGACAGCGCGAGTTCCAGCAGGGCTTCGCCGTTGTCGGCGCTGAAGCGTCCGCAGCCCTGAAAGGCGGTTTCTTTGCCTTTTTGTTGAAAACGCCAGCGGCTGACGCGGCCGCCGTGTAGGAAATGCAGGCATTGGTGGCGTGCCAAATCGTCGGGGCTTTGCGGCGTGCCGTGTTGAACGAGGTAGCCGGGGGCGGCACAGGTGAGCATTTGCTGGCTGCCGACGGTGCGGGCGATCAGGCTGTCGCATTGGGGCGGATTGCCGTTGCGCAGGGCGAGATCGTAGCCGTCTGAAATCAGGTCGGCGTAGTCGTCGGTGAGCGAGAGTTCGATGCTGGTTTGCGGATAGCGGTGGAGAAAATCCGCCAACAGCGGCGGCAAGATGGTTTTGCCCAACACCAGCGGCGCGCTGATTTTCAGACGGCCTTGCGGCTCGATGCTGCGTTGGGCGAGGCATTGCTCGGCGTTTTCCAGCTCTTCCAACACGGCGGTGCAGCGCTCGTAAAACAGCCGCCCTTCGTCGGTGGGCGCAAGGTTGCGCGTATTGCGCTGCAAAAGGCGCACGTTCAACCGCGCTTCAAGGCGGGCGATGCGTTTACCGATGGTGGAACGCGTGAGCCCGAGTTGTTTGGCGGCGGCGGTAAACGAGCCGCTTTTTACGCTGGCGACAAAGGCGGTCATATCGTTGAGATTGTTGAGTTCCATAAATTTTTCTTGCGCAGATCGGGCATTTATGCCCGACAAATACAGGTAAATTTAAAAATGTCGGGCATCAATGCCCGACCTACATTTGGTATTTTCTTGCCCGAGATTAGGGAAGCACATTCCCGAATAAAACAAATATACTTCATCCCGTGCAAAAACTCATCACAAGGAGCAAAACAATGACTGCGCTGAAATTACCCGAACGCCTGCAAAACCATCGCGGTTTCGCCCGCACTTTCCAACCGGGCAAACTCACATTGGGCCTGATTGCGCCCTTCAAAGGCTATCCCGACAGCCCCGTGCCCGAAATGGACGACTTCGCCACCGTGATAAAAGCCGCCGACCAAAGCGGCATTGCCACGCTGTGGGTGCGCGATGTGCCGTTTTACGACCCGAGTTTTGGCGATGTCGCGCAGATTTACGACCCGTCGGTAACGCTGGGTTATCTCGCCGCGCTCACCCAAAACGTTGCGCTCGGCTCGGCGGGCTATGTGTCGCCGCTGCGCGAACCGGTGCTCACCGCCAAAGAAGCCGCGTCGGTGGAACAAATCAGCGGCGGCCGCTTCCTGCTCGGCTTGGCCAGCGGCGACCGCCCCACCGAATACCCCGCCTTTGCCTCCGATTTCAACAACCGCGCCGAACGCTACCGCGAAGCGTGGCAAATCATCCGCCGCCTGACGCAGGAAAAATTCCCCGCGTTCAATAGCGAACACTACGGCAGATTCAGCGGCAATTTGGACTTGGTGCCCAAACCCGCACACGGTTTGCCGATGCTCGCTATTGGCCGCGCCCGCCAAGAGCTGGAATGGATTGCCCGAGAAAGCGACGCATGGATTTGGTACGGCATCGCTCCCGAAAAACTGGGCGACATCGTCAACACGCTCAAAGAATTGGGCGACGGCGAAACCTGGAAACCCTTTGGCGTAGCGAATTTCGTCGAACTCTTGGAAGACCCGAACGCGCCCGCCGAGTTCTACAACAACATCTACCTGCGCGGCGGCGCCAAAAGCATCGTCGAGTTTTGGCAGAAACAGCAGGCCGACGGCGTGGCACACATTACCGTGAACTTAAAACCTACACGGCGCGGCGCGCTGGAAACCATTCAGGATTTCGCCGAAAACGTGATGCCGCATTTTGCGGTGTGAGATTTGGGGGTTTCAGGCAACCTGAAACGCCGTCTGAACGCCCCCTAGTCCTCCTTTATAAATGGAGGAGGGAACTTTTTAGGTTTTCAGGCTGCCTGAAATGCCGTCTGAAACCCTACGCGGCTTGGCAACGCTAGCGCGTGAAGCCGTAGCGCCTTATGCCAAAGCAGGTAAAGTGCGTTTTTATCAGAGTGGCGAAGAAGTCGTACCCGGAATGCGCTCGCGCCCCAGCCCCGGTCATACGCCTGGGCACAATGGCATCGAGTTCACTTCAAAAGGACAAACCATGCTGGTGTGGGGCGATTTGATGCACAACCACACACTGCAAATGCTTGATCCCGAAATCGCCATTGAGTTTGACAGCGACCCCAAACAGGCACGCGCCAGCCGCCAAGACGCGCTCAAAGATGCCGCCACACGTAAAATCTGGATAGCTGGCGCACATATGCCCTTCCCTAGCATCGGACACATCCGTGCCGAAAGCAACGGCGCTACACTTGGCTGCCGGTGGAATATACCCCGATCGAAATCGACGGCAAAGTGCAATAATTTAACAAAAACCGACCGCACTTTTCTTAGAGGAAGCCGTCAAATGACGGCTTTTTTGTGTTACGGCGATTTTTCTTTATAATACGAAAAATTTTTATGAATTAACAAAGGCAGGAATTATGGCAGTAGAAGCGACTGACGGCGATTTATTGCACGTGGTGGTGTTATTGGGGGCGGCGGTAGTTGCCGTGCCGTTATTTAAACGTTTAGGTCTAGGCTCGATTCTGGGTTATTTGGCTGCGGGGCTGGTTATCGGACCCTTCGGATTAAAGCTCATTACCGATTCCCACGCTATTTTGCATATTGCGGAATTCGGCGTGGTGATGTTTCTGTTTTTGATCGGGCTGGAAATGAAGCCGTCGCATTTATGGAAATTGCGTAATCAGATTTTCGGCTTGGGTACCCTGCAGGTGACGCTTTCCAGTCTGTTCCTTACCCTAATCGGGCTGGCTTACGGTTTTTCTTTAGCGATGTCGTTTATTTCGGCGGTAGGTTTTACACTCACCTCCACCGCAATGGTCATGCAGATTATGGACGAACGTCATGAAATCAGCACACCGCAAGGTCAGCGCATTGTCTCCATTTTGCTGTTTGAAGATTTGCTGATTGTGCCCATGCTGGCGATTGTAGCATTTCTAGCACCCGATAATCCCAATGCCGTTGCCGATGCCGTACCGCTATGGCAGAAAATCGGTGTTGCCGCGCTTTCTTTGGCAGCGTTGATTGCGACAGGTATTTGGCTGCTCAATCCGCTGTTTAAAATTCTGGCAAAATCCAAAGCACGCGAGGTGATGACTGCCGCCGCGCTGCTGGTGGTACTCGGTGCGGCTTATTTAATGGAGCTGGGCGGTCTGTCTATGGCGATGGGTGCGTTTCTGGCGGGAGTGCTGCTGTCGGAATCCGACTTCCGTTATCAGCTTGAAGCGGATATCGAACCGTTCCGAGGCCTTTTGCTCGGGCTATTTTTCTTAGCTGTCGGGATGTCGCTGGATGTGGCAACGGTGCTCAATAACTGGAAGGTAATTCTTTCCGCCACTGTACTGATGATTATCTTGAAATGCCTTGCCATTTATGGAGTGGCGCGTTTTGCCAAAGCAAGCCATCACACCGCGATACACCGCGCCGTACTGATGTCGCAGGGCGGTGAATTCGCCTTCGTATTACTCGCCTCCGCTGCCGTACAACGGGCGATTAATGCGGAAGTGCTAGCGAATATGACGGCAATCGTGGTGCTCTCCATGATTATGACACCCTTCAGCGTTATGCTGTTCGACCGCTGTTCCAAAGAACCCCGCGCAGCTGCGGCAGTGGACGATGTGGAAGAACATGCGGGCGAACTCAACGGCAACGTGCTGATTATCGGATTCGGGCGCATGGGGCAGGTGGTCAGCCAAATGCCGCTAGCCTACGGTGCCACCATTTCCATTCTGGACAACGATCCCGACACCATCAACGTCGCACGCGAATACGGTTTCAAAGTCTATTACGGCGAAGCCACCCGCGCCGACGTGCTGCATGCCTGCGGCGTAGAACACACCGACATCGTAGCGGTATGCGTGGACGACGGAGAAAGTGCGGTCAGAATTGTGGAAAATATTCATCATATCAACCCGAACGCCAAGGTGTTCGTGCGCGCCTGGGACAGACGCAATGCGCTGGCCCTAGTGAAAGCGGAAGCGGATTTCGTAGTGCGCGAAACCTTCTATTCTTCCATGAAAATGGGCGATGAAATCGTCAAGGCATTGGGTGCTAGCGTGCAGGAATTACGTGCCATACACGACAAAGTACGCGACGCCGACAAAGAACGCTTCGCTTTGGAAATTGCCGGCAAGGAATTTGAAGGGCGCAGATTACTATTGGGGAATATAAAGAAAAATTCGTAAAATAGACCGCACTTTTGTAGCTGCAAGCGATGGAATTTAAGCGAAAAATTGCAAAAATTCCACCGCACTTTTTACGCCCGTTCGGAACGCAGGCGGTGTTGGCGGATGTTTTTCAGCAGGCGGAACAGTTCCGCCCACGCGGAGCGTTTCGGCTGCGGGGTGTTGCCTGTGCCGATGAGCTTCATTTGATAAGCATACCAGCCCAGTTCGAGAAAGCCGCCGAGCTTGCGATCGATGAATCCCAAGCCTGTGCGGACGGCGGGCAATTCCGCTTTTGCCAATCCGCCCGATAACATCCGTTGCGGCAAATCGGGAATGAGTGCAAATAGTATTTCAGACGGCCTTTTAAGGTTTCTACATCTATATTTTAATCGGCGAACTGTTTTTTCATTCGTTCGCGTCGCTCTTGCGCTTCTACGGACAATGGCACAGCCTCTCCGATCCCGAACTCGAACACAGCCTCATCACCCGCATCGATTTCAACCTGTTTTGCTGTTTTGACGAGTTGAGCATCCCCGATTACAGCACCTTATGCCGCTACCGCAACTGGCTGGCGCAAGACAACACCCTGTCCGAACTGCTGGAACTGATTAACCGACAACTGACCGAAAAAGGCCTAAAAGTAGAGAAAGCATCCGCCGCCGTCATTGACGCCACCATTATTCAAACTGCCGGCAGCAAACAGCGTCAGGCCATAGAAGTTGATGAGGAAGGACACGTCAGCGGCCAAACCACACCGAGCAAAGATAAAGATGCCCGTTGGACAAAGAAAAACGATTTATACAAACTCGGTTACAAACAACATACCCGCACCGATGCGGAAGGCTATATTGAGAAACTGCACATCACCCCCGCCAATACCCATGAGTGCAACCACCTGTCACCTTTGCTGGAAGGGATAGCCGAAGGTACGACCGTCTATGCCGATAAAGGCTATGACAGTAAGGAAAACCGGCAACATCTGAAAGAACATCAGTTGTTGGACGGCATTATGCGCAAAGCCCACCGTAACCGTCCGCTGACGGAAGCACAAACCAAACGCAACCGATATTTGTCGAAGACCCGTTATGTGGTCGAACAAAGCTTCGGTACGCTGCACCGTAAATTCCGCTATGCCCGGGCAGCCTATTTCGGGTTGATTAAAGTGAGTGCGCAAAGCCATCTAAAGGCGATGTGTTTGAACCTGTTGAAAGCGGCTAACAGGCTAAGTGTGCCTGTTGCCGCCTAAAAGGCGGCCCGGATCCCTTATTTGTAGAAACTAGTAGCGTTGTTTACAGTATTTCCAGGAGAATACTGAAACATGAACATGCACAAAAACACCCGTCTCACCCCGCACCACCGCCAAGCCATTTGGCTGGCCTACACGCAGGGGAAGGAAAGCGTCACCTCCCCGGCACGCCACTACCAAGTCAGCCGCATCACTATTTACCGCGCACTTAAAGCCGCAAGAGGCAGACTGCTCAAACCCCAAACCAGTACCAACAACCGTTTCAAACAGGCAAAGTACGGAATGAAACGCCTGGCCAAGGTAGAACGCGGCATTCAGGAAAAACTCAAAAGGCAGGCCAAACGCTACAATAAATCCTACCCCGGAGAGCTGGTACATCTCGATACCAAACGGCTGCCGCTGCTCAAAGGGCAGAAAGCCACCGATAAGCGGGATTACCTGTTTGTTGCCATCAACGATTTCTCAAGGGAGCTATACGCCGCCATTTTGCCGGACAAAACTGCAGACAGTGCCGCCAAGTTTCTGACTGAACACCTGATTGATCCCTGCCCATACCTGATTGAGTGCGTTTACTCCGACAACGGTACGGAATATAAAGGCTCGGCCAACCATGCTTTCGGTGTAGCTTGTTATGAGAACGGGATTGGTCAAAAGTTTACCCGGGTTGCCCGTCCGCAGACCAACGGTAAGGCGGAACGGGTTATCCGCATCCTGATGGAGATGTGGCATGAGAAACAGTCGTTTGAGAGTCCGGAACACCGGCGAAAGGAGTTGTGCCGCTTTGTTAATTTCTATAACACTGTGAAGCCGCACCGCAGTTTGAACGGCGATACGCCGTTTGAGGTCTTGCAGGCTTATTTTTCTCAACCTGTGGTGTAAACAACGCAACGTTTTCCTACACAACAGGAGGGACAAGCAGTTTACGCTTACGCCTGTGCCGTTAAACGAGATCATTCATTTCATGCGGGACACTTGGCGGTATTGCTGATGCAAAAAGGACGGATTGAAAACCCGTCCTTTTGTTTTGCCGACTGTTTTTCAGGCAGCCTGCACTACTCAAGGCTACCTGAAAATTCATCTCTAAAATAAAAGCTCATTCATTCAATGCTGTCAATCTCGCCCGAACTTTTGCAGCCGCATCTTCCGTGCTGTTGCCGACAATAACGTTTTGCTTGTCGTCGAAATACTGAACGGCAGGGAGGTCGCGCAGGAAGCTGTCAATATCTTGTTCGGTCAGGAAACGGCCGTGCATATCCCAGCCGACATTGAGGGCACGCCCTTTGACGGCGGCCATGCGGTCGTGCAGATGGCCGTAGAGGTGGTATAGGCCGTGGTGGATGCCGTCCCATTCGTATAAGGGATAGTGGCACAAAATCGCGGTATTGCCGATTTCGGGCAGTTTGAGCCGCAGGTAATGGCTGGCGGACGAGAGCAACGGATGGCCGTCGGCTTTGCGCGTGTTGAGGAAATGTGCTTCGTTTTGCCGAATCAGGTAGTCGTGGTTGCCGTAAATCAAATGGTGTTGCCCGTTAAGCCGTTGCAGCACGGCTTCGATGTGTGCGGGATTTTTGGCAAAGCAGACATCGCCGAGGTTGTACACAGTGTCTTGCGGGGTAACGACGCGGTTCCAGCAGTCGATCAGGTATTCGTTCAACTCGTCGGCGTTATCGCTTTGCAGGCGAAATTGCGGGCAGTATCGGGCGATGTTGGGATGGGAGAAGTGCCAGTCGGCTGTGAAATAGGTTTGAGGCATGGGATACTCGGTTTCTGGTCATCTGACAATGAAAAATAAGGTGCAGGCTGCTTTAGAGGTCGTCTGAAACGGAGTTGGGGCGATAAAAAGCAGCCTGCACTTTTTTTGCCCGCCTATCTGCCGGTCAATACCAACCGTTGGCAGAAGGCTTCCCAATCGGCAAGGGGCACAACGCGTTTGCCGTCTGCTAACCGGTGCACATCGGAAGCGCAGGCGGTGTGCCAATAGGTGTAAAACGGTAGTTTGGCGATGTCGGCTTCCGGTACGGCAGGGGCATTGTCTTGTCCTGGCGTATGCACAATCGGCAGGCCGAAATAGCTGTATTGGCCATCTGCGGCTTTGTCGCCTGTGTGGCCGGTTTGGCCGCGGTGTCTGCCGGTACGAACAAACCGTCGGCAGAATGCGTTCCAATCGTGCAGAAACACGGCGGCTTGTCCGTCTATCAGGCTTTGGGCCGAACCGATGCTGCTGTCCCGCCAAAACAGGTAGAACGGCAATTCGGCGATGTGGCGTTCCATGACGACCGGACAATCGCCCTGTCCTGCCGGCTGCATCACCGGAACGCCGAAACAGGCGGTTTCAGGCAAGGTATGTGCAGGCTGCATGAAGGCGTTTTGCAGGATAACGGCCGCTTCGGCAGGGTCGATACCCAAACAGTCGATGGCAGGCTGCAAGGTTGCAGGCAGGTCGCAAAAGCAACCTGCACCTTCCGGCAGGCAATATACCGAGTTGTGCGTATGAGCCAGCGGTGCCGCCCATAGGGTAACGGGCGAGGTGCGGATTCGGCTGCCTGCGGTAAAACGTCCCGAACCATCTTGGACGACTGTGCCGTACACCACGGCATACTCGGATTTACCGGGCGTGTGGTAGCACGTGAATGTCCAGTCGGTGAGCATGCAGGGGGATAGGGTGCTGTCGTGGGGATGTTCGGATGAGATGGGGGTGTTGGGCATGGTTCATTCCTGAAATGGCGGGGTTTAGACAGCCACAGTCATTGCGAGGTATGCAGATTGCCTGAAATTTCGCGTTACACTTCAATCGCGCTCCTGTTCCGATAACCAGTTTGGACAATTATTTTTGGAATACCTTTGGGATTAATGATCATGCAGCAGTCTTAAATTTTTGCATACATGGCCGCGTGCTTGTCTCCGGCAAGACGTGAGCGAAGCTGAGCGAATCCATATTGTTAACAAAATTAAGATTTAGTGGAGGCTGCTGCAAGCTGCGGTGCGGGCTTGAGCGGAAAGTAGTTCAGTATAATAGTGTTTGACGCGCCATTAAACTGCTGTATCTCTCTGCCCGGAAGAAGTAGATGTTGACGAAAATTGTCTTCTACTCTACCCATCAAGAAGTTTAATAGGTGTGAAGAGATTGTCTGAAAATTGATTTTCAGACGATCTTTTGTAGAGACTACTATATTGACATCCTCCCCTTGCTAAAGCAAGGAGATTCCTACGGCGGTTAGTGATGTTCTACCAACTCGCTTCGGTGGGTTCGTGCTGCTGACAACCTGACTGCATTGTTCACTTCACACGCGCTACGGACACGTCCTGCCCTGATTTTTGTTTTTCAGGCAGCCTGAATGGCTTGCCCACGTTTTAACACATTGATTGCACCAACAACATCGGCATTGTTTTGATAGCCACACTCTACGCATTCAAAATTCGCCTGCGTTTGGCGGTTGTCTTTTGTCGTATGTCCGCAACTAGGACAACATCGGCTGGTATTTTGTGGCGGAACAGCAAACAAAAACCCACCATTCCAAGCCAATTTATGCGCTAACTGTCGCCTAAATTCCGCCCAAGACTGGTCTAAAATCGCCCGATTTAAGCCTGATTTCTGTTTCACATTTTTGCCATGTTGTTCAGCATTACCTTTTGCCGATTTAGACATATTCGCCACTTGCAAATCTTCAACGTACACAATCGCGTGGTTTTTGCTGATTTGGCTGCTGATTTGATGCAAGTAGTTTTTACGGATATTGCTGATTTTATGGTGCAATTTGGCAATTTTGGCTTTTAACTTTTGCCAATTTTTAGAAAATTTGGTCTTGTTTTTGAAACGTTTTTGTAGTTTAGCTAATTTGCCTTTTAGGTTCTTAAATGCGTTAATCGGTTCAAAATATTCGCCGTTGGACAAAGTAGCAAAACGAACGATGCCCATATCAATACCGATTTCTCCGCCGTTGGGTTTTGGCGTTTCCGTCTCAAATTCTGTTTGAATGGAAACATACCACTTACCGCATTTTTGGCTGACGGTTACATTTTTCAGGCTGCCTGAAATAGCTCGGCTATTGCGATAACGCACCCAACCTATTTTTGGTAAATAGATACGATTATTTTGTTGTTCCAATTTGCAGCCTTGCGGAAAGCGAAAACTGTCTTTTTCACCCTTGCGTTTAAATTTTGGAAAGTCCGAACGTTTGGCGAAAAAGTTTTTGAAACTGGCTTCTAAATCTTTCAAAGATTGCTGCAAAACCTGACTGTGGCAATCTTTTAGCCAAACTAGCTCACGTTTCCATTCAGGCAGCAAATTCGCAATTTTGGCGTAACTGAATTTGAAAGAGTTATCTTTTTGATATTGTTCATTTTGATACGCCAAAGCGCGATTGAATACGAAACGCGAACAGCCGCAAAATTGTTTCATTTTGCGGACTTGTGCGCCGTTGGGTATTAATTCAAATTTGAACGCTTTGAGTATTTGCATGGTTTCGTAGATAATGGAATTTTTGATTATTCTACACTTGGTCTATGGAAAAAGAAACCGATTTAAGATGTGGTAGACACGTTGTTTTTAACTTACATGTTCATTTAGTCTTTGTCGCAAAATATCGCCGAAAAGTGTTCACAAAAGAAATTTTAGACGATATGCGACAAATTTTTGAAAGCGTTTGCACCGATTTTGAGGCACAACTAGTGGAATTTGACGGTGAAAATGACCATGTTCATTTGCTTGTAAACTATCCACCCAAAGTGTCTATTTCAAAACTCGTGAACAGCCTGAAAGGTGTATCTAGTCGTATGATTAGGCAAAAAAATTATCCCAGTATTCGTGAGAAACTTTGGGGTGGTGCGTTGTGGTCGCCGTCTTATTTTGCAGGTAGTTGTGGCGGTGCACCTATTTCCATTATTCGGCAATATATTGAGCAGCAAAATACGCCTGACTGAAATTGAACGTTTTTAGGACTGCTTCGCAGTCCTCGCCTGATATCTCCGCCGTAAACGGCGAAGTTTTACGGCGCATTCGGATAAATTACCTACGTTGACGGTTAACAGCAATAAGAGGCTTATTTAAAGTAACTTGGGTCATACCATGCATATATGCATTATATTGCCATACAATAAATTGCTGTTTATATCGCTCATTAATTTCTTCCAAACGTTGTACCTGAGCTTTTAAATTCTTAACTTGCTTTTGCAGATAATCCATTGTTACATTCGGTTCTGGGTTAGCTTTTGCTTTTTCTTTAAGTATATGTTTTTGTTTGCTAAATGCCCCTTGTATATCTGAATAATTAGCTAGGGATTGTCTTTCAATACTTTTAACATTTAATAATTCTGAAACTTTGTGGCAAAGTAATTCCCAAGTTAATTTACCTTCCCAGGTCTTAATTAACATGATAATGTCTTCTAAACGTTCTTCTGTAACAAGAATTTTGGGCATATTATAACTCCATTAGTCTATACAAATCATTGTCTAATTTAGCTGTATCTGGTTCTAGAATGTCTATATCCATTCCTTTTTCCTGTAAAGCTAATTTAACTGGGGAAGGGTCATACTCATCAGGAATTCGTAATAATGATCCATTTGGAATTTCCCGATTTTCTAAAAATGCAATTTTGGTTTTTATATGTGTTAATCTCCATCCCAAATTACTTATCCACCGATCTGCACCAAAAACACCTAATTTATGGTGCTCTCTCGCTTTATTAAATTGTTCTGTAAGTTGAATTTCTCTAAGCTTTAATATTTCTAAAGATGATTCTAATCCTTTAATACAAACGAGTTCTTTACATGTTTCACAATCCCCATGGCGAGAGCATGGCGACATTGCATAATCATGTTCACAAATGCCTATTTCCGTTATAGTTGCAATTCCAATTCTATTTTTTCCTAAGTCTTCATAGGTTACTGGAAGATTTAAATGAATTTTATCTAAAAGTGAAGCATATTCGGGAATAAGTAAATTCCGAACTGCTTCACTTTTTTCTTCTTCTGTCCTGTGATCATAAGCCTTATTATCTGCAATTCTAGCCCTCCCTGCCCAGTTCGCTAAAGTTAATTCATCCATTCCACCTCTCTCAGCTTTTGTACTTAACCAATGCCTTGCATTGTGTGATAGCAATCTAACAAACTCTCCTTTCGAAGTAGTTATACAATGCTTTTCCCATAATGATGTTTTAGGGCGTGTATCAGAATAGCAGAATCTATCATTAATAAGATTTACTGTTGGTAATATAAAAGAAAATTTTTTAGGGAGAAAATTATCATGAAATTCATTTTCTCTGAATAATAATAAGGCTTCAGAAGCTTTAACGTTTTTATTTTTATCAATATATGGCCAGTAATTGAATTTTGAGGTATATTTTTCGTATAAGTATTTCCCTAAAACATTGGGAGTTATAACACCACTATTTTCTTTCATTAACTTTTCAAACCACTTAGTTTTAATCCCATGCTTTCCATTAATTTCTAAAACCTTACCTATTTCTATTTCAGTTAAAGGTTTTTGAGGTAAATAATGGGATACTTGCATACCTTGATCTGGTGATATCATTACCGTGTTCGGATTTTCTTCCGCAAACTTTGCTGCTTTTCTTGCTAAAGCTCCTATATCTGTTAAACGTTTGACTGCTTCAATAATCACATCTTGCATGCTACTAGGAACCCATTTCAAACCCTCTTTTCCATTTTTTGCAGGTATCCATCGAATACCTAATTGCTTATTTCCTAGGCTATCTTCTTCCCATTCTAAGCAATTAACAGATAAAGACATCAACTCAGAACAACGAGATGGAGCAACCATAAGTAGAGCCATAACTGCTGTATAATACTCAGTTTCTTTATCTAAATTTGGTGCATCATGAAAGAGTTTGGCTACCAACATCATTTCTTCATCTGTTGGCATTTTACTTGAACGGTATTCTTTTCCTCTTTCATCAAGCAATATCGTTAAATCTCTAGGACGTTTATATGGGTTATTCCATAAAGACAAATTTGGAGTAATACCATTTTCACGACAAAAATCAAATAACTTCTCAAGTTGATATCCTAATTTATTGACTGATTCAGTATCTTTTTTATATTTTTTCAATACAAGGGTTTCAACTTCATTAATGACTAAATTATCGAGTTGTAATATATCGCAATTGTCTTTTACATTGTATAAAGCCATTTCAACCATACGTAATGACTCAAGATGCCGTGATAATTGACGAACTGGTTGCTGAGAGTAAACATAACGAATGTATGCTTTAGCAAAATCAATAAATGGTTCAGATAACGGCTCATATTGATAGGATGTAGATTTAACCCTATCTGTGGAAAAACGAACTTGGATGTTGTGAAGATTAAAGGTATCTCTCCATTGATTATTGTCCCAACAATCACTTCCGAAAGCTGTAAGTTTGTTTCTACAGAAAGTGATAAAATTTTCTAAACTGGATTTTGGATTCTCATGTACTTGGAAAAAAATTGTATTATTCATAATTAATGAGCCTCCATATTTTTTTTCATTTCATTACACGCTTGAACAACATATTCAACAGCCAATATAATACGATCCTTAGAAGATGCATAATCTATACTTTTAGTTCTTCTTAAACGTTCTTCTTTCTCTTTATACAGTTTATTTAATATTTGTTGATGTGGACCATCAACCAAAGGTCTAAATTTAGGACATAAATAACAAGTCTCATAACCAGTTATACAAAAATCATTCGTCCCACATGCGCCTATAGTATCTACTCCGTTATTAGTTATTAAAGATGTTGGATCAAATCCTCTCTCACTTTCATTCAAATTAGAAATAATTCTGCCAACGAATGCTTGGGCTAGTTTTCCCATTTCAGCACCCATAACGCGATCAATATATTGCACTGTATCCGCTGTATTTTCAGTATAGACTTTCACATTTTGTGTATCTGAGTGATCTAGTAGTTCTGCTATAATCGCTGCACCAACTCCTTTTCTCCCTAGGTTAGTCCCCCTTGTATGACGAAAACGTCTTGCATTAACATGAATAATTTCACCTGTTCGCTCTGAAACAGCTTTTTGATGTATACAGAATTTTCGTAATACATTTAGTTCTAATGAAGAGCTCGAGTAATGAAAAATATCTAATTCTAATAATGAAAGATCAAAATTCCTATTTTTTATATTATTCTTCAGAAAACGCCAATCAATAAACATTGGTAATTTCATTTTATAATCTGATATAAATGTTTCATCAACCAGGCTAAGCAATTTTTTATACTGATATTCTAAAAAGTTTAAGAGAACTAAATACAAGTCCTCTGTAATAGCAATCTTTTTAAATGTTTTTCTAAATAACCCACCTCTCTTTTTAGCACTAGGTATATTTAGGAAATAATTCCATGTTCCTTGAGAAGCTTCTTTTTTCAAGTCTTCAAATTTTAAATGTCGTATTTGAATAGGTCTTCTTGCAGTAGCTTGAAGTAAGTGGATATATGTATATGTTTCAAATGAAATAAGATCTTCTTTCCAAAGTCTAGCCAGCTCTGTCATTAAAGCTAAAATTTCATTTTCAGTAAATGCTCCCGTATAAGGGCATCTCATTATTACCGATTTACCTTTATCATTTCCACTCAAAGTAAAGCTTTCTAGTAGAGATGCAACAGCTTTATCAACTCCATAATAACCATACTCGTACCACGAGAGCAAAAAACCTTTTAATGAACCTAAATGCCATTCACGTTCTTTTCCTAAGTTGGTTTTCCAATTTAATAGCGTATAAGTATCAATGGTTTTTAGTTGCGTATTAACTACTAATTCATGAAATCTATTGTACATATTAATAGTATGGTAGCTAGAGTATTTTTCAGCATAGATAGCTAATGTTTTTCTAAAGCTATTTAATGTTTTTTTATCTATATTCAATACAGCTTGAGAGAAATTTAGTTTAATATCTTTACTTATACGCCAAGAGTTTTCATTTTCATAAAACGCATATCCATCTCTTGATTGTCTAAGAATTTTCTTCTGGCTCATAATTGTCAACTTTTTTTTGAAACTCAGTTTGAAGTTCTAATAGTATTTTATTAGCTTTTTCTCGAATATAACGTTGATTATAAACATCTCCAGATTTTTCTGATACATGTCCCATAAGGTGTTGCCTCATTTTTGCTTCTTTTTCTGGTGAAATAAAATCTTTATGGTAAAAATCATTACTTACATTCTGATTGTTTTTATCTATTTTTTTTGAAAAATCTAAGTTCCACTCATGACGAAAAATGTGTGGATGAATAACAGAAAATTTTGGATCAACTTTTTTCATTGTTGGCACAATAACATTATCAAATGAACTTGTACTAATAGGATTCCCTTGAGTTTTCCCTTTCCGATGAGTTACGAACAAATATGGATGTTTATTTGCATTTGGAATTTTAGAACGGTAATTCATAATGTAATCATCAATGAGTTGAGCTATTTTCTGTGAAATAGGAAGACGTCTCTCTTTAGTTTTACTTACAGCCTGTGTTTTTCTTGAATCAAATTTATCGTCATGAGTTCGTCTTATTAAAATAAATGGTTTAGTTGTTCCTATCTCGATAAATGGAATCTGGATTGATAAAAGCTCTCCACGTCTTATCCCTAGTTCTTTTAATAATATAAACATCAGGTAATTTCTTTTTTTGATACCTATATTTTGGAATGGATTATTAGGGTTAGAATAATTAGCAATAGACATAAATTCATCTAACAATCCATTAGATAAATCTTCATTTACTCTTACAGTAAAATTTTTATGATTTTTAGGTTTTGAAGCTTTAATTAATAAAAGCAAATTAGCTAACTTTTCTTGGTATTCACTAGAAACTCTAATTACTTTAGATAAGAATAAAATATATTCTGAAAGCACTGTTAGCCTATTGTACTGATGATTTAAAGAAACAGATGGAAAAATTTTAATAAATTGAGTTTGTACTTTTTTTATAATTTTTCTTTTCGTACAATTAGTTTTTTTTTGTTTTACTGCATTCAGCTTCATATGCCTGATAAGAGTCTCTAATTCACTTTCAGTAGGAACTATTTCTTTTTGAAGCATTTCGCTAATGATTAATTTATTATTCTGTTCCCAATCCATTAGCCACTGTATAACCCCTAATTTATTCCTAATCGTATTTACAGCACAGTGATACCGCAGTTCTACTGTAACCCATAACGTCGAATAGAAATCAGGTATCCCTGTTTCTTTGTTAACCAAAAGGGGAAAACGTTCTCCATTTTGGAAAAGGACCGTCTCCAATTTATACATGATGCTTAAATTTGCAAAATTAATATATATAAATACTAACGAATTCAATGCAATCTGTAAAGATTAATGTAAAAAAATAGAAGCCCTGTTTTAAAGGGCTTCTCTTGGTGCTTTTGAATTATATTTTACATATTCTTCTTATATGTAACTCAGAACGGAATATCGTCGTCGATGTCCTCGACAGGGGCTGCCGGTGCGGCGGGAGCTTGGCGGCGGGGGGCGGCAGGGGGTTCTTGGTTTTGCGGGGCGGCTTGGTATTGTTGCTGCGGCGCTTGTTGTTGGTAGCCGCCTTGGCTGTAACCGCCGTCGTCGTAAGGTGCGCCGCCGCTGTTGTCGTTGCGGCCGCCGAGCATTTTCATTTCATTGGCGATAATGTCGTATGCGGTGCGTTCGATGCCGTCTTTGCCTTGGTATTTACGGCTTTGGATGCGGCCTTCCAGATATACTTGGCTGCCTTTTTTCAGATATTGTCCGGCGATTTCGGCGAGACGGCGGTACATGGTGATGTTGTGCCACTCGGTGCGTTCTACGCGCTGGCCGTTGCGGTCGTTCCAGGTTTCGCTGGTGGCGACGCTGAAATTGCAGACGGCTTCGCCGTTGGGCATATAGCGGACTTCGGGGTCGCGACCGAGACGGCCGATAAGGATGACTTTGTTCAATGACATTTTTTAAACTCCTGTGATGATGTTTTCGGCGGCCTCTTGGTCAAATCCTTTTTGCAACGCCTTGATGTAAATGGTTTGTTTGTCTGCGCTGAAGGTAATGCTTTCGACGCCTTCGACTTGGGACAATGCTTGGTAGAGCGAATCGTGTTTTTCCTGCCATGCGGGGCTGACGGGATAGCTGAGGTTTTTGACGGGTTTGGGCGCGGGGGCGAGTATGGCGATGACCAGCCACAACAGCATCAATACGCTGCAAAAGGTGAAAACGCCTGCAAAGCCGTATTGTTGAAACAGCCATCCGCCGCTTGCGCCGCCCACAAACAGCCCGACGGACTGCATGGTATTGTAAACGCCCATCGCCGTGCCTTTCAAATCGGCCGGTGCAATCTTAGACACCATGGACGGCAGGCTGGCTTCCAATACGTTGAAGCCGATAAAGTAAACAACCAGATAGGCGGTAATCAGCCAAATCGAGTGCATGCCGAACAATAAGCCGATTTGCGCCGCTGCGATGCAGGCGATGCCGAGGATGAAGACTTGCTTGAGCTTGTTGCGGGTTTCGCCGATGATGATGAGGGGGATCATAATCACCAGCCCTGCGATGGTCGAGGGCAGATAGACTTTCCAATGCTGGATTTTTTCCAAACCGAGCTGCGTCATGGCAAAAGGCAGGGCGGTAAACAACGCCATTTGTGCGGCGTGCAGCGCGAAAATGCCGAAATCCAAGTTGAGAAGCTGGCGGTCTCGGAGGACTTCGCCCATGCGAGAGGGCTGCGCCTGTGTGTCTTCGTGCAGCTTTGATACTTCGGGATCAGGAGTCATCCAAGCGACAACGCCTATGCTGATGACGGTCAGGATGCCGGTCAGCATAAACAATCCGGGAACGCCGATAATATCGGCAATCATCGGGGCGACCACAAGGCTGACGGAAAAGGTCAAACCTATGCTCAAACCTATCATCGCCATTGCGCGGGTACGCACGCCGTCTCGGGTCAAGTCGGCAAGCAGCGCGGTCACTGCGGCGCTAACTGCGCCCGCCCCTTGAATGGCGCGCGCGGCAACCAGCATGGGCAATGAGTTGGCGGCAGCGGCGAGAAAACTACCGGCGGCAAAGACAATCAGTCCGACATAAATGGTTTTTTTGCGTCCGAATTTATCGGAGGCGATGCCCAAAGGCAGTTGCAGCAAAGCCTGAGTCAGTCCGTAGATACCCATTGCCAGACCGACCAAGGTTTTGTTGTTTTCCGCGCCGGGCAACGAGGCGGCATATAAGGACAAAACGGGGAGAACCAAGAACATCCCCAACATACGCAGTGCGTAAACGCCGGAGAGGGTGGTGCTGGCACGCCATTCGTGCGGGAACATTTGGATGCGGGTGTCTTTTGCCATAAACGGTTTTTCAGACGACCCGGTAGAATTTTGAGGTCGTCTGAAATTTTAAAATTATCAGATGTGCGGATTATACAGGATTCAAAAGGGTTTGCATTTGCACGGACCGCAGCCGTTTATACCCCGCGGTCAGCCCCATTGCCAGCGGTTGCGCCATGCGCCCAAGACGGCGTTGGGGTATTTGTTGCTGCCCAGGCTGCCGTTGAATCGCGCCAAAGCGCGGACGATGTTGCCTTTTTCGATATTGTTGTAGTGGCGCAGGATGGTGCAGCCGTAGCGCAGGTTGGTGCGGATGTCGAACAGGTTGTGCGAAGGTTTGCCGATATAGTTTTTCCAAAACGGCATGACCTGCATCAGCCCGCGCGCGCCCACGCCGCTGATGGCGTATTGGCGGAACGCACTTTCGACTTCGATCAAACCCAAAATCACTTGGGTATTCAGCCCCGCGCGGCTGCTTTCGTATTGGATGTTGACCAGCAGGCGGCGGCGTTCGGCAGCATCGGGAACGTAGCGGGCAAGGCGGGAGGACATCGCCGCCAGCCAGCGTTCGCCTTCGCTTGGATCGGCGAACACGAGGCGCGGCGGGTTGACATTGTTGATGGAGCTGCGCATAACCGAAGCGACATCGTCGGCAAGCGTTTCTTCGCGTTGCGCGCCGGCGAGTGCGGCGGCAGGGCTGAGCAGCAATGCGCCGCCAGCCAGTAAAAAGCGGCGGCGGGACGGGGATTCGGGCGTGAGGATCAGGTTTTCCGTTTTCATGTGTACTGTCATTCGTTTTAGTCGGTTTAAAGGTCGTCTGAAAACCCTATTTTTTGTTTTCAGACGACCTTTTGACGTTTGCAAAACGGGTATTATAAGAATATCTCCGTGCGGAATCAAAGGTGGCGTACATCATTGATGAGCAGATTGACTTGAAACAGACAATGCGTGATACATCAATACGGTGCAATATTGCGGCGGTTTAAAGTTGATCTGCGATATTGTCAATCAACGGCGGGACAGAGTAACATTAGAGCTTCGTTTATCCACCGGTATTTCTTCATGACCACTACGCCCACCAACGTCCTGGCATCAGTCGATTTAGGTTCCAACAGCTTCCGCCTCCAAGTTTGCGAAAACAACAACGGACAACTGAAAGTCATCGATTCCTTCAAACAAATGGTGCGTTTTGCCGCCGGTTTGGACGAACATAAAAACCTCGACGAAGCATCCCAAGAGCGCGCCTTGGACTGTTTGGCAAAATTCGGCGAACGGCTGCGCGGATTCAAGCCCGAACAAGTGCGCGTCGTGGCAACCAACACCTTCCGCGTAGCAAAAAATATCGCCCAATTCCTACCGAAAGCCGAAGCCGCACTGGGCTTCCCCATCGAAATCATCGCAGGCCGTGAAGAAGCCCGCCTCATTTACACCGGCGTCGTCCACACCCTGCCGCCCAACGGCGACAAAATGCTCGTCATCGACATCGGTGGCGGCTCGACCGAATTCGTCATCGGCTCCGACCTCCAGCCGCTCGCTACCGAAAGTCTGCCCTTAGGCTGCGTCACTTACAGCCTGCGTTTTTTCCAAAACAAAATCACCGCCAAAGACTTCCAAGCCGCTATCTCCGCCGCACGCAACGAAATCCAGCGCATCAGCAAACTCATGAAGCGTACAGGTTGGGATTTCGCCATCGGCACCTCCGGCTCCGCCAAATCCATCCGCGACCTCATCGCCGCCGAGCTGCCCCAAGAAGCCGACATTACCTACAAAGGCATGCGCTACCTCGCCGACCGTATTATTGAAGCCGGTTCCGTCAAAAAAGCCAAATTTGAAAGCCTCAAGCCCGAACGTGTGGAAGTGTTTGCCGGCGGATTGGCCGTCATGATGGCCGCGTTTGAAGAACTCGAACTCACCAAAATGACCGTTACCGAAGCCGCCTTGCGCGACGGCGTGTTCTACGATCTGATTGGACGCGGTTTGAACGAAGATATGCGCGATCAGACGACCGCCGAGTTCCAAAACCGCTACCACGTCAGCCTCAACCAAGCCAAACGCGTCGCCGAAACCGCGCAAGCCTTTATGGACAGCCTGTGCCACGCAAAAAACGTAACCGTCCAAGACCTTGCCCAATGGCAACAATACCTCGGCTGGGCAGGCAGACTGCACGAAATCGGACTTGACATCGCCCACACCGGCTACCACAAACACTCCGCCTACATCCTCGAAAACGCCGATATGCCCGGTTTCTCCCGCAAAGAGCAAACCATACTCGCGCAACTGGTCATCGGACACCGCGGCGACATGAAAAAAATGGCAGACATCGTCGGCAGCAGCGAAATGCTTTGGTACGCCGTCCTTTCCCTGCGCCTTGCTGCACTTTTCTGCCGCGCCCGCCTGCCTTTGGATCTGCCACCGCAAACCCAACTGCGCGCCGACGAAACCGGCAAGGGCTTCATTCTGCGCATCAGCCAAAACTGGCTCGAACAACACCCCCTAATCGCCGCCGCGCTCGACTACGAAAGCGCGCAATGGCAAAAGATCGATATGCCTTTCAATGTGCAGCCCCAATAGGGTTAAAATGGCAAAAAGGTCGTCTGAAAATCCGTTTCAGCATTCTCTATGAACGTTGAAACAGGTTTTCAGACGACCTTTTGTGTATTTAGTATTCGGGCATTTACAAGGCCTGCTGTTCGGCAAGCCTTGACTCATCTGCGGGCCGTTATGACCTTTCGCCCAAAATCATCGAGCCTATGCCCGCATCGGTGAAAATTTCCAGTAAAAGCGCGTTGGGCAGGCGGCCGTCGATGATGTGGGTGGCTTTGACGCCGTTGCTTGCCGCTTCGACGGCGGAGCTGATTTTGGGCAACATACCGCCGTAGAGCGTGCCGTCTGCGATTAATTCACCGATACGGCTTGGGGTCAGGTTGGTCAGCAGGTTGCCTTCTTTGTCCATCACACCGGCGATATTGGTCATCATCAGCAGTTTTTCCGCGTTTAGCTCTTCCGCCAGTTTGCCTGCGACCAAATCCGCGTTGATGTTGAACGCTTCGCCTTTCTCGCCGACGCCGATGGGCGCGACGACGGGGATGCAGCCGCGTTCAATCAATCCTTCAATCAGGCGAACGTCTATGCTTTCGACCGTACCGACTTGTCCGATGTCCACGCCTGCCTGTTCGGGCGTATCGACCAGCAGTTTTTTCGCTTTGATGAAGTGGTTGTCGCGTCCAGTTACGCCGACCGCGCGTCCGCCCTGCAAATTAATCAGCGAGACGATTTCTTTATTCACATGGCCGCCCAACACCATTTCTACGATGTCCATCGTTTCGCCGTCGGTCACGCGCATGCCTTGCACGAATTCGCCTTTTTTACCGATTTTTTCCAACATTTCATTAATTTGCGGGCCGCCGCCGTGGACGATGACGGGATGGATGCCCACCAGTTTGAGCAAAACGACATCGCGGGCGAAGCCCTCTTTCAAAGCAGGCTCGGTCATGGCGTTGCCGCCGTATTTGATGACGATGACGGAGCCGGAAAAACGGCGGATATACGGCAGGGCTTCGGCTAAAATGCGCGCTTTATCGGCTGCTGAAATGGAGTGGGATTCGCTCATAATCGTGTCTCATTATTAACAATTTAATCATTATAGCGGATTACCTTTGAATCAGTAAAAATCAGCTTCGCAACTGTTTGCTGCCTCGCCGTCTTGTCCTGATTTAAAGTGAATCTGCCCTATCTTAACGTCAAAGGTCGTCTGAAACAACATTCCCCGCCCCTTATCGGTTGAGAACGCGCCCGTCGGAATGGTAGAATCAACGGATTCGGGCATATCGGTTTGACGTCGCCGACGGATACGGTTATCGCCCACACATTTTTTCAAACAACGGTTATCCGGTTCGCCCGATATACCGAGGACTTTCCCATGATTAAAATCAGCACTCAATTTGATGCCGGCTCCGTCGTCGTCAAAGACCTGACCGACCCTGCCAATATCCGCCTCGCCCTGCGTCCGGACAACGCTTCCGATTTCGCCCAATGGTTTTACTTCCGCCTGCAAGGTGCGGCCTACCAGAATTGCGTGATGCACTTTGAAAACGCGGCGGATTCGGCTTATCCGCAAGGCTGGGAAGATTATCAGGCGTGCGCCTCTTACGACCGTCAAAATTGGTTCCGCGTCCCGACCGAATACGAAAACGGCGTGCTGACCATCAACCATACGCCGCTCTCCAACAGCGTTTACTACGCCTATTTCGAGCCTTACTCCCACGAGCAGCATTTAAACCTCTTGGGCGACGCGCAAGGCAGCGGGCTTTGCCGCATCGACGACTTGGGCAGCACGGTGCAAGGCCGCGACATCAATCTGCTGACCATCGGCAACCAAGTCGAAAGCGACATGAAAATCTGGATTATCGCCCGCCAACACCCGGGCGAAACGATGGCGGAATGGTTTATCGAAGGGCTGCTCGGCCGCCTGCTCGATCCGCAAGACCCGACCGCGCGCACCCTGCTCGACCGCGCCACTTTCTACATCGTGCCGAACATGAACCCCGACGGCTCGGTATTGGGCAACCTGCGCACCAATGCTGCCGGCGCAAACCTCAACCGCGAATGGGAAAACCCGACTTTGGAAAAAAGCCCGGAAGTCTTCCTCGTGCGCGAAAAAATGCTGGAAACCGGCGTGGATTTGTTCCTAGACATTCACGGCGACGAAGGGCTGCCGTTTGTCTTTGTCGCCGGTACGGAAGGCGTGCCGAACTACAATCCGCGCATTGCCGCGTTGGAAACTCAGTTCAAAACCGCCCTGCTCTCCGCCAGCCCCGACTTCCAAGACGAATACGGCTATGAAAAAGATGCGCCCGGTCAGGCAAACATGACGCTCGCGACCAACTGGGTGGGCAATCATTTCGACTGCCTCGCCTATACGCTCGAAATGCCGTTTAAAGACAACGCCAACCTGCCCGACGATGACTTCGGCTGGAACGGCCAACGCTCCCTGCGTTTGGGCGAAGCCATGTTGTCGGCTGTTTTGAACGTTGTCGATGATTTACGATAATTATTTTTCCCTATCACACAAAAGGTCGTCTGAAAATCCCAATCGGCATTTTTAGACGACCTTTGTCGGGCTAAAACACATAAACCGCCCTTCCCATAAGGAACACACATCATGATGATACATCCGCAGTTTGACCCCATTGCAATCAGTATCGGACCAGTCGCCATCCGCTGGTATGCCCTCAGCTATATCGTCGGCTTTATGCTCTTCCTATGGCTGGGCCGCCGCCGCATCAAACAAGGCAACACCGCCTTTACCCAAGAAATGCTCGACGACTTCCTGACTTGGGGCGTGTTGGGCGTCATCCTCGGCGGACGGCTCGGCTATATCCTGTTTTACAAATTCTCATACTACCTCGACCATCCGCTTGAAATGCTCAAAGTTTGGGAAGGCGGCATGTCGTTCCACGGCGGCTTCTTGGGCGTCGTCATTGCCATGTGGCTGTTCAGCCGCAAACACAAAATCAGTACCTTGAAAACCATGGATTTCGTCGCACCGCTCGTTCCGCTGGGTTTGGCTTCCGGCCGTATCGGCAACTTCATCAACGGCGAACTCTGGGGCCGCATTACCGACATCAACGCCTTTTGGGCAATGGGCTTCCCGCAAGCGCACGCAGAAGACCTCAACGCCGCCGTGCGTAACCCGCTTTGGGCGGAATGGATGCAGCAATACCACGTCCTGCCGCGCCACCCTTCGCAACTCTACCAATTCGCCCTTGAAGGCATCTGCCTCTTCATCGTCGTATGGATTTTCTCCAAAAAACCGCGTCCGACCGGACAAGTCGCCTCCCTCTTCCTCGGCGGCTACGGCTTCTTCCGCTTCATCGCCGAATATGCCCGCCAGCCCGACGACTATCTCGGCCTGCTCACCTTGGGCTTGTCGATGGGACAATGGTTAAGCGTTCCGATGATTGTTTTGGGTGCCATCGGTTTTGTTTGGTTCGGTAAGAAAAATCGCCTGAACTGATGCCCAAAGGTCGTCTGAAAACCCAAACGGGACGCGATAACCAGCGTTCCGTTATCACGTCAGCTATTCCAAACCGGCACGATTTGCGATTCATCAAACCGAATCGCAAAAAATCTTAAATCCGACTTGGTTTATCCGCCGCCCGATGGTATCGTGGTACACCTTTCCATCTTTTTTAAAGAGAGCCCAAAATGTCAGAAGAAAACAAAATCAAAGTCAACGACCTGCCCGAAGACAAAAAAGAACAGTCTGAAGAAGTCGAGTTGCCCGTAGTCAACAACGAAGAAAAACGCGGCGGACACAGCGAAGGCGGTTGCTGCGGCGCATGCGGCGGTTGATTCCGTTTTGAAAAACAAAGGTCGTCTGAAAACCTGAAACATGGTTTTCAGACGACCTTTTTATCGGACAAGGGATGATGACGATAAGGGAGTCCCATCCAAACCCGTCATACTTTCAAATAAGGATTACGAACGAGCCAGTAAATGTTTGCTCATTTGAGGGCCATTGTTGTCTTCAAATTTAATCAGGCTTGCTTTGACATGATAGCCCAATACCTTCGCAATAATTCCGCTCGTGGACTTTCTCAGTATGCGGTTGTAGCGTTCTGCGGAGCGGTTGTAAGCACGGCGCGCGGAAACAACGTCGTTTTCAGCTGCATCCAGCATTTCAAGCTGGCTTTTCAACCCTTCGTCGGGTCGTTGTTTTAAGTTTTTTTCCAAAGCTTCCTGCAAGCTTCGGAGCAATTTGTTTAATTCTGCTTCCGCATTGCACAGGCGGGAAAGCGATTCCGGGGAAAAAGATTTGGATGCCTGGCTCAATACCGCTTCTGCATCGCTACAAGCGGACAACAAACCTTTATCCATATCGTCACCTTCGCGCCCCAGGTAGATTTTTGACGCATCTAAAACATGCCTGACTGCCTGATGCCTACACGCCAAAGCGATACGCAATGCAACGAAAGATTCTTGGTAATCTTTTTTACAACGGCTGAGTTTTTGCTTGAAATTAATCAACAGAAAGCCCAATATCACGGCGATGAAAATAAGACTAATGATTCCCATAATGCTCATCCTTGATTATTTATTGAAGTAATGTGTTGAGTATTTTGCAGATTTTTAAAAAAACAATAGTCAATTTGCAAATTTGATTTAGTTTGATGGCATTATAACCCAAATAGATTTTTTTGCCCATAAGTCATAAAAAAGGCCGTCCGAATTTTGTTTCAGACGACCTTTTTCATACACCTTATATTTTAATTTCAATAAATTACCTCCCCTTCACATCAATCACCCACACTTCCGACTGCGAACCCAAGCGCAGCGGAATCCCCCAGAAACCGTAGCCGGACGTAACAAAAAAATGTCTTCCGCCGATTTCCTCGTAGCCGTAGGCAAGGCGGTAGAGTGTGCGCACAATCAGGTTTGCCGGCGCGATTTGACCGTTGTGGACATGACCGGAAACTTGAACGTCAATAGGCAGCTTGGCGTGCGCCTCGACTTCGGTCGGGCGGTGATCCATCAGCAAAACGGGCTGGTCGGTATTGTGGTTTTCCAGCAACTGAGAAACAGACGGACGGTCGTGGTCCACATCGTCGTTGCGGCCGACGAGCAGGAAAGCATCGTGTTGCAACACTTGGTTGCCGAGTACGGTAATGCCCGCCGCCTCAAGGTCATGGCGGATGCGCGCGCTGTCGCCGAACATATCGTGATTGCCCAAAGTCGCGTAAACGCCCAGCGGTGCTTTCAGACGACCCAGATGCGGCTGCATATTCTCTTTGCGGTAGGCATCGACGTTGTCGTCCATCAAATCGCCCGGCAACAGGATTAAATCGACTTTTTCACGGTTCATAATGTCCACCAGCTTATCCAGTTGCCGCGCGCCAAACAAAATCCCCAAGTGCAGGTCGCTTGCCATGCCGATACGCAGCGGTTTGTCCATTTTCTTATCGATCACGATAGTCTGATGACGGACAACGGGCGTATAGGCGTTGTACATCCCCAAGCCGACCAAGCCGAACACAAACAGCGGCGCAAACAAGCGCAGGCTGCGCGACAGCGACCGGATGGCCACGAATTTGCGCAGCAGCAGAAACAGGATAAACGTCGCCAATGCCGCATACATCACAAACAGCAGCAACACCATCCAAAACGCCATGATGCGGAACATAAAATGTCCCAATTCCAACAAAAGCCCCGCCAACAGGCCGTTAGTCACGAAATACGACACCCCCATCAGCCAACGCCTGCCCGCCTTGCCGACCACCGGCGCGAACAGCCATTGCAACGAACGCCCCAGTCCGAACGTGAAAAGCTGGAGCAATACAATCATAATCAAAAACATCGTACCGAACATAAAGCGAACCTGTTGAAAATCAAAAAACAAACGGCGGATTCTATCATATCCGCCCTTTCAGACGAGGTCGTCTGAAAACCTTAAGTGCTATAATACCGCCTGAAAAATCCAATAAACCGAAAAGGAAAGACAATGAACCGCCCGCAAACCGCCATCATCCCCGATCACGCCCAAGCCGGCATATTCATCGAAGCCGAAATCCGCGACGGTCGCTACGACGACATCAAAACCGCCTGCCGAAGCTCGCTTGAAGCTTTGGAAAAAATCAAAACCCGCTTTCCGGAAGACATTTTAGGCATGACCATCGCCTTCGGCAGCGACGCATGGAAAGCGTTCGGACACGCAGAAGAAGGCAGTGAAATCAAGCCCTTCCCCGTCATGGGCAACGGTCTTGCCCCCTCAACCCAACACGATATTTATATCCACATCCAAGCCTACCGCCAAAAAGCCGCCTTCGCGCTCGCCCAATCCGTCTTTGCCGCATTCGGCAACAGCATCAGCATCGCCACCGAGGAACACGGCCTGCGCCTGTATGAAGACCGCGGACTGGACGGCTTTGTCGATGGCACTGAAAACCCGCAAGGCGATGATGAAGTCCGCGAAGTCGCCATTATTCCCGAAGGCCGACCCGATGCCGGCGGCAGCTACGTCCTGCTGCAAAAATACCTGCACGACCTGAAAAAATGGGATGCCGTCCCCATTGCCGAACAAGAAGCCAGCGTCGGCCGCAGCAAAGAAACCAACGAAGAATTCAGCAAAGACGTGCGCCTACCTGATTCGCATTTGGGCCGCGTCAACCTGAAAGAAAACGGCGTGGGTCTGAAAATCGTCCGCCGCAGTCTGCCCTTCGGCAAACTCAGCGGCGAACACGGCTTGATGTTCACTGCCTACTGCCACACCCTGCACAACATCGAAGTACAGCTTTTGCACATGTTCGGCGATGCCGACGGCAAAACCGACCTGCTGCTCAAGCATCTCTCGACTGCTATTTCCGGCGCATATTACTACGCCCCTTCGGTCGAGCGTTTGCAAAATTTATAAAACCGCGTTGCCGATGTGAAATATTGAAATCCTAAGACGAAAGGTCGTCTGAAAACCCACAATCAGGTTTTCAGACGACCTTTTTCATCACTTTATCTCAATCTACACTCAAATCAAGCAAACACCAGCTTGCCACCCTCTTCTTTCACATGAATCGTGCTTTCGGGCGCATATTTGCCTTCGAGCAACGCCATGGCCAGCGGGTTTTCGATTTCCGACTGGATGGCGCGTTTGAGCGGGCGTGCGCCGTACACGGGGTCGAAACCGGCTTTGGCAATCAAATCCAAGGCGGCATCGTCCACTTTCAGGTGCAGGTGCTGCGCTTCCAAACGTTTTTCCAAGCCTTTGAGCTGGATTTTCGCGATGTTGCGGATATTCTCCTGATTCAGTCCGTGGAACACAACCACTTCGTCGATACGGTTGATCATTTCGGGGCGGAAGTAGGCTTTCACTTCTTCCATCACCGCTTCTTTCACGGCTTCGTAGTCCTGCGTACCCATTTGTTGGATGTGCTGGCTGCCGATGTTGGAAGTCATGACGATAACAGTGTTTTTGAAGTCCACGGTGCGGCCTTGTCCGTCGGTCAGGCGACCGTCATCCAATACTTGCAACAGGATGTTGAACACGTCGGGATGGGCCTTTTCCACTTCATCCAGAAGAATCACGCTGTACGGTTTGCGGCGGACTTGTTCGGTCAGGTAGCCGCCCTCTTCGTAGCCGACATAGCCCGGAGGCGCGCCGATCAGGCGTGCAACGGCGTGTTTTTCCATGTATTCAGACATGTCGATACGGATGAGGTGGTCTTCGCTGTCAAACAGGAAGCCTGCCAAAGCTTTGCATAACTCGGTTTTACCCACGCCGGTCGGGCCTAGGAACAGGAAGCTGCCGTAAGGTTTATTCGGGTCGGCAAGGCCGGAGCGGCTGCGGCGGATGGCGTCGGACACGGCGCGCACGGCTTCGTCTTGACCGACCACGCGGCGGTGCAATACTTCTTCCATTTTCAGCAGCTTGTCGCGTTCGCCTTCCATCATTTTGGACACGGGGATGCCGGTCATACGCGATACGATTTCGGCCACTTCGTCCGCCCCGACTTCGGTACGGAAGAGTTTGTTTTGTTTTTTGCCGTCGGGGTTGCTTTCCGCCGCCTGCAACTGCGCGCCCAATTTCGGCAACTCGCCGTATTCGAGTTCGGACGCGCGGGCGAAGTCCCCTTGGCGTTTGGCCTGCTCGATTTTGACTTTGATGTCGTCCATCTGTTTCTTAATGTCGGCGGTACTGGAAGATGCGGCTTTTTCGGCTTTCCAGATTTCGTCCAAATCGGCGTATTCTTTTTGCAGACCGTCGATCTCTTCGTCTATCAGTTCCAAACGTTTTTTGCTGGCGTCGTCGCTTTCTTTGGCAACGTGCATTTTTTCCATTTTGAGCTGGATGATTCGGCGGTCGAGTTTGTCCATCTGCTCGGGTTTGCTGTCCAGCTCCATTTTGATGCGGCTGGCGGCTTCGTCAATCAAATCAATCGCTTTGTCGGGCAGGAAGCGGTCGGTAATGTAGCGGTCGCTCAATTCTGCGGCGGCAACAATGGCGGGGTCGGTGATGTCGATGCCGTGGTGGATTTCATAACGCTCCTGCAAACCGCGCAGGATGGCGATGGTGTCTTCCACGCTAGGTTCACCGACCAATACTTTTTGGAAGCGGCGTTCGAGTGCCGCATCTTTTTCGATGTATTGGCGGTATTCGTCCAAAGTGGTCGCGCCGATACAGTGCAGTTCGCCGCGTGCCAAAGCCGGTTTCAACATATTGCCCGCATCCATCGCGCCGTCGGTTTTGCCCGCGCCGACCAAAGTATGGATTTCATCAATGAAAATCAGGGTGTTGCCGTCGTCTTTCGCCAAGTCGTTCAACACGCCTTTCAAGCGTTCTTCAAATTCGCCGCGGTATTTCGCGCCGGCAATCAATGCCGCCAAGTCCAAAACCAACAGACGTTTATTGCGCAGGGATTCAGGCACTTCGCCGTTGACGATGCGTTGCGCCAAGCCTTCGACGATGGCGGTTTTACCCACACCCGGTTCGCCAATCAATACTGGGTTGTTTTTGGTACGGCGTTGCAATACCTGAATCGCGCGGCGGATTTCGTCATCGCGGCCGATAACGGGGTCAAGTTTGCCGTCGCGGGCGCGCTGGGTCAGGTCGAGCGTGTATTTTTTCAACGCATCGCGTTGGTCTTCGGCATTGGCATCATTCACGTTTTGTCCTCCTCGTACCGCGTCAATCGCGGCATTGATGTTTTGTTCGGTCGCGCCGGCTTCTTTCAAGATTTTGCCGGTCGCATCGTTCTGCTGCACCAAGGCAAGCAGGAAAAGTTCGCTGGCGATATAGGCATCGCCGCGTTTGGTTGCCGCTTTGTCCATCAGGTTCAACACCGCCTGCAATTCACGGCTGGGCATAATGTCGCCGCCCTGGCCGGACACTTTCGGCAGGCTGTTTAAATGCTGCTGCAAACGCTGTTTCACCTGCGGCACGTTCACGCCCGCATGAGCCAAGAGCGCGGCGGCTCCGCTGTTTTGGTCATCAAGCAGGGCTTTAAGCACAAAGCCCGCTTCCAGATAGCTGCTGTCCGCAGCCAACGCCAAACTCTGAGCTTCTGCAAGGGCTTGTTGGAATTTGGCGGTTAATTTGTCGAATCTCATCTTTAGGTTTCCTTTTCTTTTGAAATATCATTCTAATGAATGCTATATAGTGCCGCCTGTGGATAACTCAAGGGGGAAAATCTAAGAAAATATTGAAAAAATGGTATCTTTATGTTTTTAAATAAAATTAAATAAAAAAAGCTGTGAATAAGTCCATATGCCAATTATAAAAAGGTCGCCTGAAAACTCGTTGGGAATCAGGTATAATCCATCCTTATTTCATTTTCAGACGACCTTGAGCTATTTAAGGATATCCCCATGAGCAAGAAACGCGTCCTCACAGGCGTAACCACCACCGGCATCCCGCATCTGGGCAACTACGTCGGTGCCATCCGCCCCGCCGTCCGCGCGGCGCAAAACCCCGATACCGAATCCTTCCTCTTCCTCGCCGACTACCACGGCATCATCAAATGCCACGAGCCGGAGATGATCCACCAATCCACCCAAGCCGTTGCCGCCACTTGGCTTGCCTGCGGACTCGACCCCGAGCGCACCACCTTCTACCGCCAAAGCGACATTCCCGAAGTGATGGAATTGAACTGGATTCTGACCTGCATCACCGCCAAAGGTCTGATGAACCGCGCCCACGCCTACAAAGCCGCCGTGCAGGCAAACGCTGAAAACAATCAGGAAGACCCCGACCACGGCGTAGAAATGGGTCTGTACAGCTACCCCATCCTGATGACCGCCGACATTCTCATGTTCAACGCCAACGAAGTCCCCGTCGGCCGCGACCAAATCCAACACGTCGAAATGGCGCGCGACATCGCCGGCCGCTTCAACCACCGTTTCAAAGAAGTCTTCACCCTGCCCGAAGTGAAAATCGACGAAAACGTCGAACTCTTGGTCGGCTTGGACGGACGCAAAATGTCCAAATCCTACGGCAACACCATTCCGCTTTGGGAAAACGACAAGAAAACCCAAAAATCGGTCAACAAAATCATCACCAACATGAAAGAGCCGGGCGAGCCGAAACAGCCCGACGAAAGTCCTCTGTTTGAAATCTACAAAGCCTTCTCCACGCCGTCTGAAACCGCAGCATTCACGCAAATGCTGGCCGAAGGCTTGGCATGGGGCGAAGCCAAAAAACTCTTGGCAGCCAAAATCAACGCCGAGCTGGCAGAACCGCGCGAACGCTACAACGCGCTGACCGCCAATCCTTCGCAAATCGAAGACATCCTGCAAGCAGGTGCCGCCAAAGCGCGCAAAGAAGCACGCGAACTGCTGGACCAAGTACGCGACGCCGTCGGCATTCGCCCATTGAAGTAAATCTCAAAAGGTCGTCTGAAAAAGCAGTCCGCTTATATTTCAGACGACCTCTTCCTGTTTAAAACAAGGAATATCCGATGAAAGCCTTTCCAATTCTCTTATCAGCCCTCCTGCTTGCCGCCTGCGGCAAATCCGAAGCTCCTGCCGAGCCCGCCCAAAATGCCGCCGAAGCTGCGCCAAAACCCGCGTTTAAAGTCAAATATATCGACAACAACGCCATCGCAGGCTTGGATTTAGGTCAAAGCAGCGAAGGCAAAACCAACGACGGCAAAAAACAAATCAGCTATCCGATTAACGGCTTATCCGAACAAAACGTCATCCAACTGATCGGCAACCACCCCAACGATTTGGAAGTCATCAGCGGCAAATGTATGGAAACCGGCGACAAAGGCGAGCCTTTGGGCTGGACTGAAAACGGCAAATGCCATGCCTTGTTTGCCAAACTGGTCGGCAACATCGCTGAAGACGGCGGCAAACTGACAAGCTACCTCCTCTCCCACGCCGCCCTGCAACCCTATCAGGCAGGCAAAAGCGGCTATGCCGCCGTTCAAAACGGCCGCTACATCCTCGAACTCGACAGCGAAGGAATGTTCTACTTCCGCCGCCGCCACTATTGATCGAGCGGGTGCCGCCCATGACCGTACACACCTTAATCCGCACCCTGCCTAAAGCCGAATTGCACGTCCATATCGAAGGCACGTTCGAGCCGGAATTGATGTTCGCCATCGCCGGGCGCAACGGCGTTTCCATTCCCTATGCGGATGTAGACGCCGTGCGCCGCGCTTACGATTTTCACAACCTGCAATCCTTCCTCGATATTTACTACGCAGCAGCGGCGGTCTTGCTCCACGAGCAGGATTTTTACGACCTGACCACCGCTTATTTCGCCCGCTGCCGCGAGGACAACGTCGTCCACACCGAAATCTTCTTCGACCCGCAAACCCATACCGCGCGCGGCGTACCGTTTGAAACCGTCATCAACGGCATTACCCGCGCCCGCCTGGAAGCGCAGGAAAAATGGGGCATTTCCAGCAGGCTGATTATGTGTTTCCTGCGGCATTTGAGCGAAGAATCCGCGTTTGAAACGCTTGCCCAAGCACAGCCTTTCAGACGACATATCGACGGCATCGGGCTGGATTCGGGCGAACTCGGCAACCCGCCCTCGAAATTCGAGCGCGTCTTCGCCCAAGCCCGCGCGCAAGGTTTTCCCGCCGTCGCCCATGCCGGTGAAGAAGGCCCGCCCGAATACGTTTGGGAAGCGTTGGATTTGCTGAAAGTCGTCCGCATCGACCACGGCGTACGTTCCGAAGAAGACGAACCCCTTATGCAGCGCCTGATTGCCGAGCAAATGCCCCTGACCGTCTGCCCCTTGAGCAACCTCAAACTCAAAGTCGTCGGCGACCTGTCCCGGCACAACTTGCGCCGTATGCTTGAGCACGGCGTATTGGTTACCGTCAATTCAGACGACCCCGCCTACTTCGGCGGCTATCTTAACCAAAATTTCATCGAACTTGCTGACGCATTGGATTTGAATGAAGCAGACATCCGCACCTTGTGCAAAAACTCGTTCAAAGCCTCGTTTTTAAACGAGGAAGAAAAAGCAAAACGGTACGCCGAAATCGACGGCATCCATGTTTAGACACAAAGCCGACCTGAAAAAGCAATCCGGTCGGCTTTGTTCTCGGTTAAAATGCGAACCGTATAAACATCGAACTTCCTTTCAGACGACCCTTCTAAATAAAAATACCGTTTCAGCGCAGAAAGTCGTCTGAAATGCCCTCAAGAATGAAAAAAATCCATCTCATCCTTATGCTTCCGGTTTTTCTGACAGGTTGCGCCGGCCTGCCCTCACTGGACGATCGCCCTGAAAGCCACTACCTCGACATCCGTTCCGCCCCGCGCATGGATGCCCTGCTCAACACCGCCACTACCAAAACCGGAGGCGATATTTCCAATGTCTATCTGCTCAACGACGCGCACGAAGCCTTCGTCGCCCGCGCCGCCCTGATTGAAGCCGCCGACCACACCCTGGACCTCCAATACTACATCTGGCACAACGACATCTCCGGCAAACTCATGTTCAACCTGATCCACCGTGCCGCCGAACGCGGCGTGCGCGTGCGCCTGCTGCTGGACGACAACAACACCAACGGTCTGGACAACGTCCTGCTCGCCCTCGACAGCCATCCCAATATCGAAATTCGCCTGTTCAACCCCTTCGTCCGCCGCAAATGGCGCGCGCTGGGCTATTTGACCGACTTCCCGCGCCTCAACCGCCGGATGCACAACAAATCCTTCACCGCAGACAACCGCGCCACCATCCTCGGCGGGCGCAATATCGGCGACGAATATTTCAAAGTCGGCGAAGACACCATCTTCGCCGACCTCGATATCCTCGCCACTGGCCGCGTCGTGACCGAAGTTTCCCAAGACTTCGACCGCTATTGGGCAAGCCATTCCTCCTACACTGTCGCCAGCATCATCAAAAAAGGCGATATCGAAAAAGGCTTCCAAGAGCTGGGTTACAACGACAAAGACAAAAACGAAATCCTCAGCCGCTACCGCAGCAGCATCGAAAATTCCGAACTCTACAAAAAAATGCAGAGCAACAGCATAGACTGGCAAAGCGTCCACACCCGCCTGATCAGCGACGACCCCGCCAAAGGGCTGGACCGAGACCGCCACAAACCTCCTATTTTTGACCGCATGCAGGACGCCCTGAAAACGCCCGAAAAAAGCGTCTATCTCGTTTCGCCCTATTTCGTTCCCACCAAATCAGGCGTGCGCGCGCTCGACCAACTCGTCAAAAATGGCGTGGACGTAACCGTCCTGACCAACTCGCTCCAAGCGACCGATGTCGCCGCCGTCCATTCAGGCTACGTCAAATACCGCAAGCCCCTGCTCAAAGCCGGTGTCAAACTCTACGAGCTGCAACCCAACCACGCCGTCCCCACCACCAAAGACCACGGTCTGACCGGCAGCTCCGCCACCAGCCTGCACGCCAAAACCTTCATCGTGGACGAAAAACGCGTCTTCATCGGCTCATTCAATCTCGACCCGCGCTCCGCCAGACTCAACACCGAAATGGGCATCGTCCTCGAAAGCCCCAAAATCGCAGGCGAAATGCAGCGCACCCTCGTCAATACCACCCCCAAATACGCCTATCAGGTTACCCTCGACAAATACAACAAACTGCACTGGCACGACCCCGCCACCCAGAAAACCTACTCCGCCGAGCCGGAAGCCAAATTCTGGAAACGCGTTACCTCCAAAATTCTCTCCATCCTGCCGATAGAAGGATTGCTGTAAAACCCAAACGAAAGGTCGTCTGAAAACCTGGATTGGCATTTTCAGACGACCTTATTCAAATCCCGATTACTTGCCTGAAGCCTTTTGCAACAGAGCGTACAATTCGTCTTTCAGTTTCAATTTGGCTTTTTTCAGCTCCTCAATTTCTTCAGAACCGCTGGTAACAGGATTATTAACCAAACCTGTAATCTTATCGTCCAACTCATTATGCTCGTCAAACAGACGGGCGAAGTGGGCGTCTTCTTGTTTTAATTTGGAAATTAAATCACGATATTCTGGAAACATTTTGTTTTCCTCTTTCGTTAATATGAATAAAACGGCGCAATGCCAAGAAAAGTATGTAACTGCCAGTAGTTTTATTATAACAAAGCTGCCGTTTTTATCCAGCCCCTAGCTAATCAAACCCTGTATTGCATCAAATTTATCCGGCAGCCCGAAGCTGGAAAAATCTGATTTAATTAGAACCAAACAAATCCAATTACAGTCGTCTGAAAAACAGAGATTTGATGGATTAACGATTTCCTATTCCACAGATGATTTTTCAGACATAACCATCAAAAAGTAAATGGTTACAGATGGTTTAAATCAGGAAAACACAGTCTGGTTTCGACATATGGTTAGCTGAAGATGGCTGGGCCTGCGCCTCTACCTCTGCTCCCTCGGCTACGGGTTTCAACACGCAGTCACCTGAAGGCGGCTAGCAAAATCAATCGCCAGTACGGTAGAGGTCGTCTATTTCAACACACAGCCGCCTGAAAGAGGCTGGATCTGTCGTTTCAGAGCGAACGTGGCTTCAATACACAGCCGCCCAAAGGCGGCTGGAGCAATAACGCCCGCGATTTGAACCGCATCTTGGAGTTTCAACACACAGCCGCCTGAAGGCGGCTGGTACATTGCAAGGGCAGATTCTACACCGCCACTAAGTGTTTCAACACACAGCCGCCCGAAGGCGGCTGGTCCCGATATGCGCGGTTCAGCCACTGAGCCGATGTTTCAACACACAGCCGCCCGAAGGCGGCTGGACCCATCGCAGCTACCATTTTGAGGATTGTTTGTTGTTTCAACACACAGCCGCCCGAAGGCGGCTGGGCTGCATGATTATACTCCTAATGATTAATCAAAATGTTTCAACACACAGCCGCCCGAAGGCGGCTGGCCTGATCTGATATATCCGCGCCTTCTTGCCATTCTGTTTCAACACACAGCCGCCTGAAGGCGGCTGGTCTGGCTTTCTCGTTCTTTTCTGAGAACGTGTTCATTGTCTCAGCCTCTGCTGTAAACTATCGGCATGAACAGAAAAACCTACCCAAGCGATATCAGTCGCGAGCAATTTGCGCCTCTCCTTCCCCTGCTGGAAAGTGCCCGTAAACGCACAGCGCCACGCCAGGTGGACTTGTACGATGTCTTTTGTGCCATTCTCTACCTGCAACGCACTGGCTGCTCCTGGCGCGCTTTGCCGGGCGACTTCCCCAAATGGCGCACCGTGCATTCCTACTTCCAGAGATGGACCAAACCACGCGAGAGTGGTATCAGCATCCTTGAGGAAGCATTAAAAAAATCAGGTAGTTGAGGAGCGCCGCAAGCAGGGGCGCCATGAAGCAACTACTTTCCTGATTATTGATGCGCAGAGTGTGAAGAACACGGATACCGCCATGGAAAAAGGCTACGATGCGGGCAAGAAGGTTAGCGGTATCAAGCGACATATAGCGGTTGACACGCAAGGTTTGCCGCATGCCCTTGCGGTAACGACGGCGGATGTTACGGATAGAAAAGGCTGCCTGGTGGCATTGGAACGTGGGCGGGATAATCTTGGTGCGATACAAAAAATCCTTGCTGACGGTGGTTACACGGGTAAGGCATTTGCTTCGTCGGTACAGGAGTTGGTTGGTGCGGAGGTAGAGATTGCCAAACGAAACGAATTGCACCGTTTTGCAGTATTGCCGAAGCGATGGGTAGTAGAGCGCAGCTTTTCCTGGTTGGAAAAGAACAGGCGGCTTTGGAAAAACTGCGAGCGTAAGTTGAGTACCAGTCTGCAAATGGTAGCTTTGGCTTTCTTGGGAGTCCTGCTACGAAGACTATGAACACGCTCTGAGAGGATATGCAGTTTCAACACACAGCCGCCTGAAGGCGGCTGGGTTGTAGCGTCGTACATCAAACCGTGTACACTGCCGTTTCAACACACAGCCGCCTGAAGGCGGCTGGCAGTCCGCCCATGTGTGTTCTTTGTCAGGCGATTGGTTTCAACACACAGCCGCCTGAAGGCGGCTGGGGCGCAGCCAAAGACCCGATGCAGGCATGGGAAGTTTCAACACACAGCCGCCTGAAGGCGGCTGGGTATCGACCTCGAAGACATGGGGACGACTGGCCGTGTTTCAACACACAGCCGCCTGAAGGCGGCTGGGTAAAGATAACAGGCGGGAATCATTCATTTAAAGTTTCAACACACAGCCGCCTGAAGGCGGCTGGCCGTGCTGGATTTGCTCCTGAATATCTGTGTCATGTTTCAACACACAGCCGCCTGAAGGCGGCTGGAGCCCACCACGACCGGTACAAATACGCCGAGATAGTTTCAACACACAGCCGCCTGAAGGCGGCTGGTTTTTCTTTGTAACCCTGATACATCTTATAGCCCATGTTTCAACACACAGCCGCCTGAAGGCGGCTGGCTGTGGAGGCTTCACGGACGTGAAGTGATTTGTCGTTTCAACACACAGCCGCCTGAAGGCGGCTGGGCATATCCGGCAAAAAAGCATAGTAGGAGTCATCGTTTCAACACACAGCCGCCTGAAGGCGGCTGGCGTCGATGCGCTTGTCCGCCTCTTTCAGACGACCCCCGTTTCAACACACAGCCGCCTGAAGGCGGCTGGAAAAACTCGGCAAAATCGTGGACGGCGTAGTGTTTGTTTCAACACACAGCCGCCTGAAGGCGGCTGGCATTACAATGATTTTGAACCATATGAGTTTGACAGTTTCAACACACAGCCGCCTGAAGGCGGCTGGGTCCGTAACTCAGGCAACGTCTTCAAATTCATTGCTGTTTCAACACACAGCCGCCTGAAGGCGGCTGGGCGGGGATTGCGCCCCCGTCAGCACGTTCAACAATGTTTCAACACACAGCCGCCTGAAGGCGGCTGGTTCGTTTTTGTCGCCTAAGATACTGTAATACATGTTTCAACACACAGCCGCCTGAAGGCGGCTGGGTATCTCGCCGCCGCGCGTATCACGCTTCAATAGGTTTCAACACCCAGCCGCCTGAAGGCGGCTGGGTGCCGCTTCGACTTGGCTGTTTTTTTCAGCCTGTTTCAACACACAGCCGCCTGAAGGCGGCTGGGCCTGTTGTGCCATTTTTAACGCTTCAGGGCTGCCTGTTTCAACACACAGCCGCCTGAAGGCGGCTGGAGCCCAAAACGTCTGCAAACTGTCACTGATGATGTTTCAACACACAGCCGCCTGAAGGCGGCTGGGTTGCTGATGTGGTTGTGGATGAACTGTAGCTGTTGTTTCAACACACAGCCGCCTGAAGGCGGCTGGGCACGTCTATAAGGATGATGGTAAGCATGATGCAGTTTCAACACACAGCCGCCTGAAGGCGGCTGGCATCGTCTTCATCAAACCCCATCTGTTCGCGTAGGTTTCAACACACAGCCGCCTGAAGGCGGCTGGTATGCATTATGAGGTGTTGGTTTACGGTTATGACAGTTTCAACACACAGCCGCCTGAAGGCGGCTGGCTTGATTTTGTCGGCAGACGGGATATAGTGCGGGGTTTCAACACACAGCCGCCTGAAGGCGGCTGGCTATCAGGCACCGTGTTGTGGCTAACCGAACCAGTTGTTTCAACACACAGCCGCCTGAAGGCGGCTGGAAGATACACCTCGTCCCAGTGTTGAGGGAGTTCAGGTTTCAACACACAGCCGCCTGAAGGCGGCTGGGATTGCCGTTGCCTTTAATATACGGCGCAGCCTGTGTTTCAACACCCAGCCGCCTGAAGGCGGCTGGGTGGAGCAGCTAGGGAGGGATTAGGGGCAGTTTTGGTTTCAACACACAGCCGCCTGAAAGCGGCTGGTTGCGGTTATGGTTTTCGACTGACTACCTTTTATTGTTTCAACACACAGCCGCCTGAAGGCGGCTGGATACGTTTCCTTTCGTTTTGGGTTATTCGTCAGTGTTTCAACACACAGCCGCCTGAAGGCGGCTGGTTCAGACGACCTTTCTTTATCGTGGGTTATTGACTGTTTCAACACACAGCCGCCTGAAGGCGGCTGGCCGAGCCTTTACCCTCAGCCATGCCCGTTAAAAGTTGTTTCAACACACAGCCGCCTGAAGGCGGCTGGGCGCACCGCCTAAAAGACCGCCGATAACGGTATAAGTTTCAACACACAGCCGCCTGAAGGCGGCTGGTTGGGCTTCACGCGGTCTGCTTTGCGCGGTAGGCTGTTTCAACACACAGCCGCCTGAAGGCGGCTGGTGCAGCAGGGTAGCATAGTAGTTTTCCGCATTTTGGTTTCAACACACAGCCGCCTGAAGGCGGCTGGCTTCCTGAGAAACCAAGTGTCTTTTTCAGGGTATCGTTTCAACACACAGCCGCCTGAAGGCGGCTGGATGCTGAAAAGCATTGCCGCGGATTGAATGAGTCTGTGTTTCAACACACAGCCGCCTGAAGGCGGCTGGAAGTCCGCATTTCGTGCGTCAGATTGGCGATGCGGTTTCAACACACAGCCGCCTGAAGGCGGCTGGATGCAGACCTGGTACGACTATGTGATGGTAGATGTTTCAACACACAGCCGCCTGAAGGCGGCTGGCGTCATCCCTGATGGTGCGGTTTTAATCGTTGATGTTTCAACACACAGCCGCCTGAAGGCGGCTGGCAGTTCGGGCAATGGTTCGGGCGCGGGTATTGCTGTTTCAACACACAGCCGCCTGAAGGCGGCTGGTACGCCGACAGTGAATTAAGTAAGACGACCAATGTTTCAACACACAGCCGCCTGAAGGCGGCTGGCTAAACCCCACAGACTTTATCCCCACGTTGGCAGTTTCAACACACAGCCGCCTGAAGGCGGCTGGCAACACATGAGCGCAGTATTTTTATACGCGATACGTTTCAACACACAGCCGCCTGAAGGCGGCTGGACAAAATGTTGCCGACATAACGGAGACAAAGCTGTTTCAACACACAGCCGCCTGAAGGCGGCTGGATACCGCCTGATGAAGATACGAAAGGCTAAAAGATGTTTCAACACACAGCCGCCTGAAGGCGGCTGGCCGGTTTAAGAAACAGCCTGAATGACGAACGTGGGTTTCAACACACAGCCGCCTGAAGGCGGCTGGGCGAGCCATATCTTTTTAGCCTGCCAATACCTCGTTTCAACACACAGCCGCCTGAAGGCGGCTGGGTCGTCTAAAACCACACCGCGCCCGATGTAGCTGTGTTTCAACACACAGCCGCCTGAAGGCGGCTGGCTTTGCCGCCCGAAAAACAAACAATGCACTTGTCTGTTTCAACACACAGCCGCCTGAAGGCGGCTGGGCAATCTATGCCCGTTCCGGACAATGGAAGACGGTTTCAACACACAGCCGCCTGAAGGCGGCTGGCCCCACTAGTAACACGGGGGGACTGCCGAAAAGCGTTTCAACACACAGCCGCCTGAAGGCGGCTGGTGATTAATTTGCTTGAGCGTATGGGGCTTGACGCTGTTTCAACACACAGCCGCCTGAAGGCGGCTGGGAAGGGCGGTTACTGCGTTTCCTGATTTTTAAAGTTTCAACACACAGCCGCCTGAAGGCGGCTGGTCTTCCATATGCTGAAGCTATTCGTAAATGGGAGGGTTTCAACACACAGCCGCCTGAAGGCGGCTGGTCAGGCTCTTATGATATTGAGGGGCTTCTTCCCGGTTTCAACACACAGCCGCCTGAAGGCGGCTGGTTCTTGAAACAAGATGCTGTTTACGCTTACTTGACGTTTCAACACACAGCCGCCTGAAGGCGGCTGGCCACTACTACTGGCTCTCAGGGCGACATTTCGGCGTTTCAACACACAGCCGCCTGAAGGCGGCTGGACTTCCTCGCCACGATGGGGGAATCAGTAGCACCGGTTTCAACACACAGCCGCCTGAAGGCGGCTGGAGGCGGTCAGCTTCGTGATTCGTTCGGCGGCTTTGGGTTTCAACACACAGCCGCCTGAAGGCGGCTGGGGCGGTCAAGGCTGACAATCAGGCTGAGTTGACGTTTCAACACACAGCCGCCTGAAGGCGGCTGGTACAAAATAAAACCTGTCGGCACACCAACGTTGAGTTTCAACACACAGCCGCCTGAAGGCGGCTGGCTCAACCGTTCGCCAGCGGCGGAAACCCCTGCACGGTTTCAACACACAGCCGCCTGAAGGCGGCTGGCCCCTGTTCATCTTGGTACTCTTCAATAATTTTTGTTTCAACACACAGCCGCCTGAAGGCGGCTGGTTAGTTTCCAAAACAGCCAGCAACCCTGCAAGAGTTTCAACACACAGCCGCCTGAAGGCGGCTGGGAAAACTCGATTGGACATCAAGAAACCTTTGGTGGTTTCAACACACAGCCGCCTGAAGGCGGCTGGGCGTACTTCATTGGCGATTACATTAAATCGGATGTTTCAACACACAGCCGCCTGAAGGCGGCTGGTTGGGAAAGATACGGGTTCAGGATTGACGGTGTAGTTTCAACACACAGCCGCCTGAAGGCGGCTGGTGGCGATTTTGTAAATTCTCTAATCACACCACATGTTTCAACACACAGCCGCCTGAAGGCGGCTGGACGCAGGTCGCTGATTCGGCGAGTTACTACGGCGTGTTTCAACACACAGCCGCCTGAAGGCGGCTGGGCCCATCAACGGTCGCGCCTGATTTGCCGATGCAGTTTCAACACACAGCCGCCTGAAGGCGGCTGGGCGGTCAGGGATAAAGCAATGATGGCGGTGGTTTGTTTCAACACACAGCCGCCTGAAGGCGGCTGGCGATTTCGTCCATGTCGATAAAGCGTGGGCGCGGTTTCAACACACAGCCGCCTGAAGGCGGCTGGAAGATTCAGCTCCTCCGACATGGGTACAATATGCTGTTTCAACACACAGCCGCCTGAAGGCGGCTGGTTTGAGCATAATTTAATACTCCGCCGACGGTTTGGTTTCAACACACAGCCGCCTGAAGGCGGCTGGGATTATATCGTTATCTTCCGCGATGAAGCCCACATGTTTCAACACACAGCCGCCTGAAGGCGGCTGGTGTCTGTTCTGACCGTATCAATGCCTGAATCATTAGTTTCAACACACAGCCGCCTGAAGGCGGCTGGTTTGCGGATGATGTCTCGGGTGCATTGCTATGACTTGTTTCAACACACAGCCGCCTGAAGGCGGCTGGGTATTCAGTCAAGCCTGAAACGATTTGACGGCGCAAGTTTCAACACACAGCCGCCTGAAGGCGGCTGGTGTAATAATAAGAGCATCCCAAAAAGACTCAGTCATGTTTCAACACACAGCCGCCTGAAGGCGGCTGGGAGTAAGGCCGTATATTTGGTGGGCAACGGCAGCGTTTCAACACACAGCCGCCTGAAGGCGGCTGGGAGTAAGGCCGTATATTTGGTGGGCAACGGCAGCGTTTCAACACACAGCCGCCTGAAGGCGGCTGGGCCGGTTACATTGGGTGCATCCAACATCAGTGGGGTTTCAACACACAGCCGCCTGAAGGCGGCTGGCTGAAAAATGACATCATCAAATTGCAATTTCAACGTTTCACACACAGCCGCCTGAAGGCGGCTGGAGAACAGATTTTTGTACAATTTGACCCTTATGTTGTTTCAACACACAGCCGCCTGAAGGCGGCTGGGTATTCAGTCAAGCCTGAAACGATTTGACGGCGCAAGTTTCAACACACAGCCGCCTGAAGGCGGCTGGTGTAATAATAAGAGCATCCCAAAAAGACTCAGTCATGTTTCAACACACAGCCGCCTGAAGGCGGCTGGGAGTAAGGCCGTATATTTGGTGGGCAACGGCAGCGTTTCAACACACAGCCGCCTGAAGGCGGCTGGGCCGGTTACATTGGGTGCATCCAACATCAGTGGGGTTTCAACACACAGCCGCCTGAAGGCGGCTGGCTGAAAAATGACATCATCAAATTGCAATTTCAACGTTTCACACACAGCCGCCTGAAGGCGGCTGGAGAACAGATTTTTGTACAATTTGACCCTTATGTTGTTTCAACACACAGCCGCCTGAAGGCGGCTGGTTGTAGCGGGAGAAGATGCTCCTGAGGGAGACGATGTTTCAACACACAGCCGCCTGAAGGCGGCTGGGTTCGTCGAAGACCACCGCGGCAAGGTTGCGTACAAGTTTCAACACACAGCCGCCTGAAGGCGGCTGGATCTCCAATTCGGTCGTCCATCCGCCGTGGCGGGTGTTTCAACACACAGCCGCCTGAAGGCGGCTGGGAGGTGTTGATAGACGGTGTGAAATTTGATGCGGTGTTTCAACACACAGCCGCCTGAAGGCGGCTGGATATTCAAAATTGAAATGATTGACATCCAGCTTAGTTTCAACACACAGCCGCCTGAAGGCGGCTGGCCGAAACCGCAAACGGCATGAATAAAATCAGCGGTTTCAACACACAGCCGCCTGAAGGCGGCTGGCATGCGATCTAGTGCTAGTTCGGGTGTATCAGCGTGTTTCAACACACAGCCGCCTGAAGGCGGCTGGAAAACATTACAAACGAAAGGTTATGCCATGAAGGTTTCAACACACAGCCGCCTGAAGGCGGCTGGGAGGAAAATCAAACTCAGGCTTAGGGATAATGTAAGTTTCAACACACAGCCGCCTGAAGGCGGCTGGTCAATCAAAACATTGCTGTAATTGACCAACAAATTGTTTCAACACACAGCCGCCTGAAGGCGGCTGGCCCCATGTCAAAGCGGTTGTACCATCGTCTTGAGGGTTTCAACACACAGCCGCCTGAAGGCGGCTGGGTCATACGCAATTCTGACACATATGCTTGCAAAAGTTTCAACACACAGCCGCCTGAAGGCGGCTGGAAAACAGGCGTTTACAAAGGCTTTTCAATCGGCGGTTTCAACACACAGCCGCCTGAAGGCGGCTGGTTGGATTCCTTCTTCCTGCATATACTCGGCAAGGTTTCAACACACAGCCGCCTGAAGGCGGCTGGTTTCCATGTTGTAACATCCACATTTCCCAAAGAGGGTTTCAACACACAGCCGCCTGAAGGCGGCTGGGTCAGGGTCAGAACGACCCGACACAGCGGTGGAGTTTCAACACACAGCCGCCTGAAGGCGGCTGGGCCCGATAGGGCGTTTGGCTTTTCCGCTCATATCGTTTCAACACACAGCCGCCTGAAGGCGGCTGGGTCATGATTTGGTTACGCATCGGGCTGTTATGGCGGTTTCAACACACAGCCGCCTGAAGGCGGCTGGGGTATCGCGCGAAGTGTAGGACGGCGGCGGAGAGGTTTCAACACACAGCCGCCTGAAGGCGGCTGGATCAATCAACATTACGAATCACCCTGTATCCTGCCGTTTCAACACACAGCCGCCTGAAGGCGGCTGGGCGTATGCGGATGAAATAACTGATTTAAAGCCAGGTGTTTCAACACACAGCCGCCTGAAGGCGGCTGGGGGTAGGGGGCGTGATGGTTTAAGTTTTTTTTATGTTTCAACACACAGCCGCCTGAAGGCGGCTGGGCCGTGTTGTTCAGCGGCTCCATCCGTACACCTTGTTTCAACACACAGCCGCCTGAAGGCGGCTGGCCCAGTGTTCCAATACGCAGGGCTTAAAAGCGGGTTTCAACACACAGCCGCCTGAAGGCGGCTGGGTTTTCAAGTGGTGCTCATGTACGCAGTATCTAAGGTTTCAACACACAGCCGCCTGAAGGCGGCTGGGTTGGTTTTAGGACGTTCTCCGTCCACAACCGTGGGGTTTCAACACACAGCCGCCTGAAGGCGGCTGGTAGCGGCAGATATGCGCCGCGACAGCACTTCGGAGTTTCAACACACAGCCGCCTGAAGGCGGCTGGGGCTTTATTGTTTGTGAAATTGAGTAGTATCAAAGTTTCAACACACAGCCGCCTGAAGGCGGCTGGCGATGATGACGTAATACCATCTTGATTTGACGTGAGTTTCAACACACAGCCGCCTGAAGGCGGCTGGTTCATTTCAGGCGCGGCGGAAACAGCCGATGCGAAGTTTCAACACACAGCCGCCTGAAGGCGGCTGGTTTTTGATGTGGATGAAGCTACAATCAACCGCTGGTTTCAACACACAGCCGCCTGAAGGCGGCTGGCTTGGTCGTCTTGCTCATGCGTTTTCGCGTTAGCGGTTTCAACACACAGCCGCCTGAAGGCGGCTGGGTAATGTAAATAAGGGGCGTATCGGTCCTATTGGCAGGTTTCAACACACAGCCGCCTGAAGGCGGCTGGGTACGTCATCGAGCAGATGACGAGCCTGACGGCGGTTTCAACACACAGCCGCCTGAAGGCGGCTGGGTCGTACCGATAATGCCCCATCGGGCAACAAGGGTTTCAACACACAGCCGCCTGAAGGCGGCTGGGCTATTCAGGAAGACGGTACGGCGTTGTGGCCTGAGTTTCAACACACAGCCGCCTGAAGGCGGCTGGTCTTTAATTGCCGCATCACACTGACTAATGACGGCTGTTTCAACACACAGCCGCCTGAAGGCGGCTGGTTGGCGGTCAAGGCTGACAATCAGGCTGAGTTGACGTTTCAACACACAGCCGCCTGAAGGCGGCTGGCACTACGAGACCCATTACGCCAGCAACAAATGGGAGTTTCAACACACAGCCGCCTGAAGGCGGCTGGATCAGCCGCCAGGGCGCCTGTCTGTTTGGTTGCCGTTTCAACACACAGCCGCCTGAAGGCGGCTGGAAATACATTGAAGCTGATGAAGCATGGATTAAGGTGTTTCAACACACAGCCGCCTGAAGGCGGCTGGGCATGGATAAGGCGCGTTCATGTGGGCTTCGTCGCGGTTTCAACACACAGCCGCCTGAAGGCGGCTGGGAAAGCTCCGCGTTTACCGCAAGCTGCCGTTTGTTGTTTCAACACACAGCCGCCTGAAGGCGGCTGGGCCAACTGCGTAAAAATATCCGTAAACTGAGCCGGTTTCAACACACAGCCGCCTGAAGGCGGCTGGAAATGCAAGTATTTAATATAGATAAAAAATTGTTGTTTCAACACACAGCCGCCTGAAGGCGGCTGGCTATACGCTTCCTGTGGCTTTTTCAGTAACTTCCTGTTTCAACACACAGCCGCCTGAAGGCGGCTGGTTCGCGGCTGATTGCAGCTCGGCTTATCGGGTTTCAACACACAGCCGCCTGAAGGCGGCTGGGACACAATCATCAAGATATTGCGCCAAAATGGTAGTTTCAACACACAGCCGCCTGAAGGCGGCTGGAATCGTCCTTCGATGTACAAAGGTTTGCCGGGTTGGTTTCAACACACAGCCGCCTGAAGGCGGCTGGGTTGAACGAACACATCAGGCAGCAGCAAATGAACGTTGGTTTCAACACACAGCCGCCTGAAGGCGGCTGGCGAATGCAAGCCAAATAATCTCCGTATCTTCGTCGTTTCAACACACAGCCGCCTGAAGGCGGCTGGCTTTTCAAAGGTAAAAGTATTGTTTTTAAATGTGTTTCAACACACAGCCGCCTGAAGGCGGCTGGGTTCAGACGGCCTATTCCATAAACTCACTCCGGAGTTTCAACACACAGCCGCCTGAAGGCGGCTGGCCCGACGGCGTGCCTGTATTGGTCAAGGTATCGGTTTCAACACACAGCCGCCTGAAGGCGGCTGGGCTGGCAAATACCTGCTGCTGGCAGTATCGCGGCGTTTCAACACACAGCCGCCTGAAGGCGGCTGGTACCTGCCTGTGCGCCTTTGCACAACCTAACGTTGTTTCAACACACAGCCGCCTGAAGGCGGCTGGGCAGACTGAATCAAAATGTTGGACGATACGACAGTTTCAACACACAGCCGCCTGAAGGCGGCTGGTTGTATCGTTTCTCGGCTTTACATTATGCATGGGTTTCAACACACAGCCGCCTGAAGGCGGCTGGGTCAAAAGCATTATGAGTGTCCTGCGTTTACTGGGTTTCAACACACAGCCGCCTGAAGGCGGCTGGGACCGTATTTCACAAATTAGAAATGCCGCAAATGTTTCAACACACAGCCGCCTGAAGGCGGCTGGACCCACACCGTTTACGTCATCAATCCCCTAAAAATGTTTCAACACACAGCCGCCTGAAGGCGGCTGGTTACCGATTCCAAGTAGGAAAAGCCCATGAACTGGTTTCAACACACAGCCGCCTGAAGGCGGCTGGGTAAAACCTGTATCGCCAAACGGATCGGGATAGATGTTTCAACACACAGCCGCCTGAAGGCGGCTGGCTTTGGCCGTCGTGTTGCCGTCCGCGCCTGTAATGTTTCAACACACAGCCGCCTGAAGGCGGCTGGTTCCTTTGCTTTATCGTAGATCCGGCAATAACAAGTTTCAACACACAGCCGCCTGAAGGCGGCTGGGGTCGTCTGAATTTCAGACGACCTTTTATATTAATGTTTCAACACACAGCCGCCTGAAGGCGGCTGGTTGTGATTCCGTTCGAAGTATTGATTGTTCCGGGTGTTTCAACACACAGCCGCCTGAAGGCGGCTGGATCAGTTAGAGCCAACGACACCGCCGCTCTGCTGTTTCAACACACAGCCGCCTGAAGGCGGCTGGCAGCCAAGGCAACGCATTAGGCAGCTCGGCTACTGTTTCAACACACAGCCGCCTGAAGGCGGCTGGTCCCCAGAGATGAAGGCGGTCCGCCGCGCCATCGGTGTTTCAACACACAGCCGCCTGAAGGCGGCTGGCTTTAAAAGATTCGGGAGTTTTAGACAGTCAAGGTTTCAACACACAGCCGCCTGAAGGCGGCTGGATCCGAACGTGAGCATTTCTATGCCTTGGATAGCGTTTCAACACACAGCCGCCTGAAGGCGGCTGGGAAAAGGTGGTTGGTTACTATCTTCGTGCGGCAGTTTCAACACACAGCCGCCTGAAGGCGGCTGGGTCGGAAGTCACATTTGTTAAGGGCATCCAAGAGGTTTCAACACACAGCCGCCTGAAGGCGGCTGGGTAATCATAATAACGGCACAATCCGAGAATATTGTGTTTCAACACACAGCCGCCTGAAGGCGGCTGGGACATTTGCCTTTACCCAGCGGTAAGACCTGTCGTTTCAACACACAGCCGCCTGAAGGCGGCTGGTCGCTATCAGGCGCACGACCAATCGCCCATGCAATGTTTCAACACACAGCCGCCTGAAGGCGGCTGGTTGTGTGCAACCGTTGCAGGGCAACGGCAGGCGATGGTTTCAACACACAGCCGCCTGAAGGCGGCTGGCGGTTCGAACTTTCCCGTCAACCCGAGTTGGCGGAAGTTTCAACACACAGCCGCCTGAAGGCGGCTGGAGCGTAAACACAAACACGGCCTCTACCGGATGGATGTTTCAACACACAGCCGCCTGAAGGCGGCTGGTAAGGCTCCCTTAAAGGGTAACACCCTTCGGGGAGTTTCAACACACAGCCGCCTGAAGGCGGCTGGTTGAATGCCCTCAAATCCGCCGCGATGGGTGCGTATGTTTCAACACACAGCCGCCTGAAGGCGGCTGGAGCCTCTCTCAAAAGCCTTGCCCCATCAGGTTTCGCAGCCCCGATTTCGCTAAGCTCACAAGAAAAGCGCGAACGCGAGTATAACACAGCCTTTTCCGTTACACTCGCATTCGCAATATCCTTATTGTTAAAGAACAATCCCAGTTCGCCAACCCTGCCGCATTTTCATGAGAACCATAGGTTGGCGATTCACACAATCAACGTATCCTTAAACACATCCACCGCCGGTTTCGCGCCGTGGTGTTCCACTTTGCGCCGCCATTTGCTGCCCAGATGGTAAAAGCGCAGGCTGTCAGTTTCGGGGTTGTAGGTTTTCAAAAGTTTGTCTTTTAAAACAACCCACTGGTCGGGCGCGATGTCGCATTCGAACACTGAATACTGCACGCGCACGCCGTAGTCCAGACACAATTTCGCCACGCGCCGCAGCCTTGCCGGTCCTTCCGCGTCTTCCAGCGAAATATCGTAAGTAATCAGCATCAGCATTTTGTATTCCCATGTGCAGGCTGCTTTAGAGGTCGTCTGAAAACATCCAACCCGTTTTCAGACGACCTGCAAACCTATCTCATCAAAAACGGCGGATATTCCGCCAAATCCCCGCGCAAGTGCCGCGCCAACAGCATGGCCTGAATATGCGGCAGTAGCCCGATTTCCACTTCCTCGCCCCAAAACGGATGCACGATTTTCTCCTGCTTTTTCGCCTGCAAGGTTTGGAACAAAAGCTTACGCGCCTCCGCTTTTAAGCTTACCGCACCGCTTGCCTCGGTAACAAAATCCTGCGGTTTGATTTGCCCGCGGTTAATCAGCGACAACACCAACCTGTCTGCCCACCATGCGCGGAATTCTTCCAAAATATCCTGCGCCAAACTGTCGCGCCCCGGCCGGTCGGCGTGCAGAAAGCCTACCTGCGGATCCAGCCCCACGCCTTGCAGCGCGCCGCTGATGTCCTTGCCTAAAATACTGTACACAAACGACAACAGCGCATTCACCCCGTCTCTGGGCGGACGGCGGTTGCGTCCGTCAAAAGTAAAGCCGCTTTTTTCGCTTAAAAGCTGCCCGAATACGCCGAAATAACGCGCCGCCGCGTCGCCTTCAATACCGCGCACCATGTCCAGCTTGGCCGCGCCCTTCAACTGCCGCAGCGAAATGTTCAAAGCATCGACCGCACTTTGAATCGCCGCATTATCGCCGTAATTGCGAATCTGCCGCTGAAGCACCCGCTTACTCGCCTGAATCTTTGCCGCAATGATATTGCGCGCAATCGGTACGGGATTTTGCTCCGACACCCGATACTGCGCCCGACGCAGCAGCACATTGCCGCTTTGCCGCCCCTGAAACCGCCCTAAGAAACGTCCGTTCTCGGTAAAAAACACCAAATTTACATTATTTTCACCGCAAAACCCCAGCAAAAACGGCGACACCAGCACATTCCCAAAACAGAAAATATGCCCGATGGAATGCACCGGCAACTGCGCCACCTTCTTACGCTCCTGCTCCACCACCAGCGTCTCCCGCTCCTTATGCAGATAGCTGCCTTGGGTGGTGATGTAGAGCGTGTTTTGCAGTTTGCGCATGGGAAACTCCTTGGGTTTTGACCGCACTTTTTTAGGTATTTAACAGGTTGATCCACCTGAAAAACGGTAGGTCGGATTCTCGAATCCGACATTGCCAGTCCACAGCAATCATTTCAAATTACATCAATCTCAACAAATCTTTGGACACAAGTATCAGATCTTGTATCTACGCATATCAGATAAATCAATTAAATAAGTACCGCCATAAAAAAGGCGGTACTACTCAATCAAATTAAACAAAAAACAATCAAGGTTTCAACACACAGGCATCTATAAAGCACCTGGAATTATAGAGTGATCTTCTTACACACCTCCTTTAAAGACAAAAGACAAACAAATGAATATATTCACGAATGGAAACGGAAATATCCATCTATCAAATGGATAATCGTAAATACAGTTAATATTAGTATACTAACAATTTTTCTAATTCCCTTAACATGGAATAAAAATTCATCATCAGCTCTTTTTTCAAAATGAATTTTCCAGCCTTTATCGTTCCGACTGCCCATTTTTTCTCCCATAACAAGATGTCATGGAATCCATGATAGACCACTTCAAACAGAAAGTCAATTCCTTGAATGTTTATTGTGAAAATAATCTATTTATATACCCCACACTCCGATCTCGTTTCCCCAACAACTCCGGCTGGCAAATCTCCACCAGCGAGCAGGCTTTGCAGTGTTTGCCGTAGGCGGGCAGCGGGGTTTGGCCGCTGTTTAGAAGGTCGCGCACGGCGGCGATGGTGGCGAGTGTTTGGGCGCGCAGGTCGTCTGAAAACACAACGGGGACGCGGTGGCGGGTTTGCATATACCATAGCGCACCCTCAGAGACGGTTTGCCCGGTCATTTCTTCCAAGCACAAACCTTGGGCGCAAAGTTGGATTTCGTCCATTGGGTCGGGTTTGGGCTTACCGCGTTTATATTCCACGGGTTTCAGGCTGCCTGTTTTCGTGTCCACTTCCACCAAATCCAACACGCCGCTGATACCCAGTTTCTCCGCCGACACATGCACCGTCCGCTCAAAGCGCACGCCCTTGCGCATTTCCGGCTCGCCCGAATCCACCCGCTCGTGCAGCGCCTTGCCCTGCGCGGTCAAATAGTTCTCCGCCCACGCCTGCTCGTTATGTATCAACGCGCATTGACGCGGGCAAAAGGCGTAGTGTTGCAGGGCGGAAAGGGGAATCAGGCGCATGTCCTGATTTTCCCCTTGGCTCTCAGTTGAAAGTGCGGTCATTTTTTTGAATGTTTTTAGAAGCCGTCGATTTCCTGCGGAGTTAAACCATCAAGTTTTTCCAGTTCATAGCCGCCATCGGCATTCACTTTCAGGCTGCCATGCACTTTGGCGGAAGAATATTGCCCTGCTTTGCTGTTGTGTTCCCACCAGATGAGTTTCAGCACCTGCATACTGCCTTCGGGGCGGGCAGAAGATGCGTCACCCTCAAAGAGTTTGGTGAGTACGGCTTTGATTTTTTCGGCATCGTCGTCTGAAAAGCCGGTGCGCTCGGCAAGCTGCGGCGACATTGCGCCAAAGGCAACGTACACGCCCTGATCGACGCGGTGTTTCATGCCCATGGTGTCGGAGCTTTTTTTCGAGCCATCGCCTTCGCCGCTAACGCTTTTGGTGATCTGTGTGCTGGTGATGTTAATCGGCTCAACGCTGAATGCGGATTGAATAGTAACGGGGCCGCGCACGGCGATGGATATGCCGCTGCTACCGTCGCCGCTGAATGCGAAAACTTGTCCGAAACTGCGCACATCCAGCCATTTGTCGCAGGCTTTTTTGGCGGTGTCGTCTTTGTTGGCTTTTTTGGCATTAAAAGCATCCGCGCCCAAGCCGACATCTTTATCTTTGGCACGGTTGGCCAGGCTGGTCATGCCGTCGGTTTTCTTTTCGTCCGATTGTACGAAGATGCTCTCGCCGCTGTCTTGCAGGCGATCGCGGATTTTGCGTTTCAGGCACACATCGGTCATTTCGCCGAAACCTTGGAAATCGGCACGCGGGCGGTTGCCGTTTAAGGGGTCGCCGTTAGGGTTTGCGTTGGTTACCTTCAGGATTAAGGCGAAGTCGATTTTTTTGGTTAAGCTCATTTTAGTTTTCCTTTAAATGGGTTATTCGTGGGTTTCGGTTACTTCTTGATCGGGTTGGTTGGATTTGTTGCGATACGCCATTTTTTGGCTGTGGTATCCCAACAGGAATTCCGGTTCCAAAGGTTTGTCTAAATCGCATCCTTCCTGTTTCAAATCATCCAGCACGCATATAAGCTGATTAATTTCATTTTCTCGATTGTTCAAAAAGCCTATCGGGCTGGTTAAAACAAATTTTTCCGAAATCCTAACTGGGTAGTCTTTACGCAATCGGTCTTTATACGGTTTCAGATTGGTTTCAAGCTGCTCCCAGGTATGAAACGGACGCATAACAAAACGCTGCATATAGTTTTCCGCATTGGTTGCACGGGTTTCGTTAGCTATTCTCAACGCGGTGCGTTCTAAATGTTCGGCAACTGCTAGTAATCTACCAAATATATAATCGCGCGAGCGGTTTTGGGTATCCAAGCTCATAGGGTAAGTTCTCCGTTGTGATAAATCGTGATGACGAGCGCGCCAGCCTTTGTATAGGGCGCAGGCGACGCCGATGTTTCTTTGCCATTCCCAGTTTTCGCAGCCATTAGGATTGCAGGCTGCCTGAAAACTTTGACGCACCAAATCTTCAGGAATCGGCACGGATGTTCCGCCTGCGATGACGGGCAGAAGGCGGGCATAAAGTTGTTTTTTGAGCGTGTCGGACAGGGATTTGCCGTACACGGCTTCGGCAATGCTGTAAGGCGAAGGCGGGACGAAGCGCCATTGGGTGCGCTTGTCGGTTTTCTTGCCGTTTGGAACTTCAATGCTGTAACGCTGATACCAAGAAAAATCGTCAATCCATGCATCCAAATTAGCGAAATAATCGGCAGGCAGAAATTCTTGGTAATAAGTTAATGCCATGCGCCCCGGCGTGGCGGAATCGAGCATAATCAGGGAGATTTGTTCGTGGGCTTTCAATTCTGCCTGATAGCCATGCAGTTTCTTTTTGATAATTTGTGCAGCAGCACGCCCGATATTTACTGACCAATTGGGGGACGGCTGTTCAGACGATGTTTGCGATGAAAATTCATCAGGATTTTCAACCGCACTGATGTCCAGATTATCCCAATCAATTTCGCTGGAAATGTCTTTCATCGGCGACGGAATAGGTTTGCCGCTGATTGCCCAGGCGACGGTAACTTGGTCGCCGTTTCGGATGCCTTGGCGGGAAATCAGCCAACGCAGCGCGCTGTGTGCCTTGGCGGATACGTCTGCCGATACGCTGGCGGCTTCTTCGGCGGTGGCAAAACGCCCGCGAAAGGTGTAACCCGCCGTATCGTTGGAAGAAATCAGTTTGGCTTTATCGCCCGTGTGGCGCAGCTTGGCGGGATGCATGGTGGAAATGACAGTTTCTTCGCCCTGCACCAAGCAAAAACCTTTTTCGGCTTTTTCCGAAGCGGCGTAATCCGCCCAAGATCGCTGTATAGTTTTGTCCGTCCATGTTTGGCTGTGTACGTCGCCTGCAATTTCCACCTGCCAGCACACCAATGCCGAGCTGAATTCGATTTCGCCCTTGGTTTTAGGCAGCACGGAGAAAATCGGCGGCGCATCGCCTTCTGTTTCCCATTTGTTCAACACTTTGCCGTCCGAATCAAGCGGAAATATGCCTGCTTCCACCAAATCAGCAACCACCCGTCCTTTGGCAACATAGTGCAACACAGCCTGCACTTTAGGATGGGCAAAAGGCGATTCGCACCATGCTTTGAGTTGTTTCAGGTAGCCTTCAAAATAGGCTTTCTTTTCGCCACCGTAATCGGCGTAATCTTTGGCGACATATTGGATTTTGTCAGCAAGCGGATGCGGGGCTTCGCCGCTGGTGCGGTTTTCAGACGACTCGGTGGCAGGCAGCAAAATCGCCGTTTTCGGCGGCATCACGCGTGCCGTCTGAAAATTGCCCTGACCGTCAATCACGATAACGATATGCGCGTTTTGGATGGTATGCCCGACCGGCGTCAGCGGATCGGCATCATCGGTAACCCACTGTTCCAAAATGCTTTCATACGTCCGATAAAGTTTCTGCATCCAGCTCATAATCCTAGCTCCTTGGCTTCATCTTCCACAGGCTTGACGTTTTCGCCGCGCTTGAACGGTTTTTCAGGCTGCATTTTGCGGATAAATCGGGTTTTCAGGCAGCCTGCACTTTCGTTTACACTGGGGAATTCAATCACGCCGTTTTGCATATTTGCCATCCAAAAACGGCTGACCAATTCGGGCTTTCCTGTTTCTTCGGGATAGCCGAAGCTGTGGAACATCAGGCCGAAATCTAAGTTGTCGATTTCATCGTAAAACCCTTCGCCTTCTCCGAAAGTGCACGGCTCGACATAGCCTTGGCAATCGCGCGTACCGAGAAAAATATCCTGCCGTCCGCCGCGTTCCAACATTCTTCTGGCAATGGCGATATGTTTGCCGAAATTGCGGTCGCCTGCCAATTCTTCCCAATGCTCGTTCCATTCAAAATGAGCTTCCACTTGGTATTCCACGTCCTGCAAAAAGGTGTAAATCGCTAAGGTGTTGCCGCCGTTCCAATCCAGCGGCTTAGTGGATTTGCTTTGGGTGCGGATGGGTTTCATTACACGAATGCGGTCGATATGCCAAATCAAGGTGGGTTTCCAGTAAATGCTTTTGACAATGCCTTTAATGGCTTCGTATGTCGGCACTTGGTAGCTGAATTTTTCGCCACCAATTTTGGTAACGGGGTCGGTAAACAAGGCTTGCCGCCCCCATACGCGGAAACTGATTTTGCTGTCCATATTGCTCCTATAAGTCGTAAAAAGTCATTTCGCTTGTTTCGTCTAAAGACAGGCCGAATTCATTGTTGTAATAGCGTTCATCCAAATAATAAATGCCAGAACCTTCAATGGTTTCGTGTAAGGCATTTTCTTTTTGCAATTTATCCCAAACGTTGGGGAAGACGTTCACGCTGTAACGCTGGGCTTTTTGCAAAGTGCGGTGCATTTCTTGGGGATTCCATTCGCCGCAGAGTTTGGCAATGAGTTCCGTACCTTCGCCATACGGCACAATCAAGGCGCGTGTCGGCGCGTCTATGGCTTGGAAAGCGCGCCCTGCGCTTTTGAAGGATTGCATCAGCAGTTGGATTTTTCCAGTTCTGCGGTTATTTATATTTATATTACCGCCAGGATTGTTTTTATTATCGCTCAGCCAATCCAGCAGTGAACCCGTTGCGCTGCTTTTGACGGAATACGACATTTCATCGCTGCGCTGGTAAAAATAGTATTCAAAATAACGCTTTATCGCTTCTGGCTGCAAAATATCCTGTCCGGCAAAATCGCGAAACACACGTTCGGCATGGTTTTTGCCTGCCTGAATATCGGGCAATATCCGGGTAAAATCCTGTTCCTGTAAATTCAACACCCAAACCTGCCCCTTGCCTTCCTTCTCTCCATGCCGGTTGCAACGCCCCGCTGCTTGGGCAATGCTGTCCAGCCCACCCAAGGCGCGAATCACGCAAGCCATGGAAATATCCACACCGGCTTCAATCAACTGGGTGCTGATGCAGATAACAGGCTCTTTGTTTTTCAGACGACCTTTGATGGTGTCAAAAATCGCTTTTCGGTGAGCCGCGCATTGGTTGGTGCTTAAATGAAACAAGGTCTCGGGCGGCACGTTCTGCCCCTTGCAATACTGATAAAGCTCCTGCGCCCATTTTTTGGTATTGACAATAAACAGGCAGCTTGGGGTCGTCTGAAACTGTTTCAGCAAAAACGTGCCCGCTTCTTTCACATTCCAGCCGCCTGCTTTTTCGTTGAATCGGATTTCCACGCGCGATAACTTTTGATAAAGCTCTTCTCTTTGCTCATCAGTTCCCATGATTTCGGCATGTGCAGGCTGCTTTAACAAACCGCGCGCGGCAATGCTTTCCCTTTTCCCTTCGGGAAAATTCTGCAAGCCCGATTCGCCGAGTAAAGGCTGCGTCGCTGTACACAAAACCGCCGTGCTTTTGCCGAACGTCGTCAGCCAGTTCAAAACGTTGCAAAACAAATGCACGCATTTCACAAGCAGGGTTTGAATTTCGTCAAAAATCAGCACCGCATTGGTCATCGGGTGGATATGGCGTGCGCCGCGCGTACCGCCGCCAAACCATGCGTCCAAAAACTGCACCATGGTGGTAAAGACAATAGGCTTATCCCAGTTTTCGGACAGCAGTTTGTCCTGCCAGCTTTGTTTTTCAGGTTCTAAATTAGAATGGTGTTCGAGCACCCAATCTTCGCCGAGAATTTCGCGCACGGCTTGGGCATTTTGGTCGATGATAGAAGTGTAGGGAATGATGTAGATGATGCGGTCGAGATGATGCTTTTGCGCATGATGGAGGGCATAGCGCAGGCTGGCTAATGTTTTACCACCGCCGGTCGGTACAGTCAGTGTATAAATACCTTGAGAATCGGCCGCTCTTTTTAAGCAGTCGTCTGAAATTTTGCGGCGGATTTCGTCAATAGGTTTGATTTCTTCGACAGGACGATTTTCAAAACCCGCTAATTTGGCTTCCAATTTATCGATTGCCGATTGCCAATCTGGTTTTTCGGTCAAACGGCGGACTTCTTTCTGCGCTTCCCGCTCAAAATCCGAGCTGTTGATACGGTCGGCATCAATCAGGCAGCTAAACAGGAAACGGGTCAGGCAGCCGAGGTAAAACTCTTTGATTTTGTCGTTGCTTGCTGGGTCGGAAAGAATCGGTTTCACTGCTTTGAGCAGGCTGCGAATCAGGTTTTCTCCTACCAATTCACGTGCTTTCTGTTGAACGGCTTCATCGGCATTTTGCTCGCATTCTGCCAAGTGTGTTAATTCATCATCCTTTTCAAACCGCTTTTTCCAAACAGCGTTGCCCTCATCGTCCAAACAGTCAATCAAGCCTTCGCCGTGATGTGAAGCAATGCACAAACCCAGCATTTGCCCGAACAATTCGCCGATTCCCTGCGCCGCACCGAATTTTCTCAATTCGCGGTAAACCCATTGCGCGCCGGCGGTGGAATGGTCAATTTTTTTTCCATTGGGCAAAACATAATCATCTGCGTCGGGATTAATGCCGGTTACGCTTTTGATATATTCTTGGAAATCTTGGGAGTATTTACCGAAATCGTGCATGAGTCCGAGTAACTCGCCCGCCTGATCCAAATCCAGCTTGGCTGCCAATAATTTGGCGATCTCGGCGGTTTCTATTAGATGCGTTTGCAAAGATTGAGGCTGCCCGTCCGATTTGCGGACGTGGGCAATATAGTCAAAATTCACGTCAATTCTCCAAATTTAAAACGTGCAAAATTTAACGAACAAGCCATACAAAATGGCTTGAAGTGTTGAAAAGTCTAAAATCTGTGGAATGAGGTCGCCTGAATGGCGGATAAAGGAGATATTTAGAAATTTATGATATCATTATTTTATTTGTTATAATTACCCGAACATAATACAGCATTTGTAATAAATAACAATATCAATTTTACTCTTTGTGAACAATGGGACAAATCAAAGGTAGCATGATGGCTCGAATGATGCAGATAAACGATGGCAGGTTTTCAGACGACCTGCTTGACTTTTCCCCTACATTTGGGGTTATAGTTGATTGAACTTGAACTATGGCGCACTTCTCTGCCTTGTCCTGATTTTTGTTAATCCATCACATTTTATTGGCTTTTAGGCTCGATTCGTTTACAGAAAGGAAATCCTATGGAAACCCTTACCCTCAATATCGGCGGCATGACTTGCGGCGGCTGCGTGAAAAGCGTTACCCGTATTTTGGAAAACACGGAAGGCGTTGCCAAAGCCAAAGTCAGTTTGGAGAACAAAAATGCGGTCATTGAATTCGACCCTGCGAAAACCAATCCTGCCGCATTGATTGAGGCGGTGGAAGATGGGGGCTTTGACGCTGTCTTATAATCCTCCGAGGTCGTCTGAAAATGTTTCAGACGACCTTTTGCTGTAGTGAAGTTCTTTTTTGTTTGATTTGCACCTTATGCCCGATTTCCTTCCTGTCCCGCCTGCCGAACTGTGGCAGGCGACGCTTGAACACCTCCGCCTCTCCCTGATTGCCCTGCTTTGCGCCGTTGCGCTTGCCGTGCCGCTGGCCGTATGGCTGGCAGACAAACGGCGTTGGGCGGAAGGTGTTTTACAAGTAACCAATATCCTGCAAACTATCCCGTCCCTCGCGCTGCTCGGCTTGCTGATTCCCTTTGTCGGCATCGGTTCGCCGCCGGTTTTGATCGCGCTGACGCTCTATGCCCTGTTGCCGATTTTTCAAAACACCTATCTCGGTTTGAGCCAAATCGATCCCGCCATCAAAGAAGCGCACACCGCGTTCGGCTTGTCCCGATGGCAGGCGTTGTGGCGCATCGAATTACCGATGGCGCTGCCCGCCATGATTTCCGGCATCCGTACCGCGTCCGTATTGATTATCGGCACGGCAACACTCGCCGCGCTCATCGGCGCAGGCGGCTTGGGCAACCTGATTTTGCTCGGCATCGACCGCAACAACATGGCGATGACGTTTACCGGCGCGCTGCTGTCCGCCCTGCTCGCCGTACTGGTCAGCGGCGGCATCGGCATACTGCAAAAGTCCAAACACAAAATGCCGATTACCGCCTCCCTGCTTGCCATCCTTATCGCCATCGGTTTGGCACCGATTTTTCAAACGAACCCATCCGCACAAAAAATCACCATCGCAGGCAAGCTCGGCAGCGAACCCGACATCCTCATCAATATGTACAAACAGTTGATTGAAGAAAATAATCCGCGCGCGCAGGTGGCGCTCAAACCCAACTTCGGCAAAACTTCATTTCTGTTCAACGCCTTAAACAGCGGCGAAATTGATATTTATCCCGAATTTACCGGTACCGTCCTCGAAAGTCTGGTCAAAGTCCCTGCCGAACAGCAAAACCGCCGCCTTTCGCCCGAACAGACCTACCAAACCGCCAAAGATCTGCTTGCCCGACAACACCGGCTGACCTTTCTGCCGCCGATGGCATACCAAAACACCTACGCCCTCGCCGTCAGCCAAGACTACGCCGCCGCGCACAATCTGCACAAAATCTCCGACCTCAAACGCGTGCAAAACCAAATCCGCGCCGGCTTTACCCTCGAATTTACCGACCGCGCCGACGGCTACAAAGGTCTGCAACAACACGGCATACAGTTTAGCCACCTCTCGACGCTCGAACCCGCCCTGCGCTACACCGCCCTCCTAAACGGCAAAATCGACCTCGTCGAGGCCTATTCCACCGACAGCGACCTCAAACAATACCGCCTCGCCGTCCTTTCAGACGACATCGCCCTTTTCCCTTCCTACCAAGGCGCGCCGCTGATGAAGACCGAGTTTGCCGAACAGCATCCCGACATCGTGAACGCATTGAACAAACTGGCAGGCAAAATCAGCGAAGCCGAAATGACTGAAATGAACTACCGCGTGAAAGTGGGCGGAGAAAAACCGGCGGACGTAGCGCGGGATTATTTACAAAAAAACGGTTTAATAAACGATAAGGGCAAATGATTCAGGTCGTCTGAAAAACGGTTTTCATTTTGTTGAAACAGATTTTCAGACGACCCCTCAAGTTGCAATAAGCCGTTGATTAGACTATAGTGGGTCCTCGATCAATATAAACATCAAGGAAATGAATCATGAGCGGCAAATTAGACCAAATCAGCGGTAATGTAAAAGAAAAAGCCGGAGAACTGTTAAACGACTCCAAACTCCAAGCAGAAGGAGTAATCCAACAAGGCATCGGCAAAGTCAAAGAAGTTGCCGCCGACATTGAGGAAAAAGCAAGCGACGTATTGAAAAAAGGCAAAGAAGAAGCAGGACATCTGGTTGACGAGGCAAAAGAAAAAGCCGAAAACCTGATTGACGACATCAAAAGCAAGTTCTAATCCATCCTTGTCGTAAACTATGTCAAAAGGCCGTTTGAAACACGATTTCAGACGGCCTTTATTTCAATCAACATAGCAACGGCGCAGCCACCCGAAAATCACCTGTTCACCACAATCAAGCTTTCAGACGACCCCGCCGGATAAATCGGATAGATGAATCCAATGCTTTAACGGTTTTGCCGAATCCCGACTCGAGATACGCATCGCTCAACCCTCAACAGGAGAAGCACCATGCCTTCCGCCAAGCTCATCCAAAAACTCAAACCCGCCCTGCAAAACCCGCTTCCGCCCGAACAAGACGACATCCTGTTGTGCCTCGACTCCGACAACGTCACGGGCGACAACGCCAAATACATGAACATGTACAACCGCCTCGCCCGTTGGTACGATTTCGGCGAACGCTGGATAGCCCGCTTCAGATACGGCAACAGCATCAACGAAATGCGGCGCAGCCTGATGGGCGAACTGGAATGGCGGCAGGACTGCACCGCGCTCTATGTCTCCATCGGCACTGGTACCGATTTAAACCACCTGCCCGCCGACATCAACCTCTCCGCGCTGGATTTGACCGGTGCCGACCTGTCGCTCGGCATGTTGGCACGCTGCCGCAACGTATGGCGGAAAAAAGCGGCAGGCTTGGACTTGGTACACTGCAACGCCGAAGACTTACCCTTTGCCGACAATATGTTCGACGTCGTATTCCATGTGGGCGGCATTAATTTTTTCAGCGACAAGCAAAAAGCCATCAACGAAATGCTGCGCGTTGCCAAGCCCGGCACCAAAATCATGATCGCAGACGAAACCACCGACTTCATCCAACAACAATACAAAAAAAGCCTATTCACGCGTAACTACTTCCAAGACACCGATTTCGACCTGACACAAATCGAAAACTACATTCCCGAAACCGTACAGGAAAAGAAAACGCGACTGCTGTGGGACAACCGCTTTTACTGCATTACCTTCCGCAAACCTGTTTGAAAAACGCCATAAACGCAATCGAGAAGAAATATGCCAAACCATCAAAATCGGAGCATAACATGAACATTCCCTTTGCCGCCGCCGCCCTGCTGTTGGCCGTGGCATTTTTTGCCCATCTTTGTTGTCGGCACCCGCGAAACCTTAAGCCTGAAACCCGATGCAGAAAACAGCACGCAACAGGGTACGCGCAACTGGATGCAGGCTGTGTGCGTCTTCCAGTTGGTCAGCGTAGATTTGCTGTTGCTGGCCGCCACAGCCTGCCTGCTTGCGTTCACACGGATTTTCGACGGTATGGAAGCCGCCGCTGCCCGTTTTGTTGCCGTTTATCTGGGCCTGTGGTGCACCGTGTGGCTGATACAGCTTAAAATGGCCGGTGCGCGCGGCAAAAATTATTTCCTACTCGGCCAGTGGATATTGTTTTTATTGTGCGCCCTGCTGATGCTGTGGGGCGCGTACTAAAAAAACCGCGCCGCCGCCCAGGCAGGGCGGATAGCGCTTAAGGCCGTTTAAAAGTGCAGGCTGCCTTTAAAGGTCGTCTGAAAACACATTTATAGTGGATTAAATTTAAATCAGGACAAGGCGACGAAGCCGCAGACAGTACAGATAGTACGGAACCGATTCACTTGGTGCTTCAGCACCTTAGAGCGTGTTCATAGTCTTCGTAGCAGGACTCCCAAGAAAGCCAAAGCTACCATTTGCAGACTGGTACTCAACTTACGCTCGCAGTTTTTCCAAAGCCGCCTGTTCTTTTCCAACCAGGAAAAGCTGCGCTCTACTACCCATCGCTTCGGCAATACTGCAAAACGGTGCAATTCGTTTCGTTTGGCAATCTCTACTTCTGCACCAATCAACTCCTGTACTGACGAAGCAAATGCCTTACCCGTGTAACCACCGTCAGCAAGGATTTTTTGTATCGCACCAAGATTATCCCGCCCACGTTCCAATGCCACCAGGCAGCCTTTTCTATCCGTAACATCCGCCGTCGTTACCGCAAGGGCATGCGGCAAACCTTGCGTGTCAACCGCTATATGTCGCTTGATACCGCTAACCTTCTTGCCCGCATCGTAGCCTTTTTCCATGGCGGTATCCGTGTTCTTCACACTCTGCGCATCAATAATCAGGAAAGTAGTTGCTTCATGGCGCCCCTGCTTGCAGCGCTCCGCAACTACCTGATTTTTTTAATGCTTCCTCAAGGATGCTGATGCCACTCTCGCGTGGTTCGGTCCATCTCTGGAAGTAGGAATGCACGGTGCGCCATTTGGGGAAGTCGCCCGGCAAAGCGCGCCAGGAGCAGCCAGTGCGTTGCAGGTAGAGAATGGCACAAAAGACATCGTACAAGTCCACCTGGCGTGGCGCTGTGCGTTTACGGGCACTTTCCAGCAGGGGAAGGAGAGGCGCAAATTGCTCGCGACTGATATCGCTTGGGTAGGTTTTTCTGTTCATGCCGATAGTTTACAGCAGAGGCTGAGACAATGAACACGTTCTTAGAGAATCGTTCTCTTTGAGCTAAGGCGAGGCAACGCCGTACTGCTTTAAAGTCAATCCACTATACTTTTTCAGACGACCTCGGAATCTGACAAGGTCATCTGAAAACCGCATCTATAAACTCAAATATCAGCATATCCATACCCAAGACGGCTCATGCTGAAACCCAATATCTCAGGCAAATTTAACGTCTTTATCGGGTCTCGACCCAAGCTGCGCTTACCGATTTGAATCGGCTATACTACCGCCTTTCCTTAACACACACATTGTCATGAGTACCAAAAAATTTCCCGTCCCCCTCAGCTATTTCAGCATGCCGTTGGGGCTTTTCGCGCTTGGTTTGTCTTGGCGTTACGGCGCGCATATCGGGCTTTTGCCGAATTGGGCTGCGGAAACGCTGTTAGCCGCCGCCTTCGTGCTTTGGCTGCTGCTGGTCATTGCCTACATCATCAAAATCCGTTTTTTCCGCCCCGAATTTTTACAAGATTTGCAGGATTTGGTGCAATGCTGTTTCATCAGCGCGATTCCGATTACCACGATGCTGGCAGGTTTGGCGGCACTGCCCTACCAAACGCTACTGGCAAAAGGATTGATTTTGCTGGGAACGGCGGGACAGTTGGCATTTGCCATGTACCGCGCAGGCGGCTTGTGGCGCGGCGTCCATACCCTCGATGCCACCACGCCGATTGTTTACCTGCCCACCGTTGCCACCAATTTTGTCAGCGCGACCGCAATGGCGGTATTGGGTTGGTCCGATTACGCCTGGCTGTTTTTGGGCGCGGGACTGTTTTCATGGCTTAGCTTGGAAGCTGCCATATTGAGCCGTTTGCGCACCGGCACACCCGTCAACGCCCCTGTGCGCGGTATTGTCGGCATTCAGCTTGCGCCCGCTTTTGTCGGCTGCGGCGCCTATTTTGCTGCATCAGGCGGACACATCGATACCTTCTCGCTGCTTCTAATCGGCTACGGCTGCCTGCAATTCCTGTTGCTGCTGCGCCTTCTGCCTTGGATGCTGGAGCAAGGATTCAGCCCCAGCTTTTGGGGTTTCTCGTTCGGTTTGGCGGCAATGACGGGCTGCGGTTTCCATTTGATTGCCGAACAGCGTTTACTGTTTTTAGGCTATTTCCTCGCCGCCACAGGTTCCGGCTTGGTGATGTTACTGTTGCTGGCGACTTTGAATTTAGCGAGACAGGGACGGTTGTGGGTGAAATGAAAAATCGTGCGGCTTAAAGGCGTGATAAAACGAACATGGCCTTAGGTCGTCTGAAAACTACATTTGGGAATTCAAACCGATGAAGATAAACCCTGAAAACGGCAGCATCATCCTGCCGGACGGCAACATTATTGGCGCACGCACCACGCTTGATGACTGGATTGCATCCTTCCCAAAATCCAGCCCGAATCATCTGCAAGCGGGAATAACATTTTTCAGTTTGTCATTTACCAAACAGTCTGAACAATACACCCTTACCGCTCGGTTCGAGCAGCAGCGGCTGGAGCGCTTATCCATATTCTTCTGCCCGATAGGCGAGGACAATAGCTGGGCAGCATGGTCGGAAGAGCACGAATTGCAACGTAGAAAACAGTTTGATCGATGGCTGGATAAACAGCTGGGCGATTCCCCTTGTTCCATTAAAGCATCGTCATCCGGCAAATGCCGTCAATTTGCCTGGGGCAATGCGGGCGCGTATTACCACAATAAAGACGGCAGTACGATGATTGTCATCAGTTATCGCTGAACGCCTCACAAAGGACACCCCATGCACTACCGATCGCTAACTGCCGCGCTGGAACAATACAGCGGCAGCCTGACCCACCATTCCGCCTCCCCAAACAGCCTTGCCCTGCATATCGACCGTCAAACGCAAGGTCGTCTGAAACTCCACACGCCTGACGGCATCAGCCTCAGCCTGACTTACAACGATGAACCCATGTTCTGGTCGTTCTTCAGCCACGATTTATACGACGTTTACCTCATCCGCAGCTACGCCGAAAGCTGGCAGACATACCAACCCGTCGGGCACATCGGCAGCCGCGTAAACGAACACATCGCCCGCCAACCCGCCGCAAAGCAAGGCCTGTTTTGGAACAAATATTTCATCGAACAACTCGCCACCCACAACGCAGGGCTGCTCGGCATCGGCGAATGGCACTTCGACTACCGCCCCGCCCAAACCCTGCCCCCGCAATGGGGTGAATGTTGGCACGACACCGCCGTGGGGCAGCCCGAAACCGACGAAAACTACCGCAAATGGCTATTTTCAGGCAGCCGTTTCGACGTGCTGGACAACAATTTTTATACCCAAGCCGAACGCTTCATCGCCCTGAAAACGCACCACGCCGAAGACGGTCGTCTGAAATATTGGCGCAAACATGCACGGCAAAACCAACTGCCGCCCGTCTTGGTGTACGAACTCCCCGCCCTGTCTGACCGCTGGCTGATTTTAGACGGGCACCTGCGCCTCGCCGCCGCGCTTACCGAAGGGCAACTGCCGCCCCTGATTACCATCCAAGCTACCACCGCCCGACACAGCCCCCAAACCGTCACCGAACACGAAACCGCAAAAACCGCCGCCCTGTCGCAATACGAAAAAATCGCCCGACAAACCGACCACAATCCCCAAGCCTTAAACGCCGTCAGCCAGCACATCGTCCAAGCTTTCGATACCCGCCCCTACCTGCTGCACACCACCCGCGCCGCCGCCGACATCGCCCCGAAAACCTGGCTGCAACAATTGCAAACCTACGCCGCACAACACGGTTTCGCCGAAGAATTTGAACGCGTTTGGACAACGGAATCATGGCCGATGAAACGGGTTGCTGCTTTTCAGGTCGTCTGAAAAGGTCAGGTTGTTTTAAACTTTTCAGACGACCTCAACAGGTAAACCCTTCCCACCCTGACCCACACCAATAATTTCCACCTAATTTTCCCCACATACAATCCCCACAAACGGCGCAGACCGCTTCATATTCCCATCCGTAAGGACCACTACCATGAAAAACATTAAATTTACCTTAGCCATATTTTTCGGCGGCATATTCGCCTTATGGCTGCTTGCTACATCATTTCCAGACCAGTGGGGCGTATTTCCGGTACGCAACCTATTGCTACAACTAACCGGCACCATCAGCATACTGGCCATGAGTGGCTGCCTGATACTTGCCGTGCGTCCCAAAATACTGGAAACGCCGCTCGGCGGGCTGGACAAAATGTACCGCCTGCACAAATGGTTCGGCATCATTGCGCTTTCAGGCAGCATCCTGCATTGGACCAGTAAGCAATTCCCCAAATGGCTGGTAAAGCTCGGTCTGTTTGATGGCAAAAAGCCGCCGCGCCCGCCGATGCAGGAAATATTGACGCTCAAAGACTGGCTGGCTACCCAACGCCACTTTGCCGAAGAAGTTGGCGAAATCGCTTTTTATGTTGCCCTCGTCCTGCTTGTCGCCGCCCTCATCAAACGTATACCCTACCGCTGGTTTGCCAAACTCCACATACTTATCGTCCCCGTTTATCTCGCGCTCGTGTGGCACACCACCGTGCTGGCAAATTTTGCCTATTGATCGCAACCGCTGGGATGGCTGCTCATCGCCGCCTTACTTGCAGGCATCGCCTGCTCGCTGATTGCCCTGTTCAAGCGCATCGGCAAACCGCAAAACGCCACCGTATCCGCCCTAAATCAAAACGGCAATCTGCTTTCCCTGACCCTGAACGCCCCGAAATGGCAGGGACACCGCGCAGGACAATTCCTCTTTTTACGCGCACACGGAGAAAGCCACCCCTTTACCATCGCCTCCGACTGGCAGCCTGATAACCAACAGCTCACGCTCGTGATCAAAGACTTGGGCGACTACACCCGCCGCCTGCCGCAGCGCCTGAATATCGGCGACACCGTGCAAATCGACGGCGCATACGGACGTTTCGACTTTTCCGATGGACAAGCGCAAATCTGGGTCAGCAACGGTATCGGTTTTACCCCATTTCTCGCACGACTCAACGAACTTGCCAAACAGCCCGCCACCCAGCCGACAGACTGGTTTCATGCCGATAGAAACCTTCCTGTCGAAACGCTCGCCCACTGGCAAAATTTAGCGCAGCAAGCCAATGTCAATTTCCACTATATCCCTTCCGAAACCCAAAGGCTCACCGCCGAACACATCGGGCAGACCGTCCGCGATAGCGCAAACCGCAGCCTGTGGCTCTGCGGCAGCCGAAGTTTCACTCGCAGCATCTCAGACAGCCTGAAAACACGGTCGCAACATTTAGAGTTCTTTGAATTCCGCTAAACGGTTGTAGATGCAAGGCATCCTCAAAGTACGACCTTAACCGAGTCCAAACAAAAGCAGTCCGTACCTTCAAAATGAAGTTGCGGACTGCTTTTTGCTTTTCAGACGACCTTTACAGCTAATCTAAAAAAGGCCGTCTGAAAACAATAAATACTGCTTGAACCAGTTGTTTTTTTCAAGATGGTAGATACTACCCTCCTCTATTTATAAAGACTATGCTTACTTACCAATTTTCATTTTAATACTTTTCACCTCTCTAAAATTTGACTAAAATAACTCAATTATAAAAAATTGCGCGATTTTGGTATTTATCATGAAAATCTCCAGACCTCCGGAATTTGCCCTGTTGCAGCAGGAGTATGTACAGCATCTTACCGAAAAGATGGTGCAAACTGCCGAGTTGTTTCACTCCGCCACTGACAATCCCGACATGGATATTTCAAATTTTCTTACTGAAATCAAAGATTATTCTGAATTCTCCGTAACCGATGAAAACGGAACCTACCTGCATTGGGACAAATTCCGCCGAATTCATACGGAGGACACACGAATGAAATGGCGCGCCGTCAAGGAGAGCCGCATGAAAATCCAAAAACCGATTGATTTTCCGTTCAGGCATCGGTTTTGGTTCTGCATTCCCGACTCCTTGCAGGCACGGCTTCATTTGATTGACAAAAGCTGCGGCAACACTATCGGCACGTCCAGTCTGGGCGGCTTCGGCAGAAGCGAGCAAAATAGGTTCCTGCTCAAATCCCTGATTATGGAAGAAGCGATTACATCCGCTCAATTGGAAGGTGCTGCCACCACGCGCAAAGTGGCCAAGGATATGCTCAAATCGCAGCGCAAGCCCAAAACCAAAGACGAAATCATGATAGTGAACAACTATCACCTAATGAAAAAAGCGGTTGAATTGAAAAATACGCCGTTGAGCGTTGAAATGATTTTGGATTTACACCGCATTGCCACCAGTAACGCCATTGAAAACAAGGCCGAGCCTGGGCAATTCAGGCGGGACGACGAAATCTTTATCGCCGATAACGACGGCAACA